>JASFWK010000046.1:0-14693 GCA_050049355.1 Anaerolineae bacterium | reverse complement strand
CAGCAGCCAGGACAGTCACCACCTCGAAGCCCTTATCTCTCAGCAGTGGGACCACGTCGGTGGGATGGGCGAAGTGAGCCACGAACTCCAAATCGTCCCTACCTCGCGGGAGCAGGACCCCTGTGGTCAAGAGCGTCTCCAGGGGCTGCGGATTCTCGACCGGCCAAGCGGGCTCGTGGGCGGCGGCCCAGCGGAGCACAGCGTAGCGGGAGAGAAAAGCAGCGAAGAGAGCTCCGCCGGGAGTCAGCACGCGGTGCGCTTCCGCCAGCGCCAGCTCCCGTTCCTCCTCCCGCAGCAAGTGGTAGAGGGGCCCCATAAGCAGAACGGCATCGAACACCCCGTCTGGGAAGCGAGAGAGATCGGTGGCGGTACCCTCCTCGAAAGCCGCCAGCGTCACCCCAGCCTCAACAGCCTTCTCTCGGGCCAAGCGGAGGTTACCGGTCGAGATGTCGAAGAGGACAACATCGTACCCCCGACGGGCCAATTCGATGGCGTACCGACCGGGGCCGCCTCCACAGTCCAGTACCCGCGCGGGAGGCGAGGGAAGATGGTCAGCCAGCGTGCGTAGGGTCAAAGCGAACTCGGTGCGGTGTCGCTCCAGGCGCTCCCACTCTCGCTCAGGCTGCCGATCGTAATACTGTGCGATGGACCACGATGTCGAATCCGTCATCCCTTGACCTTCCCACTCTTCAGCCCGGTCTGGAGTTTGTTATCGACCTCGCGAACGACGTGAGCGGCCAGGAGGTCGCGGTTCTCCTCCAGGTAGGCGCTCACGCGCTCTGGGTGCGTCTTAGTCATCTCTCGCAGCGCCCAGGAGACAGCCTTGGTGATCATGCCGTCTCGCTCCTCCTTGACCCGGTCCACCAACTCGAGCGTGAGATCAGGAATCGTGAGCTCCTTGCGGCTCCGGTTCACGGGAACTGTGCTCACCAAGCCCAGCCGGCGGCTCCACACATCCTTGTCGTCGATCAGATCCCATAGACGATCCAACCTGCGCTTGGGGTCAGCTAGCAGCCAGGGGCTCAACACCCATTGGGCCAGCCCGTCGGTCACCTCCCAGTTGTCCAGGTCCCGCCGCCAACGCTCGAAGTAGTCCCAGGTCAGATCCGGAATCCATCGCTTATACCGCCCGAGCAAGTAGATGACGAGCAGCCGCTCCTCACGCGACTGCCCCTCCCACAGCACGTCCAGCACCGCCATCAGATCCCCGCGGGCGACGTCTTTGTGAGCACGCTGCCACGTTCGGGCGATCTCCCGCAGATCGGGCACGCGCACACCGTATATCTTGAGACCCGTGGGGACCGCCATACTCATCCCCTCTTGATGTCTGGGATCGGCATGCTGTCTGATCTGATCCAACAGTTCTCGCCTTTCGGCTTCGGGGTTCATCGCGATACCTCCATGAACTCAAGCAGGATATGCCTCTGATCCTCATGGCTGAGGCGCAGATTGGACAGCGCATCAGCAGGAATCCATCTCACGCGGTGGATCAGGCCATTGGGGTCGACCACGTCCTTCTCGCCGCCCGCGACCTCAGCCACGAAGTAGTGCACCCGGTAAGCGCCGTACTCCCTTGCCCCTTCGATCACCTCATAGGGATGTGTGACACGGAGATCCAGTCCGGTCTCCTCCCTTGCCTCGCGCACAGCGGCCTGCCGCGGTCTTTCCCCAACCTCAATAGAACCCCCCGGCACCGCCCACGCAGGCTCCTCGTGTGGACCTCCCTGCAGGACCATCAGAACGGACTGCCCATCCGCGCTCCTGCACAACACGGCTATTCCCTCCCAGTCCGGACGAGATTTCTGCTCTCTACTCGATTTCCCCCGCATCTCGCACTCCCTCAGCGTGCTCGCGATCGTGCGCCACGAAGATTCGCACCCACTGATACAGGGTACCGCTCGGCCCCCACGGGAAAGTGAAAGAGCGGGTCAAATCAACCTGGCTCACCTTCTCCATGATCTCCAAGAGCGCCTCGCGTGCGGCGCGCAGGTCATCCGAAACGTCCCCCCATCGCTGATCGCGTCGGGCTTCGACATGTTCCCAGTTCCAGGCTTCGATGTCAGTGACCCGCTCGACGCGAAGCGGGCGACCCTCGATTCTGTGGCGCAGGCCCTCCACGGCCACCCACTCCCAGTCGGCGACGTGTCCCACTACATCCCTAAGTGTCCACTCTCCGCACACGGCATGCGAGGCGCGGTGCCGGGGCGGAACCAGCGCGGCAGCGGTCAACAGTTCCTCGCGGGCGGCGTCCAAAGCAGCGAGCAAGACAGCCTTGGGGCCGATCTCTTCCCCCAGTCCCCCACCCTTGCGCCAGGAGGCGATCTGCGCGGCGTGTTCGGCGTCATGTTTCGCCTGGATCTCCATACAGTTGGGGAAAGACCAATCCCAGTCACGGAAAGGTCGTCGTCGGAAGAATTCCTCGTCGGGCAACCTCTGCAGCCAGGTCACCAATGCTGCACGGGCATCAGTCAACTCGGTCAGCACCTCGCCCAAGGAGCGCTCCCGCCAGTCAGCCACAACGGCGGCGTTGAAGGCGTCCATATCATCCACTGCCGCAAGCTGGGGGGGATCGCCGGTCGACATACGCTTCATCTCCCGACTTTCCCAGCGATCCCACGCCGCAATGTGAGCGAGCAGATCCTTGGCCGTCCAGCCACCATCGTCAAGCACCAGCAACTCGGTAAGCACCCCTTCATCAAGGTCGGTGACCTGCCACAGCAACTCAGCCCGTTCCGCGGCCAGGAAAGACAATAGATGACGGCGGCGAGCAGCAAGGATCCTGCGAAGCTGCGCCGTGTGCTCCCGTTCGTGCTCCAGCAGACGGCGGAGGACCTTCCGCGCCGTCCACGGCTCATCGGGATGCTCGGTCCAGTGACTGGGGTAGAAGAGACCAGTCCGCTCCTCCTCGGTGAGCTGCCGCAGCCGGGTCACGACAGCGCGCCGCTCCACCCCAAGATACTCAAGGACGGGAAGCTCCTGGTCCTGTTCCCACTCCTGGGGCGAACTCACCGGAGAGACCAGCCGAGAGACATACCATTTCTCAGCATGCGCGACGTGACGCAGCAGGCGGCGGATGGTGAAGGAGCCAGGATCAGGCCGCCAGCTCAGGATCTCGCGAGGCAAGTCACGCACCAGGGCCAGGAGATCGTCGCGGGCATAGCTCATGAGGCGAAGATGACGCTCCATCTCCTCAGAGGTGAGAGGCTTACGGTCTGGTGCGAACAGGGCGGCCGGATCGCCGGGATCGAAGGGGCCTGAACCAGAACTCTCGCCGCCGACGACAACTTCGAACGGCTCACTCTCCGCCGGAACCGGTTCGCCGTGGCGGCGAAGCCAGGCGAAAGTCTCAGAAATGGCTTCAGGCACTCGACTCAGGGCCTCGCTGCGCGTCGGGGCACGGATGATGCAGCCGGGAGGATCGAACACGTGCGCTATGCACTCACCGTCTTCGGCAATCTCCAGGTAGACAAGGCAGCTAGCTGCAGACATTCCCACACCACCTCGAACTGCCAATGAAGGGCAAGATGGTACCTTGCCCCAGATGGATCAGTATCCAGCCCGAAGATCGACCCTATTCGGCATCGGCTCGCCCATCGCCGCCGTGTTGAGCAACGCCGCCAGGCGCTCCATCCGCCGCGTCTCCGTCGCCTTGGAGCCTCCTGCCCGGTGCGGGCTCATCACGACGTTTTTCAGCCCGTTGAAGGGGTAGGCTGAGGGCGGCGTATGTGATCGGGCGTCTTCATCGGCCGGGTAATTGTACCAGACATCCAAACCAGCGGCGTAGAGCGTGCCGCCGTGGAGGGCGTGGTAGAGGGCCGGTTCGTCCACAATTGGGCCGCGCCCCACGTTTACCAGCACAGCGTCGGCGGGCAGCAGCGCAAGTTCCTCCTCACCAATGAGGCCTTCCGTCTCCGGGGTGTGGGGTAGACAGATCATGAGGACATCGGCCCGAGGGAGCAGGCTGTGAAGCGCAGCCGGTGGGTGGATCTCGGCAAGAGCTTCGCCCGACGGGACAGAAGCATGCCGGCGGATGGCAATCACCTTCATGCCCAATCCCCGACACATGCGGGCCACGCGCCCCCCGATCGCGCCGTAGCCCAGTAGCAGCGCGGTCTTGCCCTCCATCAGGACGGCCGGATTGGGTTTGTAGCGAGGGGTCCAATCGTGGCTGCGAAAGGTCCCGTCAATGGGCACGATGAACTTCGCCGCGGCGAGGAGCAGGGCTATGGCCATCTCAGCAGCTGCGGCGGCGTTGTGGTGCAGATTATGGACGGTTACGTGGGGAAAACCGAGCATCAGTTCACGCGTCTTCTCGGGTACACCTGCCCAGGGAATGACGAGCACGCCCAACCTGGGACTGGCGGTGATGTGCTCGCGCTTGGGTCGACCAGCGACCAAGATATGGTAGTCGGCACGCTTGGGGAGATTGGCGCCGACGGTGAGCTTCACGCTCGGCCGGAGCTCGGCGCGCAACCGGGCCAGGGGAGCAGGGTCAGGCGGGTCGAGTACGTGAACCGACAATTCCATTTCCACCTACCTCAACAAGACCCGTCAGGCGTATCAGAGCACAAACGTCTCCACAGCCCAGGCGACGCCCTCTTCGTCATTGCTCGGAGCCACCACAGTGGCGCGCCGCTTCACCTCGCGCCGGGCGTTGCCCATCGCGACTCGTACCCGCGCATAGGGAAACATCCGCAGATCACTGATATCGTCTCCAATCACCACGACCTGCTCTCTCTTCACACCAAGCCGGTCAAGCACACAGCCGAGCGCCAGACCTTTGTCCGTATTGGGCGCATAGACGCCCAGTGAACGCGCTGTTCCATCGCGGTCATAGTAGGTCTGAGTGCAACACTGCCCGGGGAAGGCGGATTGACAGAGTGAGCGAATCCCATCAATGCCTTCAGGCTCATGCACCAAGATTGCCGTCGGCTCGTCGACGATGGCGTCCGCGTTCGTCGGCACAACCATTCTGCTAGCAGCAATCTGGCCGAGTGCCTGCCCCGGACGTCGTCGCCAGTAGATCGTTGACCCAATCGTGGTGCTCAACTCGATAGCATGCGCATCCGCCCATTCGGCGATCGCCAGCGCGATGTGCAGGGGAATGCAGCGAAGGAGCCACACAGGACCGTCCGGCGAGCCCCACACCTGGGCTCCGTTTGTGCAGATCATCGGACCGTCCAACTCAAGCAGGTAACAGAGCGGTCGGACCGAGTCGGGATTGCGCGCGGTCGCCAGCACAACGTGGACACCGTCTTGCGCCACACGCTTGAGCAGAGCGGCACTCCGAGGAGCCGGGATCCCCTCGCTCGTCAGCAACGTACCGTCAAGGTCAACGGCGAGCAAGGACACTTCCACCACATCCTTCTCCCCCACCCGCCTCAAGGCACGCCCCCTGAATCTTGCAGCCCACCCTCGATCGAATCCAGACGGATGAGGGAATCGCCCCAGCACAGAACGACTACCTGCACGGCGACGGAGCCGTACCAGGGGATTTCGTTCGCTCCGCCTGTTCACGCACCCCGGCGCTGCGGCAGCCTTCCCACTCGGTTGAGGGAGAAACCCAGCAGGCGACTACGAACCAACCTCGCGTCCCTCCTCCGGCTCTTCAATCCTTTCCACAAGGATTGTACAGTTTGTCGCCAGCGCCGCGATCGCCCCGATCGCCGCCCAGACCGGTGCAAGCACAGCGCCGACCACGCCGAGCGTGAGCGGGACCTCGACCAGGGTTCTGCCCTTCCCGTCCTTGATGATGATACGGCGAATGTTGCCCTCACGCACCAACTCTTTGACCTTGGCAAGAAGCTTCTCACCGCTGACTTCATACTCCTCTACCCGGACTCTCTCTTCGTCCATCTTTTCACTCCTTGTCTGGCTTGCCCGGATTTCGAATCCTCAGGCCGCTTCCCTTCAACCCAGGGCGTGATCCAGTATAGCAGAACGCCTGAGGAGGGCAACCCTCCCGCTCCGAAGGGCATCTCGTGCCTGCGCGCAGGCGAATCAGAGTCCTGACACCTGGTACGAAGCAACGAAAATAGTTGACAAAATTACTCAACTGATGTACACTTCTCGCACGGGAGGATACATGATGCAGATGTCAACGCGGGGCCGATATGCGCTGCGGGCGATGGTGGACCTGGCTATGCACAGCGAGGAAGGACCCGTCGCTCGCCGCGACATCGCCGAGCGTCAGAGCATATCGGCCGACTACGTTGCCCAGCTGTTCCGCCAGCTCCGCGAGGCAGGGCTGGTGGAGGGGATCAAGGGGCGAGGTGGAGGCTATGTCCTGACCCGCGACGCGGCGGCGATCCGCGTTGGCGACGTGGTGCGGGCAGCCGAAGGCCCCATCGCACCGGTACCGTGCGCCATCCCAAGCAAGGAGGCACCCTGCAGTCGCGTGGACGGATGCGTGGCTCACATGCTTTGGAAGCAGCTATCGCGAACAATGGCAGAGTTCCTTGATTCGATCACGCTGGAGGACCTGTGCGAAAGAGCACGCCAATTGGCCCAACCCGATCGGGTGGAGCAATGAGATGAGCAACATCTACCAAGACATCACGCAAACCATTGGGGACACGCCGCTGGTGAGACTGAACCGCTTAACAGAGGGCCTGCAGGCCACAGTGGTGGCCAAGCTGGAGTCCTTTAACCCTTTGGGAAGCGTGAAGGACCGCATCGCCGCGAGCATGATCGAGGCTGCAGAACAGGCCGCCCTGATGAAGGAGGAGACCATCATCCTGGAGCCGACGAGCGGCAATACAGGCATCGGCCTGGCCTTCGTGTGTGCGGCCAAGGGTTATGAGCTCGTCCTGACAATGCCCGATACGATGAGTCTGGAGCGTCGTCGTCTGCTGCACGCACTGGGAGCGAAGTTGATTCTGACGCCGGGCGAGGAAGGGATGCCGGGCGCGGTGGAGAGGGCTGAGGAATTGGCCGCGGAGGACCCCCGTTACTTCATCCCTCAGCAGTTCAAGAACCCGGCCAATCCGGCCATCCATCGGCGCACCACAGCCGAGGAGATCTGGCGGGATACGGACGGCGAGGTGGATATCGTCGTCGCAGGCGTGGGCACTGGCGGGACCATCACCGGTGTCGCCGCGGTGATGAAGAGCCGCAAGCCTGGCTGCCACGTGGTCGTCGTCGAGCCTGCCGCCTCACCGGTCCTCTCCGGCGGCGAACCCGGCCCCCACAAGATCCAGGGCATCGGCGCAGGCTTCGTGCCGGACGTACTGGACGTGGATCTGATAGATGAGGTGATCCAGGTAAGGGACGAGGATGCAGCAGACATGGCGCGTCGCCTGGCGAAAGAGGAGGGCATTCTGGCCGGTATCTCCTCTGGCGCGGCTGCCTACGCGGCTCTGCAGGTGGCATCCAGACCGGAGAATGCCGGATCGCTCGTAGTGATCATTCTGCCCGACACCGGCGAGCGCTATCTAAGCGCGCGGCTTTTCGACACGCTTGAGGAGGAGGCATCTTGAGAGCGAAATGTTCGAGCGGGTGAGAGAGGACGTTCAGACCGTTTTCGCGAAGGACCCGGCGGCCAGGACCCTATGGGAAGTCCTTCTCTGCTATCCGGGTCTGCACGCCATCTGGCTGCACCGGCTGGCCCACTTCTTGTGGCACCGTGGGCTTCCGCTTCTGGGGCGGCTCGTTTCACACCTCAACCGCTGGCTGACCGGCGTGGAGATCCACCCAGGGGCAAGGATCGGCCGCCGCTTCTTTGTTGACCACGGCATGGGAGTGGTGATCGGGGAGACCGCAGAGATCGGCAGCGATGTGCTGATGTATCAGGGCGTAGTGCTGGGTGGTACCAGCATGGAGAAGACCAAGCGGCATCCAACTGTCGAGGACAACGTAGTCATCGGGGCCGGCGCGACGCTGCTTGGTCCGATCACAGTGGGGGATCACGCCCGGATCGGAGCCGGCTCGGTGGTGATCAAGTCAGTCCCACCCGGGGCGACCGTAGTGGGCGTGCCGGGTCACATCGCAGGGCTTGACCCTCCGACAATGACCGACGGCGATATCCTGGAGCATGGCCGGCTGCCCGACCCAGTGCTGCGCGTCTTCAGCGAAGTACTAGATCGGCAAAGCTGGCTGGAGGACTGTGTGCGCGAGCTGGAGGAAGCACTTGCCGGCGTCGGTCCAACACAACCTGGGCCGAAGAGCAGCAAGCTACCCATCAGAATCGAAGAAGCTGACATTCTGAAGGCGCTGGAGGGAGTGATCGACCCAGAGACGGGCCTTAACGTCATAGATCTCGGGCTGATCAGGGAGATCGCCCGGAACGGACGAGGGACAGAAGTACACGTGGTGCTCACCTCACCCACCTATCCCCTGGCGGGGTACCTGATCGAACAGATCCGACGCAGGGTCAGACGAGTGACCGGCGGCGAGCCGGTGGAGGTGGTGCTTCTGGACGAAAGCTGGCAATGGGACGACGTTCTCCCACACTTGTCTTGGGGAGATGGCATCTGAAGGGCATCCGCAGAGAGCGCAATCCGTGAGCGGTGTCGTCCGTCGTGGCGAGATGCGAAAGGATCGGGGAGGAGGAAAGTGAACATCAAAGAGAAGACCGTAGGGAAGATCGTGGAGGGCCGTCCGGTGTATTTCGTGCTGGAAAGTGAGTCGGTGCTGGAGGCCGCTCGCTATATGACGGAGCATCAGATTGGAGCCGTTCCCGTCCTGGAGAAGGGATACGAGCCAGGAGTTCTCGCGCAACAGGTGGGGATATTCTCGGAGCGAGATCTGATGACCCGAATCGTGGCAAAGAAGATGGACCCGGCTTCGACAACGGTGGGTGAGGTCATGACGAGAAGAGTAGCGGTGCTGCGCGAAGACAACACTTGCGAGGAAGCCCTGGCCTTGATGAAGCAGCTCCACATCCGTCACTTGCCCGTCCTCGTCGGCAAAGAGATAGTAGGGTGTGTCTCGATTCGAGACCTCCACGAGGCCAAGGTGGAGCACCGCGAGGCAGAGATCGAATTCCTTGATAACTACATCGAGAAGATGGAAGAAGCCGCGTGGGGCACCGTTTGAGATAACCAGCACAAGAGCCCACTGCATACGCGCCAGATGGCGGATGGGAGAGTGAGCCGAACCTCGCTGCCTTCCGAGGAGGCTCCATGGTAGGATCAGTTGCCAGTCTTTCCAGACCGCGTCCTTGAGCCTTGCCCAGAAGATCGCTCCCGAGGACGGAGCCGAGAGCTTCTGGGGGAGGCACTCAGCTCATCACCATCAAGACTAGGCGAGGATAGCCAGACGATGAGAATCGACCAGGAACTTGACCTCAGAGGCGAAGTCTGTCCATATACCTTTGTCAAGACCAAGCTGGCCCTGGAGACCATGGAATCAGGCAAGGTACTGGAGATCACCGTGGACCACCTGCCGGCGGTGGAGAACGTACCCCGCAGCGTCAGCAGCGAAGGTCACGAGGTACTGGATGTGCATCAGGCAAACGCCACCGACTGGTCCATCATTATCCGAAAGGTAGAGGAGGAGGATTGATGGACCCCACATCCGAAGGCTTGGTGTTGACAGCGGAGGTGGTAGCTGCGCTGGTGACCCACGCCCGGAGTGAGGCGCCTAACGAAGCCTGCGGGCTCTTGGGAGGTCGGGATGGACAGGTGGAGAGGATCTACCCCCTCCCCAACACCGAATCCAGCCCCGCGCGCTACCTCGCCGAACCGGAGGCACAGGTTCGTGCCATGATGGACATTGAGGAACGGGGATGGGAAATTGTGGCCATCTACCACTCTCACCCCGACGGACCGGCCCACCCTTCCGCCATCGACGTGGAGATGGCCTTCTACCCCGATTCCCCCTCGCTCATCATCTCCCTGGCGAATCGGGAGCAGCCCGAACTCAGGGCATTCCGCATCCGGGAGGGCCGGATCGAGGAGGTGGCCTTGAGGATCGAAGAAAGAGGGGAAAGCAGCAAGCTGGAATCGGAGACGGAGGGGTGAGCTAGTGTTCGGGTTCACAGAGCACCAGATTCAACGATACAGTCGGCAGATCATCCTACCCAAAGTGGGAGGCAAGGGGCAGCGTAGATTGCTCGATTCGAAGGTGCTCATCATCGGAGCGGGCGGCCTGGGCTCTCCCGCAGGGCTCTACCTGGCGGCCGCCGGAGTGGGCACGCTGGGCTTCGTGGATTGCGACGTGGTGGATCTATCCAATCTGCACCGCCAGATCCTACACCACACCAACGGCCTGGGGCGCGCCAAGACCGAATCGGCCGCCGAGACAATCCGCTTGCTAAACCCCGACGTAGAAGTCATCCTCCATCAGGAGGAATTGAACTCGGAAAACGCCCTGGAGATCTTCTCGCCATACGACGTGATCGTTGATGGAAGCGACAACTTCCCCACCAAGTACCTGGCCAGCGACGCCTGTTTCCTGCTGGGAACGCCCCTGGTGCTCGGGGCGGTGCTCCAGTTTGAGGGCCAGGCCTCGGTCTTCCTCCCCGGCGAGGGACCCTGTTATCGCTGTCTCTTCCCCGAGCCCCCGCCGGCGAACGCAACCCCCAGCTGTCAGGAGGCAGGCGTTCTGGGAGCAGTGCCTGGCGTGATCGGGTGCATTCAGGCTATCGAGACGATCAAGCTGCTGCTGGGGCTGGGGAAGACGCTAGTCGGGCGCTTCCTCGTCTTCGATGGTCTCTCTATGGAGTTTACAGAGATAGGGATCGAAAGGAATCCCCAATGCCCCGTGTGCGGGGAACATCCCACGGTGACAGAACTGGTGGACTATGAGATCTTCTGTCAACCAGGCAGTGCGTCGAGGGGCGAGGGAGTACATGCCTCCGCTGAGGAAGAAGAATGAGCACTTTCCAGGAGATCGCTGAGGAAGTGAGAGAATTCCTGGATATGCCGCACGATCCGGTGGGAGTGGCGATCCTGGAGGGGGCGCAGAGGGACGACCCGCCTACCAGCCATCACCGCTTCTGCATTCTAGAACGAGAGGATCTGGCGGGCGCGGAGCATACCTTCCGCTTTGGCGACCTAGAGTGTCCGGGGGGGGCCCTGGCCCTGGGGATGACGCCACCGCGTTACGTCGAGGTCGAACCCCGCATTCACCGCTCCGTGGCTGCGGTCCGCGTCGGGCCGCTGGAGGAGGCCGACGTAGTACTCTTCACCATCACACCGCGTCAAGCGATGGTGCTCGCACTGCTGGTGGGCGGGATTGAGGGACACTGCACCGGGGGACACGCGATCTGCGGCGAGGTGATCGCCCGGATTCACGAGACGGACCGGCCTCACTTGAGCCTCCTCTGCCCGGGCGTCAGGGAACTGTGTGGATTCCAAGACGAGGAACTGGTGGTGGGGATCCCGTGGAGATGCTTCACAACCTTGCCCCACGCAATGGCCCGCCGCCCGTTCCTTCGGTAGACCTCCGTTCGCTGCGTGGTGCAAAGCAGGGACCAGACTTGAGGGATCTGTCTTTGTCACTGCAGCAAGGGGTTGACACCAGAATACGAAGGAGAGAGAATGTTTGCATCTGCGTTGATCACCTTACGCGAAGGACTGGAAGCCGCGCTCATCGTCGGCATCGTGTTGGGCGTCTTGCGCAAACTGGGACGCACCGAGCGCAGCAGGTCGGTGTGGATGGGTGTGCTGGCCGCCGTTCTGGTCAGCATCGCAGCCGGTCTGGCACTTAATGCGCTGGGTGTGGCCTTCGAGGGACGCGGCGAGGAGATCTTCGAGGGCGTGGCGATGCTCCTGGCAGCCGGCGTGCTGACCTGGATGATCTTCTGGATGCGGCGCCAAGGCCGCAGGGTTCAGGCGGAGTTGGAAGTGGATGTACGCCGTGCGGTCAGTGTTGAGAATGCATGGGCATTGTTCAGCCTGGCCTTTGTCGCGGTCGCCCGGGAAGGGATCGAGACAGCGCTCTTCCTCACCGCTGCCGCCTTCAGCGCGACCCCTGCGCAGACCCTTCTCGGCGGCGCGTTGGGCTTGATCGTCGCCATCGCTTTGGGCTGGCTGATCTTCGTGGCGGGCAGGCAACTGGACGTACGCGCCTTCTTCCGCGTGACAAGCGTCCTCTTGATCCTCTTCGCTGCTGGGCTGGTGGCCCAAGGCGTCCACGAACTCCAGGAGGCGGCGCTGCTGCCTACATTGATTGAGCACGTGTGGGACGTGAATCATATCCTGGACGAGGGCTCCGCGGCGGGGAGATTCCTCAAGGCACTGTTCGGCTACAACGGCAACCCGTCGCTCATTGAGGTGATCGCCTACGGTGCGTACTTCGCCGTCGTCGGCACCGCCACCGCGCGAAAAGGGAAGACCATGGTCCCAGCCACAGAAGCAGGGGCATAGGGTAGCGCCACTAACCTCACAAACCCCAAACCCCTTTTGAGCAGGCGCGCGAGACGGAAGCGTCTTGCGCACTTGTCTGATGGTCACGGCTGCTCACCGCCTCCAGAGCCACATCGTAGGCCATTCTGCTCTCGCTGATCCCCGCGGAATGGCCCTGCCCATCGCCGATTGTCCATGATAGACTGGATACGGCGCGTAGGTCCTGGGGGAGGCAGAGATGAGAACCGTCTTGTGGATTGGCATAGGGATCATGGTCGTGGCTGGCCTGGTCATCGCCGGCCTGGCGGGCGGGTGGGCCTTGTGGGGCCGGCGCGTCTGGGCTACGGAACTGTGCGTCGCTCCCAGGACTTGCGCAGGAGCCCCGGGAAGATGCGGCGGACGCGCGCCCGCGATAGCAGGCGAAGGGATCAGCCAAGAGGCACCTTGCATGGGCTCGAACTACAATCTCGGGAGAACCTCAGATCGGATAACTGGACCATATGCCGAACTGACCATCGAGCAGGCCAAAGAGGCCGCAGAGCGCTACATCGCCGCTCTGGGGTTCGCCAACCTGCAAGTGGCCGAGGTTATGGAGTTTGAGCAAAACTTCTACGCCATCGTGAAGGAATCCAACACTGGCGTCGGGGCGATGGAACTGCTGATCGATAAGCACACCGACGCCGTCGGCCCGGAGATGGGGCCGAATATGATGTGGAACGAGCGGTACGGAATGCATGGGCGCAGCGAGCTGGTGACTGCCGGGGCCACCGAGATCAACATCTTGTCCCCAGACGAAGCTTTGGACATCGCCCAGCGCTGGCTTGATGTCTACCGGCCCCAGGTCACCGTGGATCAGCACGCAGACACTTTCTACGGCTATTACACTATCCACACTCTGAGGGATGGTCGGGTCGAAGGGATGCTTAGCGTCCACGGCACCACCGGTCAGGTGTGGTACCATACCTGGCACGGGGGATTCATCCAGATGATCGGGACAGAGGAGAGCGAGAATCACTAGCGTTACGTCCGCTGGTCTCCTGGCTTCCTTCTCGCCAGATGATCCCCGGACGGACCAGTGTGGTGCCAGGCTACCCGTGCGATTGCCTGCCGGCTGCTGCCGTTCGACGGACAGATTGTCGGTGGAAGGCGGTCACGTGTGCAGCAGGTACCGACAGCCTCCCATCGAGACAGTCGATTCTCCAAGAACCTGCGGTTTGGTCGGCTACTCTTCCGCCTGCCTGGATAACCACACTCCTACACAAGCCACTGCGACCGCCAGCCCAATCGTGATCACAAAGCCGTATGTCGCCTCAAAGGGCAGGGTCAACCCATCCTCCAGGTTGGTGTACAGCCCGCCGATCGGGGTGTAGAAAGGCCACAGAACGAGAACGTTTTTCGTCAACCGGAAGACGGCAGCGAACACCATCCCCAGGCCAAACAAGAAAAGCATCTCGTCCCAGGCCATCCCATAACCCACGTGGTAGAAGCTGTAGCACAGCGCCCCCAGAAGCACGGCGGGCACCACGCCGAAAGCCTCCTCAAAGCGGAGCTGCAGCCACCCGCGAAAGAACACAGCCTCAAACAGGCCCACGGCTAGAGCCATGGCCAACAGAGGCACCAGTCCACGCGTCCACTCGACAGTCAGAGTCGCCACCGTTCCCCGGTAAGTATCCAGCCCCATCAGCAGACCCAGGACGAGACTGGGCAGCAGATTGCGCGTGGTCAGGCCCAGGTCTACGAGGGGACGGCGACGAGCGACGACCGTGTAGAAGACCGGCACCGCAACTCCCAGCCCAGCCAGAGTGATGGGGCCGAACATGATGAAGTTAGCAGCCACGCGCTCCGTGGTGAAGATCTGGAAAGCCGTGTACAGACCACCGACGACAAGAAGATAGGAGAGGAAAGCCACGAGCGTATCCCGGTTCGGCTGCCAAGTGACACCTTGTCCAGTCAGCAGACGATGCACGGTTGGAGATTCGTCTTGCATCAATACTCCCTCCACAGTCTCAGTAAGCGACGTTGCCAAGAAATACCTGTCCCTCCGATCAGCCATTCCGTGGTCTCCCTCGTCCGAGTTGCCCCACCTCCGCAGACGTCTCTCACCACAGAGACATCGACGACATCGGGGAGACCGTGGGAACCTCCGCAAGCCTTGCGCCTCGCCGGCGAAACCCAGACATCAACACGAATGCGGGATATTGCCAGCTACTCCAGCGTCGACTGGAAGCCTCCCCATCGCCTCCCGATGGTGACGACCGAGGAGGAGGCCAAACGCCGTTTGCAGGTCTGGGGCAACTGGCGGTTTGGCTGACTCGATCCGCCTGGCCACCTGCGCCCCACCCCAGGCGGGTGTTCTTCTGCTGCCCGGTACGAAAGCAAACAGGCGCCAACTATATCACCGTT
>JASFWK010000138.1:0-5410 GCA_050049355.1 Anaerolineae bacterium | reverse complement strand
GAAGGCGCGTACCTGTGCTTGTCTGGAGAAATGGGTGAGCGCCCTGACCGATTTCTTGATCCGGACGGAGGATCGCGAAGAGGCGCTTCCGCTTGTTTCAATCCGGCTGCCCAATGGGGCGTGGCGGGTGGTCTCGACCGACGATGTTGACACCAACGGCTCTCTCCGCAATCGGGAGCTGGAGCTGGGCGACTGCACCTTTCAGGTGCGAGCTGTCCAAGGGGAAGAGGTGATCATCGTGCCCGAGGAGGAGTATCGAGTCTTCGAGATCCCGGACTCGGTCTGTGATCGGGTTGGGGCGGAGAAAGGGGACCGTCTGTTGGCACAGCGGACCGAGCAGAAGGATCCAAGTATGCCCTACTGTGTGGTGGACAGCCTCGCTGGGCCAGATTTCGGGCGTTTCCGGCGTGATAGAGATGGCGAGATTCTCTTCGAAAGTGACACGACTGGCCGGGTCATCGGTGGCATGAGGGAGGAGGATCTCTTGATCTACTCCCCGGTGGCCTTGCTGAACCGCCTGGGAGGAAGTCCCGATCAGTAGGGCTTGCTGCGCCTCACTCCGGCCCTGTTTGTCGATAGCTGCCGCGTTCTGATCTCATAGCACTTCTGCCAGGGAGTCCGCTTCCCTGCTGGGGCTCTGCTGGTTGGGCTGGGACCTGCGGCGGTGACCTTCGTGGAGGCAATCTCCCCGGGGGAGATAGACGAGCGACGGTGTTCGTCGTCTCCGCGCTGATGCTGAGGATGGCGTGCTTCTCTGACTGTCTGCCGCTCAGGGAGTCTCGCTGATGATGAACTGGCGCGAATCCTGGAGCCGGCCCTCGATCCAAATTCGGGCGTCGTAGACCCCAGGCTCGTACCCGCCGGGAAGTCTGTAGTAGAGGTAGTTGGTTCCAGTTCTCCCGAAAATCAGCGGACAGCCTTCCTTCGCGATTCCCCACGGGCAGGTGTTTCCATCCACGTAGGCTCCCTCTTGGTACCACCCGTAGGTCCAGATCACCCCCCTGTCCATTCCCCTGTATTCGAAGAAGAGATACACACGGCGATCGCCGGGAGGGAATTCGGAACCGGGTTCGACGGGCTCGCCGTTCTCTTCTTCCAAGGCGAATGTGAGGATGGCGATCTCTGCGTCTGGCCCAGCCGGGACCGAGTCCGGCTGCGGCGTAAGAGCGGTGTCCGGCAGGGGATAGAGCGGGGTAGGGGTGGGGATAAAGGGAGGGGTGGCCGTGGCTGGGCGAGTGGGGGTAGGGGACGGTAGAGCGGTTGGCAAGGGGAGAGAGGTAGGAGAAGGGGGGATTGTGGGCGTGTGCGTGGGCGGTGGGGAAGGAGGAGGTGCGGTGGCTGTGGGTATGGGGATCGCGGAAGGATGGGCTTTCAGATATAGAAGGACCATCCCCAATGCCAATGACGCCAGGCCCCCCGTCAGCCAACTCAGCCCCTTTCGGCGAGCTTCTTCCCGCATAACGTAGTATGGAGCGCGACGGACGCGGCGAAAGTGGAGCACACTGATGCTTGCGCTGATGGCAAAGAGGATTATGAAGGCGAGAGCTACCCAACTGAGGTAGGGTATGAGACTGTTCAGCATAGACACGACTGCCCCTTCGGTGTGTTGAGCTTGTGGCTCGATGCGCGCCGGCACCTCATAATGATTCTGGCAAGCCGAGCCAGGTTCCACTGGGGCTGGAGGTTCACTTGTCAATCACATCGATGAAGTGCCGAGTTGAATTATACCAACATTGGGGGAATGTACCACCTGCAACGACTGCATTTACATTTGGGGGTGATTTCCACGGGGCGCGAGGTTGTCCGGCAGATCCGGCGGACGGCCTGACGTCTACAGGTGCTCCTTGATGGCTCTGGCGAGGGAGTGGGAGATGCCATCCACGGTGGTCAGGTCCTCCTCCGTGGCGGCACGGATCCGATTCACCGAGCCGAAGGCACGGAGCAGCGCTCGCCGCCGGACCGGTCCGATACCTGGGATGGCATCCAGTTCGGAGGCCAGGCTCGCCCGGGCTCTCCGTCTTCGATGGTGGGTGATGGCGAAGCGATGAGCCTCGTCGCGGATACGCTGGAGGAGAAACAGCCCTTGTGAGCTCTGCGGCACTCGCACGGGGTTGGGGTTCCCTGGTAAGAAGACCTCCTCCTCTTGCTTGGCAAGTGCCGCTACCGGCACCCTCTCTCGCAAGTCGAAGGCCTCCAACACCTCCAGGGCCACACCTAGCTGCCCGCGTCCGCCGTCCACCATCAGGAGGTTGGGCAGCAGTGCCCAAGCCTTCGAACCCCGCACGCCTTTCATCTCGTCTGAGGTCGCCTTGCGCCAGCGGTTGAAGCGGCGTGTGAGGACCTCGCGCATGGAGGCATAATCGTCGGGGCGCTCCACGGTGCGGACGACGAAGCGCCGATAGTGGGACTTGCGAGGCACTCCCTGTTCAAAGACCACCATGCTCCCCGTCGGCTCGACACCCTGGGTGGTGGAGACGTCATAACACTCGATGCGGGTAGGGTGAGCGGGTAGGCTGAGGGCTTTCCTCAGCTCCTCCAAGGCCTGCTCCTGTCGATGAGTGTCACTCTCCCATCGAGCCCGAAGGACCGGCAGCATGCGGACCGCGTTCTCCGTCGCCATGCGGACCAGGTCCCGTTTCCGCCCCCGACGTGGGACACGCAGCGTCACCTTCGCTCCCCGCTTGCTCCGAAGCCACCTCTCGATCACCAGCGCCTCGGCCACATCCTTTGGCAGGAGTACCTCGGGCGGCACATAGGCCGCGTCCTCGTAGAACTGCTTGAGGAAGGCAGCCATTACCTCTCGATCCCCCTCTGCCTCTGCGCCCTCAAGTAGAAAGTACTCCCGTCCCAGAAGCCTCCCTCCGCGTATGAAGAAGACCTGAACGCAGGCGTTGCTTTCATCCCGGGCAAAGGCAATGACGTCCTGGTCGCTCCCGGCGGCGGTGACGATCTTCTGCTGCTCCGCCACCTCTCGAGCTGCCTGCAGCTGATCTCGCAGACGGGCTGCCCGCTCGAAATCCAGCGCGTCCGCCGCTGCCTGCATTCTCTTCTCCAAGCCGGCGATGACCTCCTCACTGTGGCCATCCAAGAAGCGAATCAGCCCCTTGGCCATCTCCTGATACTCCTCCTGAGTCACCGCGCCGATGCAGGGGCCCAGGCAGAGTTTGAGATCATAGTACAGACATGCGCGTTCGTCCTCGCCCGTGATGCGGCGGCTGCAGGTCAAATAGGGGAAAGATCGCCGCAGCATATCCAGAGTCTGACGCACGGCGGCGGAGGATGTGTAGGGGCCGAAGTACCGGCTGCCATCCCGCTTCACTCGTCTGGTGACGATGACGCGGGGAAACGCGTCCTTTAGTGTGATCTTGATGTAAGGATAACGCTTGTCATCTCGAAAGCGCACATTGAAGCGGGGTCGGTGGGTCTTGATGAGGTTGGCCTCAAGAATCAGCGCCTCCAGTTCGGTGTCGGTGACGATGAAATCGACGCTGGCCACCTCCGCCACCAGCCGACGCGTCTTTGGGATCTCCTGAGCGGAGAGGGTGAAATAGGAGCGTACTCGACTGCGGAGGTCGACTCCCTTGCCTACGTAGATGACCTGCTCTTGCAGGCCCCTCATCAAGTAGACGCCAGGGCTGGCGGGCAAGTTCTCCAATGTCTCCTGAAGAGACTGTGATACTTCGATCATCCTGCTGCCTGGACTCTTCGAGCCTTGTCCCCGGCTCAGATATCAGCACATTTGGAGTAGAACTCAAGTGTCGTGCGGTTTCCGGCCTTCATTCAAACCTACATGGTTGATTATAGCAGATCGACTCCGAGGGGCAACCAGAAGTAGCGCCACGTGAAGCTTGCCTCCTCCCTCTCGGGAATCTCCCAGGGGAGGAGGGGTCGATAGAGGCGGGCGGAATGCTCATTGCATGGATGTGCGTGATCAGCCCTTGAGCAACCTTGACAAACCCTTGGTGTTATCTAGAATAGCCGCGGGCGCGTGTCCTATTGAGGAACTCGTTCAGAGGGAGGGAGTCATGGATATGTTTGAGAAGTGCTACACGTGGGGGGAAGCCAAAGAGATCCAGGAGGCTGGTCTCTATCCCTATTTCATCCCGCTGGCCAACAGTGAAGGGAATGTGGCCTGGGTGGGTGATCATCGGGTCATTATGATCGGCTCCAACAACTATCTGGGGCTAACCACCCATCCTAAGGTTCGTCGCGCGGCGCGGGAGGCGATCGAGGAATTTGGCACCAGTTGCACTGGCTCTCGCTTTCTCAACGGCACGCTGGAAATGCACTTGGAGCTGGAGCGCCGGCTGGCGGAGTTCGTCGGCAAGGAGGCCGCGCTCGTCTTCTCGACCGGGTACCAGACGAATGTAGGGACTATCTCGGCACTGGTGAGCCGAGGGGATTTCGCGATCACGGACAAGGAGGATCATGCCAGCATCCTTGATGGCTGTCGTCTTTCCTATGGTAAGATGCGCCGCTTTCCTCACAACGATGTGGAGGGACTGGATCGGGTTCTCGCACGCCTTCCGGAGGGACCGGGGCGGCTTGTGATAGTGGATGGGGTCTTCAGCATGGGCGGAGATATCGCCCCGCTTCCGGATCTACTTGAAGCCTGCCAGAGATACGACGCCCGGCTGATGGTGGACGATGCTCACTCCGTCGGCGTGTTGGGCGGCGGATCAGGGACAGCAGCCCACTTTGGCGTAACCGATCAGGTGGATCTGATCATGGGGACTTTCAGCAAGTCCTTTGCCAGCCTCGGCGGCTTCATCGCTGGCGAGGCCGACGTCATCCACTATATCCAGCATCACGCCCGATCTCTGATCTTCAGTGCCAGCATTGCTCCACCTAACGCGGCTGCTGCCTTGGCGGCGCTGGATGTTATGATAGAAGAGCCTGGGCGGTCAGAGCGGGTGATGGCAATTGGCGAGCGGATGCGACAGGGATTCCGGGAGATGGGGTTCAGCGTGGGCAATAGCCAGACCCCGATCGTCCCGGTCATCATTGGGGAGGATAGGGACTGCTTCCGTGCGTGGAAGATGCTCTTTGACGAAGGGGTCTACACCAACGCGGTCATCTCCCCAGCCGTGCCCGAGGGGCAGGCTCTCTTGCGCACATCGTATATGGCGACTCACACCGACGAGCAGCTGGATTTCGTGTTGGAGGTATTCGGAAAGGTGGGTCAGGCTCTAGGCGTGGTCGACTGAGCCTTGACGGCGGTTCCGAGTGGAAGTACAATATCGCTGAGGTGAGTGTATGCCACTGTACGAGTACCTGTGCGCTGACTGCGAGACTCAGTTCGACGCCTTGCGGTCGATGGCGGAAGCCGATGACCCCATCGCCTGCCCCGACTGTGGGAGCAAGCAGACCGCAAGGACGATTTCTCTCTTTTCTGCTATTGGGGGTGAGG
>JASFWK010000045.1:0-14795 GCA_050049355.1 Anaerolineae bacterium | reverse complement strand
GCTCCGCACGCCCTCTCGGCGTTGTCCGCGTCAGCACAGTACTGGGTGTTGTGGATCAGCGCTTGATCCGGAAACGGCCCCGTCGCCTGGAACGTGAACTTGAGAGTGGCCGTGGCGCTGCCGGGCAGACCTTCCCCACCGGGGAACCAGTCGGAGGTGTAGCAGCCAGGGGGAGGACCACCGCAGAACCAGGTCGTCCCACCGCCATCTATCGGATCGGCATCCACATAGACGGTCCCTGCAGGAGTGGTGTCGGTCACCACCGCATGGGAAGCTGTCACCGCGGTCTGGTTGGTGACAGTGACGACGTAGGTCAGATTCTCCCCCTGGTCGACGGGATCGGGGGAATCCGATTTCACGACATCCAGCGTCGTCGTTGACTGAGCGGAAGCCTGAATCTCCGCGGCCCCCGCAGGCGAGGGAGAAGTGGCGGACGAGGTGGGAGGAGAAACAGCCAGGGCAGAGTCCGAGTCATTGACAGCCGTGGTCACACCTACTCCAAGAGCCGTGGGGGCGTTCTCGGCGTCGACATAGTAGTGGTCGTTGTGAATCAATCCATCCGGGAACGGCCCTACCGCGCGCACGACCAGCTCCAGGACGGCAGTGCTGTTCCTTGGCAGCCCCCCACCTGCACCGACCCAGTCTCCGCTGTACCAAATGAAGTCTCCGCTCTCGCCGGGAGAGAGGCCGCCGAGGAACCAACTCGTCCCCCCACTGTTCAAGACGCGCGCGCTCTCAAACACGGTACCCGCAGGAGTGGTGTCCAGTACCATCACTCGCTGGGCCTCATTCGTCGTCTCGTTGGTGACGGCGATGATGTAAGTCAGAAGAGCTCCCTGGTCTACAGGGTCAGGCGTGGCCGACTTGGCGATGGTCAGGGTGGTACCAGACCGCGTGGTCGTCTGGATCGCACCGGCGTACCAATCCGGCAGGAGGACGGCGGCCCGATCGACCTCATCTTCTCCGTTGAGGAACCAGGCAGGCAGCAGGGCCAGAGTGGGATCAGCAGACGCGGCGGGGGGGACGGCGGGGACCGGGAGAATCACTTGTAGAGCCATGGTGACCGCGGTCAAGAACCCAAACCATCGGCCAGGTTGGATGTGCATCACCCACCTCCTCGGGACACCCCGCCCAGGCCCCAGATACTCTCCCGCCCCGCAATGTGCGTTGCCAGTTGGTCCATTCGGTGAAGCGTTAGAAGGCGTCCAAAAAAACCGAAGTCGAACGACAATGGTGCAGCGCGTCGACTTCACAAGTCCTCAAGAAAGCATTCTTTGGACACAGCGCCCGCTAAGGTCGACGACACCTACCTCTCACGGGCAGCCCAGTTCCGTCTGCATCTCCTCAGCCTGCTCCCCCCACTCCGGTGGCGGAGAGAGGTCCGAGAAGCTATCAAGGGCCCCGCATGCGTCCCCGACCCGCCCCAGCGAAGCATAGGCCTGCCCCAACGCGAACCAGACCTCCGGCGAGTCCGGCAGCTGCTCTACAGCTTGATTCAAGTACTCCAGCGCCACTGCTGGTTCCCCTCGGATTAGGTGCAGGTTGCCCAAGCCGATGAGGGGCTCCGGCATACTGGGACAGGCAGTGAGAGCAGCCTCAAATTCCTCCTCTGCCTTCTGCAAGCCATCCTCATCGGGCGAACTCATGGGCACGGCTGGCAGAGCTTGCGTCAGGTGGATCGCACCCAGTTGGTAACGGGTCTGAAAATCGCTCGCGTCTCGGTCACGGGCGGCTCGAAGGTCCGCCAGAGCCTGCTCAATGTCGCCCATTCGGTAGGCGGTCACCCCCCGATTGTGGTAAGCGGCAGCGTTGTCGGGGTCAAGCCTCAGCACAGTGTCGAACTCCTGCCTGGCCCGGTCAAGGCGCTGCTGCTCGAAATACACCTGTCCGAGCCAGAAGTGGGCCAGCGTATGGTTGGGATCCAAAGCTGCAGCGCTCTGCAGCGCCTCCAGCGCTCCCTCAAGGTCACCGAGCGCGTAACGGCCACGAGCGAGGTAGAAGGCGACATCGGGATCCTCAGGATCCGCTTCAGCAGCCGCCTCCAGCTCAACCAGAAGGCGCTGCTGACCTGCCGCATCCCCGCTCTCGCTGTATATCTTCAGAAGCCAGAACTTAGCTTCGACGTCCTCATCGCCCGCCGCTACAGTCTCCTCAAGGGAGGAGAGGACGCTGGCGGCCTCCGCCGAATCGCCGGATTCAGCGTGAGCAAGATAGAGCCAGTAATAGGCCTCGCTCTTGTTTGGGTCCTCCGATAGAGCCTCCCGCAGGTTCGAGATCGCCTCCGCATACCGGTTCACTTCGGCGCACCGGCTGGCCTCAACGTGCCGACGACCCTGTCGCACCAAGTCGGACGGGCCGGACGACTGGGAGCAGGCGACCAGAAGAGCCAGAGTCAGCGCCGCCAGGTGAATCCGCCTACGTCCCATTCTGCCTCTGCCTACTCAGCTTGGGAATTCAGAACAACTATCTCAGTTTCGGAGGGTAGAGACGTCTGGGTGATCTTCAGGGTATCTTGTGACTTGACCTTCTCCCTGCCCATCTGCTTCAGAAACCGCTCGAGCGTTCCCAGCGGGAGAGTCAGGTTGGGGATTTTGTACCGCATCGGGATGACAATAGCAGGCTCAAGCAGACTGACCACCTCCGATGCCTGAGCAGGCTCCAGCCCGCTATCGCCACCCACAGGGACCAGTAGCACGTCCACCGCACCCAATGCCTCCACCTGCGCCTGGGTGGGAACGTGACTAAGATGACCCAGGTGGCAAACCGTTAGACCTTCGTAGTCAAAATGGAAGATGATGTTTCTCTTCTTCGTTTCGCCTTTTGTGAAGGTGGCGATGCCGGTGGTGAAGACATCGCCAATCTCGTATTCGCCGGGGGTATCCAACACCCGGTAGGGACCACGCAAGCCTTGAACGTTGCCGCATGCTGGGTCGTCCTGGCTGACAGTGATGATGTCAGCTCGGGTGCGGGGAAGGTTCAGACCAACACTGGCATCGTAGGGATCGGTGACTACGGATGCCATGTTCCGTTGAGAGAGACGAAAGGCATTTAGCCCATACCATACGATGTTCATTATCTAGAGAAACTCCTGTCTATGCCTGAAGCCTATTTCATTATACTCGATTCGTGCTGAAAAGGAAAGCGCAAGGAGGCATCTATCCACTGTTCAGCAAGAGATTCACGCAGGCGATGATCGGTACGCAAGAAGGCGCTCCTATCGTTGCTCTGGAAGAGTCCAGGTCAGCGCAGGTGGACGCCCTCAACCAAAGTCGTCAGAGGTAGAGCGATAGCGACATTCCTGCAACCCCCGTCACTCACCGGGTGCCGAGTCTGCCCACCCCGCCATCTTCCCTGTGCGGGCTACCGCCAGAAGCGATTTGAGGTTATAATGTGACCACAGGATCAGCCGGTAGACCAAGGAGCAAGAATGAACGATCTTGTGGAGTGTGTGCCCAATTTCAGCGAAGGCCGGCGACCTGAGGTAGTCGAGGGGATAGTTGAGGCAATGCGAGCTGTCCCCAACACCCAGATCCTCGATGTCCAGAGCGACGCCGACCACAACCGGACAGTGGTGACGATGATTGGTCCACCCCAGGCCGTGGAAGAGGCCACTTTCCGCGGTATCTCCCGCGCGGCCCAGCTGATCGACATGGACGAACATCAAGGCGAACACCCCCGCATTGGCGCTGCCGACGTGGTCCCTTTCGTGCCAATGCGCGGCGTCGAAATGGGCGACTGCGTCCAACTGGCCCGGCGGCTGGGCCGCCGCGTGGGGGAGGAGTTGGGCATCCCAGTCTACCTCTACGAAGCCGCAGCCACCCGCCCCGAGCGGGTGAACCTGGCTGACATTCGCCGGGGAGAGTACGAAGGGCTCAAAGAAGAGATCGAGACCGACCCCAATCGTTCGCCTGACTTCGGCCCGGCCCAGATGGGCAGCGCCGGTGCAACGGTCATAGGCGCCCGCCCATTCCTGATCGCCTTCAATGTCTACCTGAATACCGACGATGTGAAGGCAGCACGGCAGATAGCGCGTACTGTACGCCACTCCTCCGGTGGCCTGCGTCATGTCAAGGCACTGGGGCTTCTGGTGGAGGGCCAAGCCCAGGTCTCCATGAATCTCACCGACTTCACTCGTACCCCCATCCACCGAGTGGTGGAACTGATCCGCCGTGAGGCGGCCCAACGTGGGCTGGTGGTGAGCCACAGCGAACTTGTGGGCCTCGTACCCCAGCAGGCTCTGTTCGATGCAGCCGCCTGGTACCTCCAGTTAGATCTGGATCCCAATCAGGTGGTGGAGAACCGGCTCCAGGAGGAGACGGGGCTCGCCCCCACAGCCTTCCTGGATGCTGTGGCTTCAGACGAGCCGGCTCCCGGCGGGGGCTCGGTGGCAGCGCTGGCAGGAGCGCTGGCGTCGGCGCTGACAGTGATGGTCTCCCAGTTGACACTGGGCAGAAGAGGCTATGAATCGGCACAGGCTGAGATGGAGAACCTGGCAGCGGAGGCGGCGCGCCTGCAAGGTGCCCTCACCGCCCGCATCGCAGAGGACGCCCAGGCCTATGACCGAGTCATAGCGGCACTCCGGCTGCCCAAGAGCACGGAGGAGGAAAAGGAGACGCGCCAAGCTGCTATCCAAGGGGCTCTGGTCCATGCGGCTGAGGTCCCCCTTGCCACAGCGCGGGATGCGGTGGCTGCGCTGGAATGCGCCCACACTGCGGCCCGCCTGGGCAACGAGAACGCCCTCAGTGATGCAGGTACCGCGGCCCACATGGCTCGGGCGGCCTTTGAGGGAGCCGTCCTGAACGTTCGCATCAACGCCGACCAAGTGGTCAACCGCGAACGAGCCACCGCCTGGCTTGAGGAACTGGGCCAGCTGCGGGAACGATGCGTCCGGGCCTTCGAGGAGACCATTGCGGCTATGGAGGAGCGATGGATGCCAAAGAGTTAGACCTTCTGATAGAGGAGGGAGTGGCAGCAGCCAAGGCAAGACACAAGGAGGAGGCCGAAGAGTTGCTGAGGGAGGCTGTGGACCTTGATCCCGGCAACGAACGGGCTTGGCTCTGGCTGAGCGCCGTGACGGAAGGGGTCGAAGCCCAGAAGGAGTGTCTCCGACGAGTGCTGGAGGTGAACCCAGACAACACCTTCGCCCGCAGTGGCCTCCGCTTCCTGAGTCACCTGCGCGAGGGACACGAGTATATGGCGGCCCGCGCTCCGTGGGTGTCCGGCGCAGAGGACGACCAGATCGCCATGACCGACCTGCCTTCCCACCCCTGCCCTAGCTGCGGAGCCCTCAATCCAGGATGGGCCTACCTCTGTACCAGCTGCGCGGCCCCATTGAGGCCAACTGACGTGAGCAAGGCCGTCAAGAATGAGATGCGCACGAGAAGCTCCCCACCTCTTACACGTTCTTGGTCTAGCGCTATCGCCTTCGACGTCAGGCAAGCCTTTGCTCCCGAGATCGCCTTGGCCTCCCCGCTGCGCGCGATACTGGTAGTCACCATAGGGACCATAGCATTGAACCTGCTGCGCGTGGTAGGGACGCTGGAACTAGCCGCCTTCAACTCTACTCGTCTGCCCGTTGGATTCCTGGATCGCCTGATGGTGGCATTCATCGGGGACCAGCTAAGGCTGCTGGTCGGAGGGTTGCTCGCCTGGGTACTTCTTGCGATGACAACTCAGATCATAGCTCGCTCCCAGGGAGGACTGGCTCGCCCGATGGTCCACTACTATCTGGTGGGGGTGGCGGTCTCGGCCTGGATGCCCGTCACAGGCTTGACCGGGCTGGTTTGGTGGACTGTGGCAGAGCTATTCCAGGTAGCCCCCTCCCTGCTGGCGTCTCTGGCCTGCGGGTTGGCTTTCTTCCACGCTGTGACGCTTTTGGTCCAGGCCATCCGCGTCGCCCACGACGTCCAAACGCCTGTGGAGTCAGCCGCCATAGGGGTGCTACTCACGGTCTGCACTCTCATCTATGCGGGGCTGCTCCGCACGAGCTCACCTCAGGCGCAGTCCACCCTGATCGCGGTGGCGAGAACCCTTCTGCTGCCCGTGTCACCCTAGCACAACAAGCTCAATTCCAGTCAAGACCGCTCGCAGAACCCTTCGCGCCCCAAAGGCACAGAATGCAGGGGGAGTCAGAGGCTTCCGTCGTCCTCTGTGATTCTGGAACGGCCCTGGCCGTCAGAAGGAGTAAACCATTCCCGGCGAAGCCGGTCCAGGGTGCCGTCGGCCTCCAATTCCTCCAGGGTACCGTCGATGGCTCGCAGCAATCCCCGACTCTCGCGCCGCACCGCCACAGCATAGGGTTCATCAGTCACCGGACGCCCCACAATTTGAAGACCCTGCCCCTCGCTCTTTGCCGCCAGAGCGGATAGATGGTCCACCAGCGCGGCGTTCGCCTCGCCCTCAATCACTCGATCCAGTGCCTCCCTCGCACTCTGACATGGGAGGACGGTAATCCCAGCCAACCGCCTGGCCCACGTTCGAGACACCACATCCCCCTCACTGCCAAACTCCACAGCCAGCACCCGTCCCCCCAGGTCTTCCATCCCTTCTATGTCAGTCGCCCCCCCCATCACAACCAGGACCTGGCCGGCGTTGAAGTAGGGGGTCGAATAGGCGAAGTTGCCCCTGCGGGTCGGGTCTACGTAGAGAGCGGATATCACCACGTCCACTCGGTCCGTGGTCAGTGCGTCGTACAGACCGTCGTAGGGCAAGTTGGCAACAAATCGAGCCTCCACTCCTTCGGTCTCACCCAGCCTGGGTCCCAGACGCGCGGTCACCTCCCGCGCCAGATCTACGTCGAATCCGACCAGGTTTCCCGCGTCATCGACATATTCAAAGGGAGGAAAACTGGCGTCCATCCCCACGCGCAGCACTCCGCTTGCCAGCACCCGATCCAGAGCATCGTCGGAAGGTCCGCACGTGGTCAGGCAAAGGATCAGAGAGAGATCACACAGAAGTAGAAGCATCCATCTAGGACCTCTCGTCCTCCCAGTCGTCATTCGTCATCCCTCTGCGTGTAGTCCTGCACCGCCAGGTAGACAGGCCGGGGGCGGAAGTCCGTCGTGACGAAGGTGTAGTAGTCCTGATAGTTGTGGAGAGGAGCCGGGAAACGAAGCGCCCACATCGCCACACAGCGGCACCAGGGCCAGTGCTGGCGCGCCCACTCGTAGGCGCCAAGGGTGTACGCAACGCGCTGAGCGGGGCGCACCGCGCGAGCCCAGCGGGGATGATCGTTCCAACCCATCTCGGTGACATAGACGGGCTTCTCGGTGTCGCCGCGGGCAACCATGACTTGTCGCAGAAGTTCAGTGCGCCGGAAGTTGACCACGTCTGAGGCGGGGCCGGCGTCCGGAGGGAAACTCAGTCCGTAGGCATGAACCGCGAGACCGTCAAAGTACGGGGCTGCTCCAGCTGCGTACATCCCCTCCAGGTAATCCAGATCATTCAAGCCAACCGGGCTGCCCGCAGGTTCCAGGGTAGGAGCCAACGCTCCCGCCAAGACCACCGCGTCTGGGTTCGCGTCATGGACGGCCGGATAGACCGCTCGCAGGAGGTCGACGTAGGCAGAGGGATCGACCGGCCGGTAGCCCCACTCGAAGCTCAAGTTGGGCTCATTCCAGACGATGAAGTGATCCACCTGTCCCCGGTAGCGAGCCGCAAAGGCGGCGACGAAGGCCGCGAAGTCATCGTAGTGGTCAGCGTCGAGATACGTGGAGGTGGTTTCTTGGTCAGCGGGAGCAGGGCGAGCCCACGCCGGCACCCACCCCACGCGAGCGATCACGGTCAGTCCCTGAGCACGGGCATGCTCGATGACCATGTCGGTGTGGGCCCAATCGAACCGTCCGGGGCTGCGCTCGACGTAGGCCCAGGGAAAGAACTCCACGATCCACGGCGCGCCCATCTCCCGCACCATCTGTAGAGAGCGCTGGATCTTCCACTCCTCCACCTCGTCGGTGAGTCGGGTATGGACGCCGACCAAGGGATTGCTGGTGACGACCCGCTGCGGAGGACCCACGACGACCAAGACAGGAGGCGGGCGGAGGCACCAGAGGAGAACGGCAGCGAGGGCGAGGCGAGGGAGCCACTGCCATGAGCCCTGCAGCAGGGCACGTGCTCTCATCGACCTGCCAGGAAGTGAATCACGGTTTCGTTGAAGATCTGGGGCCGGGCCTGGTGGACGAGGTGACCGGCCTCAGCGATGACGGTGAGCGCAGCCCCGGTCTGGGCGGCCAGGCGCAGGGCGTAGCGACGCGGGTGCACCCAGATATCGCGCTCCCCCCACACCAGCTGAAGCGGGAGTCGAATCTCCTGATAGCGGCGAGCAGTGGCGGCGAAGGAGCGATTCCAGTAATCGCGTAGCATCCTCCCGCAGGCCACGAGGTACTCAGGCCGCTCAAAGGCAATTCGGTATTGGGCCAATACGGGGGGAGTGAGCAGGGCAGGGTCGCCATACTGGGAGCGCAGGATCGGCCTTGCCAGCCACGGACCCGAAAGGCGTCGAGCCAGCGCAGCAAATGGGGGGCAGCGGAAGAGGCTGATGAAGGGTCGGAGCGGAGCATGATGGCAAGTTGGCGCCACCAGCACGACACGGCGCAAGCGATCGGGGTGATGAACCGCCAGGTAGAGTCCGATCCCGCCCCCCATGGAAGAACCGATCAGGTGTGCCTTTCCCACGTTCAGCTCATCCAGCAGCCTCACGGCCAGTCTGGCCATGTTCTCCACCCCGAACCGGAAGTCGCTCGGCAGGATGGACTCACCGCAGCCAGGATGATCGTACGCCAAGACACGAAAGCCAGCCTGGGCCAGCGCCCACAGGTTGCGGTGCCAGGTGTAGGCGGAGTCGGCGAAGCCGTGGATCATCAGCAGCGGCTCACCTGCGCCCACCTCCACGAGTCGCAGACGGTGCTGGCCGAAAGGGATGAATCGCACCTGAGCCTTCGTCTCCATGAAGTGTTTCCATTCAAGATCGCCAGTCATAAACGTACTCCTCAAAGGGCGTTTTCTTGGCCAAGACGCGATTCTTCGCTCAGTGTGCGCACTCAGGCAGGCTCCAGATTCAGGACCGCGGATTCGAGAAGGTGAAGCCAAGGGTAGCCACCTCTCGCCCGCGCAGGCGCAACATCACCGCATCAGCGTCGCGGCCCAATTCCTCCATCTCCCGCTCTGACAGATCCAGCCGCACGGCGCGGGCGAACGGTCGCCAGAGATGCACAGTCCCCTCCACGGACCGATCCTCGGCGTTCCACAGTCTCAAGACCAGCCCCTTCCCCCTTTCTGGGAGCTTGACCGCGCTGACCTGGAGAGATGAGGGCTCAACTCGCACAAAGGATAAGCGGGTGGGGAGCCGCCCGAGGTGGGGACCGGTGGAGACCGCCCGCAGGTCAGTCTGGAAGGATTCAGCCCACGCGAGAGCCGTCCGCCAGTCCCCCACGTGGGGGACGAGGGCATAGCGAAACGTGTGCCGGCCGGGGCACTGGGCCTCCGGCACCTCAACCTGAGGTCCAGCGTGACCCTCACGGCACGCAAAGTCGTCGCGCGAGAGCCACCCAACGCAGCGCAGAAGCGTCAGCGCAATCTCCGTTCCTTCCTCCGCGCGCAGGACCTCCACCTCCGGCAGGCCTCGGTTGGCAAGCGTCACCCCCACTTCACCGTTCGAGACGCTGACCCAACCTCGCTGCGGGCGGGTAGGCACCGGCTGCTCGATCCAGCCCTCCGTCTCTGTGGGCACCTCCAACGGCCATACCACCACGTTCCAGTGATCTTCCACAGAGGCAGTTTCCACGGCGAGTGGAAGCGGGAAATGGACTCGAAGCCGATGATCGCGAGCGTGGTTCTCCACGACCGTCTCGAAGTCCACCCGGCGCACCCCCGATGTGAGAGTGACACGGACCGCAATGGGCAAATCAACCGTCTTCCGGCTCCGAGTGGAGCGATCATCCGCGGTCAAGCCCTCCGGCAGCCGATAGACCATGTGGATAAGCATACTCTGCCCCGTTTCATAGGCCTCGGACCGAACGACGGGGGGCTCAGCGGGAGCCTTGATCAACTTGTCCTTCTCCGGGCAGCAGTAATTGTACTCATCCCCCCGGTCTCCCCCGTCCACAAAGCGATGACACCCTTTCAGCGTCAGGTCCGTCTCTTTGTCCAGGATGGTGAGTAGGCCTGTGGATGGATCTACCTCAACGCGAATGAACTCGTTCTCAATAGCCGGCCCCGTCCGATCGGTCTCCGGGCGCGGATTGGACGTTGCGGGATTGCCGCTTGGGGGCTGGGACCCTCTCATCTCAGAAGGCAGGAATCGGTACGTCGCGTAGCCCAGCGGAGGGATGTCGCGACCGACGAAGGCAATCTCCAGTGCCTCGTCCTCGCGGATGCGAACACGGTACTCGTTGACGGCCTCGTCTTCCAGCAGAGCCTGGAGCCGAGCGACCGACTCCCCTGGGAGGATGGTGCCGAAGGACACGCCACCCCGGGTGACGGTGACCGCCACGCGAACCACCTCGCCATCGGCCCAGACCTGGAGCCCCCTCACCGTCCACTCCCCCCAGATCACACCCCCGCTTGCCTCAGCTTCGGCCAGCATAAGCCTCATCGTGCGCCGGTCGAAGGCCATCTCCATCTCCGAGCCAAAGCGGTGGCGCACAATGCGGAAGGGGATCGGCTTGTTGTCGGGTCCCACCAGCACCACCCCCTTCGGGTCCACCGGCGGCGTCACGCGGGCCAGGATACGATCGGTGCGAGCGACGGAAGAAGGGTTGAAGACCACCAATGCGGGAAGGCCATCCGCGCCTGTTTCCACCTCTGCGGCCAGAACCTCCAGTGCCGTGTGAGTGACCTCCTCTGCCAATTGCTGGCACCAGTCGAAGCGGGTCTCCATCTCTCGATGCACCTGATCCACCGAGCACCCACAGATGGAATCGTGGGGATGGTTCCCCAAGAGGTACTGCCAGGCTCGGTCAACAAAGGGTTTCAGCTTGCGACCTTCAGGTTGCCTATCGGGGGAGTGAGAAGCGAGAGCGGAGAAGGGCTCCGCCCAACGCTCCAAGAGCATCTGGCAAGTATGGTTACGCTGTTTGATCGATATCCGTGTAGAGAGAACGCCGGGGAGGAGATGAGCACGCCTGGGATCACGCATCTCGCCGCTGTGCAGAGGCAGGTGGGCAAGCCCATCATCTCCGAGTTCGGCCCGCACCGCGGCAACGTAGGCGGGCAGGCTAGAGTGGATCACTCGGTCGGGTAGCTTCGCGTCGGCAGCGGCGATGAGCTGTGGAAGGTCCGCGCGCGGACCCAGGTGGTCGGTCCCCTGCATCAGGAGCAGATGGCAGGTGGCGTTGTGGGGCGCGAGGCTGTCCCGCGCCTCCGCCACCGCCTGAACGAAGCCATCTTCATCCGCCGGCAGGTGGGCAGCGTTATCGTAGTGATCTCGCAGGTAGCAGACAAGGACTTCGGTCCCATCTGGTGCAGCCCACCGGAACTCGACGGGCGCTTCGCCCGCCCCACGGGCGAAGATTGCCGTTTCGATGCCGAAACCTGTCAAGAGTTGAGGCAGCTGGCTAATGTGGCCAAAGGGATCGGGAATGTAACCGACATCCATCTTTGCTCCCCAGGCCCGACAGATTCGGTCACCCAAGAGGAGATTGCGGACCAGCGCCTCGGGACTGACGAGGAACTCATCGGGAAGGACAAACCAGGGGCCGATCAGGAGGCGTCCCTCGCGGATTTGCCGGCACAGCGCCTTTTCGAGATCAGGGCGCACGTCCAGGACATCCTCAAGGATCACCGCCTGCCCATCCAGCATGAAGTAACGGTAACTGGGATCGCTTTCCAGGATGTCGAGCAGTGCCTCCACCAGCTGTATCAGTCGGAAGCGGAACTGTTGGAAGGTGCGGTACCACTCTCGGTCCCAGTGGGTATGGGAGACGACATGCAAGGTATACATAGCAGCTCCTCAAGGGAGGGTAGCCGGGGAAGCATATGCGGAGACGTGAGAAGCGAAGGTCGGATGGGTGTGCGCTACGCCTCGGCCGCCAGATCTGTCAATACTCGTAGCAGCTGCCGCCAATGAACTCCCGCAGGAGCGAATCAGGCGGTATCGTTGAATCGTCCTCGACCGGCGTGACGGACTCCAACAGATCGCAAACTCGCTCAGCGCGAGTGAAGGCATCCACACGGAGCGGATCGTCCTTGTAAGATTCCACCCACTCTTCGAAGTGCTCGAACAGCCTGACGTGCATAACGGGAAGCTCATACGGCAGGCCACTGTTGACGATGTAGTCGGTCCTGTTTACGTAGGGGATGATGTTGCGCATCTCGCTCTTGCGAACATAGTGCCAGTGTTCCAGCGTCCGCTGAGGGTCATAGGCGCGGTGAGCGGCATCGCGAACCATGCGACGCATCAAGCGCAGATCCGTCCAGCGAACGTATCTTCCATCAGGGCCTTTCATCTGGAGCAGCGGCTCGATATACAGCTTGAACTTCACAGCGTCGTCAACGCCGCGCGTCATGTCGGGGTAGAGCCCGTGCAAGCTGTCGATGAGAATGAGCTGATCCGCCTGCACCTGCATCGGAGTCTGGTCGTCATGGCGGATACCGGTCTTGAACTCGTAGAAGGGAATGAGGACCTCCTCGCCATCGAGCAGGCGCACCAGGTGCTCGTTTATGAGTTCGAGATCGAGTGCTTGAGGCGTCTCAAAGTCGTAGTCACCGAACTCATCCTTGGGATGTGCTTCCAGATCGAAGAAGTAGTTGTCTACAGCGAGCGGTACCAGACTGATGCCCATCTTGGTCAGGAGATGGCTAAGTTTAATGGTCGTGGTCGTCTTGCCGGAGGATGAGGGACCAGCGATGACCACGAGCCTCAGCTCGTCTCGTCGCCTCCTGACCAGTTCCGCTGCGGTGGTGACATCCTCGTTATAGGCTCGATCAGTTTCATGCACTATCTGGGGGAATTCGCCCCGGGAGATGCGCGCGTTCAGTTGCTCAACAGTATGAAGGTCATGCTCCACAGCCCAGTTGAGAACCTCCCAGATCTTCTGCCAGGGGATGTTCTGCGAGGGCTGGGCCGAGCGTCGAGCTCGCTCCTTCCGACTACGAGCTCGTTCTTCGCGGTAGAGGATGTAGGCCTTCGCCGTCCTGGCGTGGCCCTTCTCAATCAACACCTTCTCAACGACGTCCTGTATCTCCTCAACGGTGGGAGTGTGGTTGCGCGGCGTCTTTTCTTCAAGCGCAGCTACAACTTCGTCGGCCAGTTGCTCGGCCGTGGATCGATCCCGTCCGCCCACAGCCACCGCCGCGCTGTAGATAGCGTTGGTGATACGCTCTTTCTTGAAGGGAACTACTGCGCCGGTGCGCTTGACCACATGTGTGATTTTGGCCATCTTGCTCCTCTCCCTACGATTGCGTGGTAGCCTCACACCCTCAACTGCGGCTTCATTCTATCACAGTGGAGAAAAGCGTCAAGAGCGCAAGCACTTGACGTTGTCGACCAATCGGGTGCACAGCGATTCCGACCCTCAGGCCCTGCTCCTGTCCGCCTTCGTGACGCGAGAGCGACTGTTCAGATGCTAGGGCAAGCTTGAATGTGAGCTGTCCGAGAGCCACCATATGAGCGGCGATGGTCACCACCGTCCGGATGGAAGAAGAGGAAGAGGTGTGAGACCGCGACCTCTCCAGGGCCAAAACACACGCTCCAGCCGGCTGATACTTGCGTTTTCACTCCTTTTATTGTACACTTGACTTTGGCTTAACTTGAGGGAGGGTGAAAGACCTACATGGTAGACGAAGGGCGCAAGAAAGCACTTGAAGCAACTCTATCCACATTGGCCAAGCGGTTTGGTGAAGGAGCGATAATGCGGTTAGGTGAGGCCTCCCACCTGGAGGTCGACGTCATCCCCACCGGTTCCCTCGGGCTCGACATCGCCCTTGGCGTCGGCGGCATCCCTCGCGGTCGCGTCACCGAGATCTTCGGCCCCGATGGCTCTGGCAAGACCACCCTCGCCCAGCACATCGTCGCTGAGGCCCAGAAGGCTGGCGGCATCGCCGCCTACATCGATATGGAGCACGCCCTCGACCCCACCTACGCTGCCGCCTGCGGCGTCGACATCGAAAACCTCTACATCGCCCAGCCCGATACCGGCGAGCAGGCCCTCGAGATCGCTGAGGCCCTCGTCCGCAGCGGCGCCGTCGACATCGTCGTCATCGATTCCGTCGCTGCTCTCGTCCCTCGCGCCGAGATCGAGGGCGAGATGGGCGATTCCCACCCCGGCCTCCAGGCCCGCCTCATGAGCCAGGCCCTGCGCAAGCTCTCCGGCGCTATCAAACAGTCCAACACCGCCATGGTCTTCACCAACCAGCTCCGGATGAAGATCGGCGTCATGTTCGGCAACCCCGAGACCACCTCCGGCGGACGCGCCCTCAAGTTCTATGCCTCCGTCCGCCTCGACGTCCGCCGCGTGCGCGGCATCAAGGACAAAGGCGAGGTCATCGGCTGTCACACCCGCGTCCGCGTCAAGAAGAACAAGGTCGCCCCTCCCTTCCGCGTGGCTGAGTTCGACATCGTCTACGGCAAGGGCATCAGCCGCGAGGGCGAGGTCCTCGACCTGGGCGTCGACTACGACGCGGTGGAGAAGCGCGGATCCTACTACTACTACCAAGAGGATATGATGGCTCAGGGGCGTGAGAACACCAAGCAGTTCCTGCAGCAGAACCCTGAGATCACCTCCGCCATCGAGACCGCCATACGCGAGATGGCCTTCGAAGCGCCGGAACCATCGTCAAACGAGGACGCCGAACAAGAA
>JASFWK010000011.1:0-37221 GCA_050049355.1 Anaerolineae bacterium | reverse complement strand
TCTGGTTAAAGGGTGAGGGCATCAGAGAGAGGGGAAATGCCATCAAGGCAGCGATGATCAGACCTACCACCAGCCCAACAGTTCCCGCCAGCAGTTGCCGCGCCGGTATATGTCGAAGTTGGTGTCTCAGCGACCGGAGCGGCCTAATCGTCAAGTATGGGGTAAGCACCAACCCTGCCAGCGCACCAACCAGGAGGAAGGTGGTTCCGTAAAGATACGCCGAGCTGCCACCCAGTTCGGCTAAGCGAACTCCAAGGAATAGACCGCCGACTGAAAAGGACACCATGCCGATAATTCTAGAAATAAAATCTGAACTCATGGGCAACTCCTTGCATAAAAATAATGTATTGATAAAGAGCGAGCGCCGCAGTGACAACGTGATGTTGACCGATAATCAGAATGTCCCTATCCTAACATAGTTGAACGCAAAAGTCAACGCGCGCCGCAATCTCAGCGAGCGAATCCAATCAATATGCCACCCCCTGCTGAGAACCGAGATGTCCAGTCGGCCGAGTGTTTCCGGCAAAGGCAGCTCATATGGCTCCGTTTGGAGCTCAGGGGACTCCGGAATCGGCGCTGCGGGCGGCAAAGGCCCTTCCAACACCTGATTGGCACGGGGTTGTGCGAGGGGAATCTGTCGCGTGGGAGAAACTCAAGGGGCTTCCAGAAAGCGAAGTAGGGCATCCGCCCCGTAGTATCCGGCCAAGGCAAAGGCGGTGTTCTTGATCACTTTGCCCACAGCGCAGCTGACAAGGAATTTCCAGATGGGGAAGCGGAACGCACCAGCGGCGATGCCGCCCAGGTCGAAGAGTGGATTCGGGACAAGAGCCAGCAAGAAGATAGTCACTGCGCCATGGCGACGCATCCAGGACGACAGAAGACGATAGGGGGAATCACCATCCACGAGCCTCTGGCCGCTGTAGCCAACCATATAGCCGGATAGTTCTCCAAGTGCCTGGCCCATCCCTCCCGCCAGCCCCACCAGCCAGGGATTGAAGACGCCCCCCATCAGCGAGCTGACAGCCAGGCCGGGAATTGGGAGGATGACCGTGGCATTGCTGATCAAGCCCACTACGAAGACCGCCACATAGCCATATCCGGCGAGGGACCGGAGGTGATCCCGCAGGTAGAACGCGCCGACCGATGCGCTGGTGACCACGACAACCGTCAAGGCCTGCACCAGGCGCAAGCGCCAGCGGGCAGGGCGAGACGGAGCGCTGCGGATCTCGGTCACGATCGGGGAGTCGGGAAGGGAGCTCCCAAGCGAACGACGTTGGCGGAGTTCCCACCAAGGGCACCCGTGGCATTGCAGCAATCCACCACCAAGCGGGCCTTTTCCATCACCCGCGCGTAGTCCAGGCTTCGATGGCCGGTCACGATGACCACGCAGTCGGCTGTCGCGAGTTCCTCGTCGGACAGCGCGGTTGACTCCAGGGCGACGCGGGGCCGGTAGAAGACATCCCCGCCTACGCGGAAGGTGGGGACGTAGGGATCGTGGTACCGGACGCTGCTGCCCTTTTCCAGCAGGAGCTCGATGACGCGCTCCGCCGGGGAGTTACGAGGATCTTCGACATCCGGCTTGAAGGCCACTCCCAGCACAAGCACCCGCGCGTCCTTCAGAGAACGCCCGTGCCGGGAAAGGGCTTCTGCAACCAATTCCGCCGCGTGGTAGGGCATCGCCTGATTCACTTCGGCGGCCAACTCGATGAACTTGGTGTAGAAATCGTACTCGCGGGCCTTCCAAGAGAGATAATAGGGATCCACGGGAATGCAGTGCCCGCCTACTCCCGCTCCCGGGTAGAAAGGCATGAAGCCAAAGGGCTTGGTACGAGCAGCCTCAATCACCTCCCAGAAGTCAATGTCCATCCGTTCCGCCAGAAGCGCCAGTTCGTTGACCAGCGCTATGTTAACCGATCGGAAGATGTTCTCCAGGAGTTTTGTCATCTCAGCGTTGCGGGGGCACGAAACCGGATGAACTGGGGCACCCATCTGGCCCAGGAGATCGCAGGCCAGCTCCGTGCACTCGGTCGTGACGCCACCAACGACCTTGGGAATGTTATAGGCTGACCACTGCTTATTGCCTGGGTCGATCCGCTCCGGTGAGAAGGCCAGATGGAAGTCCGCCCCGGCTCTGAAGCCGCTCTGCTCCAGGATGGGCTGGACCACTTCCTCAGTGGTGCCCGGATAGGTGGTGGATTGAAAAACGACCAACTGGCCAGGACGTAGGCGGGGACGAATCCCCTCAGCTGCTGCACGCACGAAGGAGAGATCCGGAGCACGCTGGGCGTCGTAGGGGGTGGGAACGCAGATAAAGATGACGTCCATCTCGCGAAGCACATCGTAATCGGCGGTCGCTCGGAGGCGCCCTGATTCCACGTGGGGGATCAGGTCCGCGTCAGTCAGGTCACCGATGTAGCTGCGGGCCTCGTTCAGCAGGGCAATCTTCCGCTCGTCCAACTCCACGCCGACGACTCGAAACCCAGCCCGGGCGAATCCAACCGCCAGCGGAAGGCCGACGTACCCCAATCCGATTACGGAGACAGGGGCGGTCTTATCTGCGATTCTCTCTCGTAAGGTAGACATGGAGTAGAACCTCTGAAATCGAGTGATACTGACCACGAGCGGCGCTGGCATTCACCCTCAACTCAGAGCCTCGCAACACCCAGCATCCGCTCCAACGAATAGAAAGGTCGCTTCTATGAGGGAATCCAGAACCACCTTGTCTAACCACATATCCGCAACAAGCAGGCGGATCCCCTCTGCCCCTTGGAGGAGGCTAGCACTGCCCCTCGTGGCTCTTCGGCGGAGCAGATCAACCGTGGGCCTCGCCCGCAGGGTGATGCCGCCCATCGACCTTCGCCAGCGTCCGAGGTGGGGGCGGGAATGACAGACGGGCCTCCAGGCTCCATTTGCCAAGGGCGAGACAGCAGCGCTAGCCCACCCACCCGCTCGCAATCAGCAACGAAAGCGATCCAGCCGCTACTTAGGTCCCACGAAAGGGAGGGCGTTCAAGCCGCCACAGTCCAAACAGGCCGGCAAGAGCCGCCAGCCCGCCTACCGTGTACCCCTCGGCCACCGAGGCCCGAGTGATGAAGATAGCCAGAAGTCCCAGGACGAAGGAGACAATGTAGAGCGTGAGAACAGCCTCCTGGGGACTCATTCCAGCCGCCACCAGCCGATGGGAGACGTGGTCCTTACCGGGACTCGTCAGCGGATTCAGTCCCCGCCTGACGCGGGAGATAACGACCAGCGTGGTGTCGAAGATGGGCAAGCCCATGACCATCACCGGCACCATCCAAGTGACGAAGGTGACGTTCTCGGGAAAGCGAAGCTTGATGCCAATAGCAGCCAAGGTGAAGCCCAGAAACAGAGAGCCGGAATCTCCCATGAAGATGCTGGCCGGGTTCAGATTGTAGAACAGGAACCCCAAACAGGCTCCTAGCACTCCCATCGAGAGAGCTCCCACAAGATACTGACCGCTAAAGGCACACATCAGTGCGAAGTGAGCCGCAGCGATGGCGGCCACGCCCCCGGCCAGTCCATCCATGTTGTCAAGCAGGTTCAGGCCGTTGGTGATATAGCCCACCCACAGCACTGTGGTGATCAAGTCAAGTGCAGACTGATGAAATGTACCGACGTAGATGCCGCTGGCGTACAGGAGGAGGGCGGCCAGAACTTGGCCAATCATCTTGACGATCGGGCGGACTCCCCAGCGATCGTCCACCAACCCCAGAAAGGAGACCCCAGTAGCGCCCACGACGATAGAGCCAAGCTGCACAATGTACCGCTTGCCCAGTATCAACACCGTTAGCAACACAGCCAGGTAGATAACGATCCCGCCCAGGCGAGGCATGGGGCGGACGTGGACCTTGCGCGCCGATGGTCGATCCATCACCCTGAGGTGCGGGGCTAGCCGGCGCGCTAGAGGGGTCGCGCCAATGGCCAGCACCAGCGTGCCAGCAAAGACGAGAATGTAGACTGTCATGGAGAGGTCTCCTCAATCGTGAACGGCCGCTGCATCTGCTGGATCAGCTCCTCCACCGCTGGCCGCTGGTTTTCCGGGGCAAGTTGCAGGGCTAGCTGAGCCTCCTCCTGGGCCTGACCGGGGAATCCGGCCTGGTAATAGGCAATCGCCGCCAGCCGATGCATGTCCCACGCTTCACTTGACCCAGGAGCCAGTTCCAGCGCCCGGGAGAACGCCTCAATCGCTTCCTGATTTCGCCCCAACTGCAGATGAACCCGCCCCAGCGCGCTCCAAACTGCCGGCTGGCGCGGATCGATCTCCAGTGCCGTGCTGTAAGCGTCACTCGCTCCCTCCAGGTCTCCTTGCTCAGCCCGCACATCGCCGACCAGCAACCATGTCTGCTCGTAGCCAGGGTCCAACTCCAGGGAATGCTCAATACAGCGCTGGAACCCCTCATCATCGCCTAGAACGTAGCGGTAGAGCATGGCCCATTCGTTCCACAGGATGACATTGTTGGGGCTTAGGGTGGTCGCCACTTCATAGTAGTGGTTAGACCGTTCCGCAAGCTCCTGTTGGTTCTCCCCCCCGGCTGGCAGGGTAGACCAGCGCCGGTACATCCGGGCCAGGTTGGCGCTATGATCCGTATTGAGAGGGTTGATCGCCTGTGCCTGGAGCAGCACGCGCTCAGTTTCCTGCATGACTGCGCTCTGCTGGGTAGGATCATCAAACGAAGAGGCATACTCTAGGAAAGCGCGACCGAGAAAGAGATAGTAGTGATCCTCACGAGGAGCCAGCTCGACAGCGCGCTGGTAGTGGGGAACTGCAACGTACCACTGTCCCTGACGCTCCCAGGGGTCGCCCTGCTTGAAAGTAATATCGGCCTGAATAGGGTGAAGGTTGAAGTCGCGTATCACAAAAGGAACCAGGAAAAGGAAGGCCGCAGCAGCCAGTGCTCCGATCCAAGTCCATCGCTCGGCACGGAGGCGGTAGACTGCCAGCCCGACCAACGCGGCCGCGCCACTCCCCAAGGCGAAGGCTAAGGCAAGATCAAGCAAGCGAGCATCCCCACCGCCGCTTATCAATCCAAAGCCAGCCCAGGAGAGACCTGCCGCCAGGAGGGCCAACACACCAGCGGGAGTCGCCCATCGTTCGGCTCGGGCTCGCTCTCCTGCTAGAGCCAGACCGCCCAGAATGACGAGTGCACCCAGGAAGAAGTAGTAGGCGGTCACGTGACCCGCCAAGTAGTGGGCAACACCCAAAGCATACTCGATGAGCTGTTGGGCAGTGTTGAAGGTCTGCCTCTGCATACGAACCACGTGAGCATGCCGCTCAGCGAGTGCAAGTGCGAAAGCTCCGCTGATCGCCAGCGAAAGGGTGAGAACTATCGCAACAGCAGCCCACCCTTCTCCTCCCCGTCTTCGAAACTCTCCCCTCTTGACCATCTGCGCGGTAGTCAGCAAGCCCATCGCGCCCCAGGTCATTCCAAACACCATCAGGATGCCCAGGGAGGTACGCGGACCGCGGCTTGCCGGGACCGCCATGATCGTCAGCGACCGCCACACGATGCGCCCCGGTTCACTCAGTTGCTCCAGATTGCTGACGAAGTCATAGGCGAGTGTACCCATTATCAGACCGCCGATAAGAACAGCGCCAAGGCAGGGCCACAGCCAGGATGGGACACCGGAAGTTGAGGCCTTTCGGCGGCGCCTCCTCCTGCGCCTACTCCGAGAGGGACGGTCAACAGGAGACTTCTCACGCTCTACAATCTGCTGCAGACCCAGGAGCACGAACATTCCTGCCAGGGCCCAGAACGTCGTCCGCGTGGCAGCTATGGAAATACCGAAGTTGATCTCGACGAAGTGAGCCACGAACGTGGAGAAGATACCAACCAGGAGCATAGAGTGGGGATGAGGCTCTGCAGCTGCCTCCGACCCCCAGGCCGCAGAGAAGCCATAGATCAAGAGGTAGAGGATCAGTCCCACCATCATCCCAACTGGAATGGCTAACCCGAAGAAGTGAGGGGCAATAGTGATGCTCGTCCACGCCACAAACAGCGCCGCCCCGCCGACTAGAAGGGCGAAGAACAAGGTCCGCCGCCAGTCACCCGGCAGGAGACCCAGCCAGCGGAGGCCAAAGTAGAAGAGGCTGCCGAACAGCCATAGATAGGCCGCGAAGCCAAGCAGGCCGGTCATGACAAGCGAATCCAACGTCTCGTTGTGGGAGCGGTCGGGAGAAGCCGTGCGGGATTCGTAGTGGCCTAGTAGAGGCGGGTAGAAGCGGTTGTAGGCAACAATCATGGACTCCGGGCCATAGCCGACCAACGGGCGGATGGCGTTGAACTGATCTGACTGTTGGGGTTCTGCAACAGTCTCGGGGTACTCAATGGGGTCGTGGGGCAGGATGAGGTCGAGAGCGCCTTGCCAGATGAGGTTTCGGACCATACCCGTGCCGCTCTGATACTCCAACACCCTGGCCAGCCTGCCTACCGCCGGCTGTCCCTGAGCCCACTCGTGGAGCGGGCCACCCGGGTTGACGAAGAAGAAGAGAATAGCGAGGACGATCATCGCCGTCAATGCGCTGACCCACATCCAGAGCCACTTGCGCGAGGTGTGGGACTGCGGCGCCTGCCGTGCACGTCGCTGGAGGATGATCAGCCCCAGAAGCACCCACACGCCCAAACCGAACAGAAGGCCCATCAGAGGTCCGCGGCTCTTGGTGTAGAAGACCGCTATGACCTGAACCAAGAAGATGAAGACGTAGGTCGCAGCGCGGAACATTTCCAGCGCACCGGTCTCCTCGTCCCTCAGGATAGAGCGAAAGGAGTCCGCTACGCGAGCCAGCGTGGGTGGCACAGCCATAATCAGGTAGGCTGCCACGAAGATAGCGTTGCCCATGTTGGAGGCGATTCGGCGAGTGACATCCCCACCCCAGGGTAAGGGATCCCGCCTGGCATGCTGAACGAAACCGTATAGGGCGATGGGTAAGCTGTTGAGGATCAACGTGGTCACCAGTCGATCCACCTGGGCCCGCGTCCGCATCCGGTCCAAGATGATGAAGAAGATTACGATGTAGGAAAGAGTGGTGAAGGTCCCCTGGAGCCGCTGATAGGAACCGAAGAAGCTTATGTAGCGCGTCACAGAAAAGGCGGTGCTGACCAGATAGACCAGAACCGTGAAGAGAGTGGGAATCACAAGGGGCGTCCGCCAGGTCACGCGCGGTGCCTGTTTGTCATTAGTCCGCTCTTCGACCCAACGGACCAGCCAGGCGGCGGCCATCACCAGAGCGATGGAGCGCAGGGTGGTCAGCTTGTCCGGTTCGAAGACACGGCTGGAGTAGATATTGAAGAAGAGGGGGGTGACGACGATCGCGGCCAGCCACCCGGCCTCAAGGAGACCGTCGAGAAACCCGCTAAGTCGAGTTGAGGACATTGCTCGCTTGCTCCTGAAACCAGTCGAAAGTGTACTGCAGGCCTTCCTCGAGGGGAGTCTGAGCCTCGAAACCCAAAGCCTCTCGTGCACGGGTCACGTCCGGAACGCGGCGACGGGTCTCCTCAAAACTCCTGCCGTAGGCGGAGGCATAGGGCACATGAACGATTTCGGAGGAGGAGCCGGTCAATTCCCGAATCAATCGGGCCAGTTCGTTGATGGACGTCTCCCGATTCGAGCCAATGTTGAAGGCCTGCCCCGCCGCCTCTGGAACCATTCCGGCCTGGATGGTACCCTCCACTGTATCGTCAATGTAGGTGAAGCAGCGAGTCTGATCGCCGTCATCGTAGACGGTGAGGGACTCACCTCGGAGAACCTGGGTAAGGAATCGAGCAATGACGCTGCCATAGCCAAGCGGATCCAGGCGGGGCCCGTAGGCATTGAAGTAGCGCACAACGGTGACAGGCAAGCCTTTGCGGGCGTAGGCAAAGGCGAAGTACTCGTCGATTGCCTTGGCGTCCGAGTAGGACCACCGTCCGACCGTCGTGGGTCCCAGCAGCCGGTCGCTATCTTCCCGCAAAGGGACCTCGATGGACTTCCCATAGATCTCAGAACTTGAGGCGATGACTGTCTTCACCCAGTACTTGAAGGCCAACTCCAGCACGTTCTCGGTCCCCCGCACGTTGGTGATGATGGCATTCAGAGGATCCTCCACGACGTACTTGACCCCAACCACCGCCGCCAAGTGGAAGACCAGATCAGCCTGACGGATCAGCCGTTCCAGTGTAGTGAGATTCAGAATGGAGTCGTTGACGAAGTGGAAGTGATCATTCTCCAGATAGTGAGCGATGTTAGAGACTTTGCCCACGGAGAGGTTGTCCAAGACAGTGACTTCGTGGCCTTTGGCCATCAAGGAATCCACCAGATTGGATCCGATGAAGCCTGCACCGCCAGTAACCAGTATTCTCATGCCCTCGCTTCCTCAAAGAGGTAGGATCGCTAGCTGTCTCCTCGTGCGCGCGGACGCCAGCGGGGCACGAGGCAGCTTCTCTCTAAAAACCCAGGTCTACGGAAGTGTAGCATGACTTTACGGGGAGCGCAATCCTTGAGTTCGATTCTGCAAGAAGAATGGACTGCCGGGGGATAGAGCAGGCACGAGAGCAAGATACAGGCCGGCATCTACTTCAAGGAAGCAGAATACGCAGGAGCGGGAAAAGCAGTTGATCTGAAGGTCGACCAGGTGGACCGGCAACAGGCAGCGATTCCCCGATCATCACATCGGCAGCAGGTAGTGGGGAGACTGCCCTGGACCGGCGTATCGTCCTACTGATCCCGCGTCGCTCTCAAGAGGGAGGATCAGCGCCCCGCTCGGGAGCGAAGAGACAAGGGGGAGCACAGTTGACCAGAGACGACAACCATATGCGAAGAAGCGAAGACCAACCGCTACCCTCGCCTCTGCACCACGACTACCGACGGCACCGGCACCAGGGAATCCACCTCAATGCGCGTCTCCCCTGCCGAGAGGTAGAGCCCGGTGGACTGTCCCCCATCCAAGTTGAGGGCCACATCCAAGTTCAGATCAGATTCAACCAGCCATCGGGCCAGCTCATGCAACGTCAGGTAGCCCCGCGGGGCGGCGAGAAAGAGGATGTTCCCCTCTCGGTCCTGAGCCACGACGGTGCGACGGGCGGGCCGACCATCATCGGCGCCAGGAGGGAAGCCCAACTGTCCCCCAGACCTGACTAGCACCGGAAACGACTGCACCGCCTCCAGAAGCATCTCCTGGGAATCATAGGGCGGCGCTGCAAGCCAGCGCACCTGGACCCGTCCCCCAGGCAGCACGGCGAAGATCCCCGCAAAGTCGCCGTAGGGCACGCCGTACGCTTGGCCGTTGCTGACCAACAAGCCAGTTGCCTCGTACTCGGGAGTGAAGTAGCCACCGTTGACCACGAGCACGGGATCGCCGTCCGCCGCCCACGAAGAGACCCGCCGCGCTGCGCCCGGAGAGTAGAGCACCCTGAAGCGGAAAAGGGAAGGGGCAAGACGGACTATCGCCAGCCGTTCCACCACATCTCCGGTGCGAATCTGTACCTGACGCAGCTCAACGCCTGGTTCCAGAGCCTCCCATCCTGTGTCTGGCGGCTCGGGCGTTGGGGACGGCGTGGGGCTGAGTGTGGGCGTAGGCATGGGAATCGGTGTAGGAGCGACGCCAGGTGCGTTGCAGGCCAGAAACGCCAGAGCCACGCACGCCCCGGCAATGTGAAGCCGTGATATGCGCAGAGCCATGGGGATCAGGTTTGACCGGTCTCCTCTGCTACTCCGACCCTCCGCAACAGCGCTGTCACCTCGTCCACCGGGAGGGCATGACGCGTGTGACCATCCCGCCCGACGACAGTCTCGGCTACAAAGAGTGAGTTAAGAACCGCCTCCTCGACGCATTCTGCGACGGCGGGGAGGAGCCAGACCATAGCTTTGGGTTCATTGTCCAGCACAGGCCGTGTCGCGATCATTGAATCGGGTTCGTGTTCGATACGCCATCCGGTGCTGAAGGCGATCACAAAGTCCCCGCTGCCGTGGTCAAATGTGCTGCCGGTGCGAGCGAGGCCACCGACAGCACGCACACACAGCCGCCGCAGCTGCCGAGATGTCAGTGGCGCGTCGGTGGCCAGCACGGTCATAATCGATCCACCCTCCCGCGATGGCTGCTCTTGGGAGAGAGGGGGCCGAATGTGACGGCCAATCGGGACGGCGTCTATCCTCAGGGCCTCGGGGCGGCCGAAGTTCGACTGCACCAGCGTCCCGACGGTGAAGCCGCCGGCTTCCTCCGGCAGGATACGACTGGCCGTGCCGATGCCACCCTTCCAGCCAAAACAAGTCGTGCCAGTCCCGGCCCCAACCGCCCCCTCCGAGACCGGTCCCGATGACGCCCCCTCAATGGCGGCCCACACGTGCTCGGCACGGACGTGACGACCCTGTAGATCGTTGAGGTAGCCATCGTTGGTCTCCCCAACGACCACGTTGACACTGCCGATGCCAATGCCGATCGCCGGATTGCAGCAGACGGCGTGCTGCACCAGCGCATCGGCCACCAGACCGACGTTGAGCGTATTGGTCAGCGCGACCGGCGCCTCTATGGTACCCAGCTCACGCACCTGCTCAAATCCGCAGACCTTGCCGAACCCATTGATGGTGTGTACCGCAGCGCGCACTTTGTGAAGGAACAGGTTATCGCCATGGGGAAGGACGACGGTGACACCAGTGCGCACGGGGCCGCGGCCAGGATGGAGCGGCCCTTCGCCGAAGACAAGCGTGGTGTGTCCCACCCGCACTCCGGCGACATCGGTGATGGCGTTGTGCACCCCTGTGGGTAGCCTACCCACCGAAAGTCCGGAATCACGCAACCGAGATCGAGGCACTGTTCACCTTCCCAAGGACACCGGCAGCCCTAGAGCACATTCTCCGGATCCACATCCACGCGCCAGTCGGGTGGGATCCCCACTGAGCGCAGGAATGCAGGCGGGTCGGCGTGGCGGAGGATGATGTGCCAGCGGTACCGACCCCGGATACGGGCGAAGAAGGCAGGCGCCGGGCCGATCAGGTCCGTGGGAGGCAATCCGGTGCGGGACAGCGCGTCTCGCAGCTGCTCCGCCATATCCTCCGCCGCCGCTTCCGCTCGCTGCCTACTGCGGTGGCGATAGAGCAGCCGGGCTACGCGCACGTAGGGTGGGTAGTCCAGCTGCCTGCGGAAGGCCAACTCCTCCCGGGCGAAACCTTCGTAGTCATGCTGCTCGACGGCACGGATGGCGTAGTGGTTGGGGTGGTAGGTCTGCAGCACCACTCGTCCCCCCCGCAAGCCCCGTCCCGCTCGCCCTGCCACCTGCTCCAGCAGCTGGAAAGTCCGCTCAGCGGCGCGGAAATCAGGCAGGTTGAGGGCCGTATCGGCGGAGATTACCCCCACCACTGTCACCAGCGGCAAGTCCAGCCCCTTTGCGATCATCTGGGTGCCCACCAGAACATCCGCCTGCCCTTCCGAGAAACGCTGCAGTATGGTCCAGTGAGCCTCCGATGAGCGAGCGGTGTCTCGATCCCAGCGCAGCAGGCGGGCTCCAGGCCAGCGCTCGCGCACCGCCTCCTCCAATCCCTGCGTTCCCAGGCCAAAGTGACGAATGCGCGTCCCTCCACAGCGAGGGCAGCGCTTCGTCGGAGGCTCGCGGTGGCTGCAGTGGTGACAGATGAGTGACGCCCGGGGGCCATGGTAGGTTAGAGGGACGTCACAATCGGGGCACCGGGCAACATAGCCACAATCCCGACACAGGACAAAGGTAGCTGTTCCCCGCCGGTTGAGAAAGAGAATAGCTTGCTCCCCCTTTCCCAACGCCTCGTCCAGCGCCTGGGCCAGTGCCCGGCTGAAGATGGAACGATTCCCCGCTCGCAGTTCCGCCCGCATATCTACAAGCTTGACCAGCGGCAGATCCAGATACTGGACATGAGGCGGACCATCGCGCAGGATGCGGTAGTGTGTATCGGGCACACGGTAGATCGCCTGCAGGTCGGCCAAGCGGCGGGTGTGGCTCAGGATACGACGATTCAACTCTAGCAGACGGAACTCCTCACGCCGCGCCCGCAGGTACGACTCCAGGCTCGGTGTGGCCGATCCCAGGACGACCGTCGCGCCGGTCAACCGAGCCAGTTGAATGGCCGCTTCGCGGGTGTGGTAGGCGGGGCGTGACTGCTGCTTGTAGGATGCGTCATGCTCCTCGTCCAAGACAATAAGCCCCAGGGGAGAGAGCGGAGTGAAGAGAGCCGAGCGGGGACCGACGACCACGTCAACCAGCCCAGCGCGAGCCCGCCGCCAGACGTCGTACCGTTCCCCGTCGCTCAGCTGGCTGTGGACAACCGTGACTCGACCGGGGAACCGTCCGGCGAACCGGGTCACCGTCTGCGGCGTCAGGCTGATCTCCGGCACAAGCACGACTGCCCGCCGACCTTGATCAAGCACTTCGGCGACTGCCCGGAGATAGATCTCAGTTTTGCCAGAACCAGTGACGCCGTGGAGCAGGAACGTCTGAGGTCCCAGATCTTGAGATCTTAGGACAGCTCGGATGGCGTCCCAGGCCTCCTGTTGATCAGGGGTAAGGGGCGGAGGCTCCGTAGGAAAGAAGACCCGACCCTCCAGAGGATCCCGCCACACCTCCTCCTTATCGAAAGCGACCAGCTCTCGCTCTTCCAGTTTGTTCAGATGGTAGCGAGTGCAGCCAGTTTCAGCGTAGATCCGCTTGACTTTCACCGGACCTCCGCCCTCACCATTGAGGAGCGCAAGGATCTGGGAGTAGGCGGAGCTGCGCAGCCCCTTCAGTCCGGTCTCGGTGTCAGCCCCGGCCACCAAGCGGACTGTGGTCACGCGCCGCGGTCGAGCGCGGGGTGGGGCCAGAATAGGCGTGCGGACAAGGACCCCTCGCCGCACCAGACGGTCGGCGGCCGACCGCCAGTCCGAGCGAGGGAGAGCCCGGTCCAATTGCCCTCCCCGCAGCGGTCCCCGCCGCTGCAGCAGATCCAGCAAGCGCCGCTGCACGGAACCCAACAAGAGATCAGACGGCATTTCGCCAGCTATCTCCAGCTTCGTATCCGTCAGTCCCACGACGCCCGGCGGGAGCATCAGCAGAAGGCACTCGTAGAGAGGGGCCAGAGTCTCCCGGCTCATCCAGCGTGCCAGCTCAATCTGCTCTGGACTCAACACCGGCTCGGGGTCCACCAGCGAGCCCGCGGGCCGGGTCTTGGTCACAGCGGGCTGCGTCGGTAGATCTACAGCGATGGCATAGAGGCGGCGTGAGCCGAAGGGAACCGTCACCAGGGAACCGACCTCCACTTCGCCCACCAGCTTCTCCGGCAGGTGGTAGTCGAAGAGAGGTTCCTCTCCTTCGGCGGAGTGAACGGGGGAGAGTACGACGACTCGGACAAACATTACACTATGGCAGACTCATACACTTCTGGGTTGGCAGCTCCGAACTCAGGAATCGTGAACCTACAGCGTGGTCAGACCTCCTCGCCAAACCGAGAGCTGTAGCGCTGAAAGACCAGGTAGCCCACAACCAGGATCGCGATCGAGGTCAACGCGGTTCGCAGGAGAAAGTCCCATCCTGTCCCCGCACCCCAGTAGAGCATATCCCGGTAGGAAGCGATGATGGAAGCCATGGGATTGAGTCGTCGCAGCCAAACCCGCGTGTTGAGGGTCACTCCCCACAGGGTGTACTGCTCAGGGACGGTGCTGAGAGGATAGAAGATGGGGGTGAGGAAGAACCAGGCCATCAACACGACGTCCATGATCAGGCGCGTATCCCGATAGAAGACATTGAGAGTAGAGGTAATCAGAGTGACACCTACGATGAAGATCAGCTGAACCAGGATGATGACGGGCAAGAGAAGCACCCAAACGGTAATTCGACTTCCCATCGCCAGCGCCAGCAGGAAGAAGACCGGCAAGGCAATGAGAAAGTTGACCAGATTACCCAGTACTACGGAGATGGGTAAGGTCTCGCGGGGGAAGTAGACCTTCTTTACCAGGGGGGCGGAGACCACGATGCTGTTGGTGGCCTGTGAGACTGAGGTAGAGAAGAAGTTCCAGGGTAGAAGAGCACAAAGGATAAAGACAGGGTAGTCCGGAAGACTAGACCGACCTGCCAGGACCTTGAATACGACTGTATAGACAGCCATCATCATCAAGGGATTGAGCCACGACCAAGCCACGCCCAAGACAGAGTTCTTATAGCGAGCCTTGAGATCGCGGATCACCAGGTTGCGCACCAACTCGCGATACTGCCAGAGTTCCCGCAAGCTCCTCATCATCAGCGCCCCACCAAGTCCCGATAGACCCTTACCAACTGCCGTCCGCCCCGCTCCCAAGAGAAGTGCTTAGCGGCGCGACTCCGCAGCTTCTCACCCAGCACTCGCCGCTGACGAGGGTGCCTCGCCAGCCTGCGAATGGCATCGGCCAGCGCTGCCGGGTCACCCCTGGGCCTGGCGTAGACTCCAAGTGATCCCATGTACTCCCTGTTCACTGGCGTGTCGAACGCAACGGTGGCCAATTCCATCGCCATGTAGTTCAGGATCTTGCCGCTCCCTTCCGTGGCAGAGAGTTTCGGAGCCACAGCAAAGTCCGCCAGTGCGAGGTAGGCAGGCGCTTCCTCGTAGGGGATCTGGCCGGTAAAGAGCACCCGATCGTCCACTCCCAGATCTGCCGCCACCTGTCGATACCGGTCCACTCCCGGAAAACCCATCACCAAGAAGGACACTTCCACCCCACGCTCTTTGAGAATGCGGGCAGCCCGCAGGAGGTGAGGGGTGCCTTGGTAGTCGGCTAGCAGCCCCAGGTATGCGACCACCGGGCGATCAGGGGGCAGACCTAGTTCGGCCTGGCGCCCTGCGACCTCGTCGGTGGTCAACACATCCGGCCGGAAGTAATCCAAGTTGACACAGTCAGGCAGAGGTCGAACCCGGGCGGAATCGCAGCCAAAAACCTGCTGCAGCAGCAGGGCTCCCTGCGTGGTGCTCGTGACAATTGCGTCCGGCATCTTGTCAATGCGCTCCTCCAGCAGACGGACCCACCGATACCACGGTCCATCAGGGGCCAGGAAGTGATGATCCACCATCTCGCCGGTAAGGCTGCCTTGGAAGTCAAAAAGGACGGGAAGCCGGCCGAGCCGCCCGATGATGGACCCGATCAGCGCCCCCTCGTGAAGGTGAGCGTGGATCAGGTCGAAGCGGCGGCGCAGTACGACCCACAGCACTCGCCAGCCCAAGAAGAGATCAAAAGCCAGTTTGTGCAGGCTGGAACCGACCTCATAATCGGCCCGCCAGGGGGTAGGCCGCGTGCGAATGATCTCCAGGTCGGGTAAGTCACGCCCCAGGTAGTAGGTGACGATACTGACTCGGTGACCCAGCCGCTGCAGTGCCCGCGCCTCCTCAAGAATGCGTACGTGGCAGCCGTAGTCGAGGAAAAAGGAGGTGGGGGCGATCATCAAGATACGGAGAGGGTTGCCCAATAGTGCAGCTCGCTTCCGGCGACTATTCCTCTTCCCCGGGTGGCTGACGGCGCACCAATCCGCCGAACAGGATTCGACCGATATGCTCTCCAACTCCGGACACCTCTCCCAGACCTGCTGACTTCTCCCAGGTTCCCTTGGCACGCTCGTTCCGCCAGCGGAGGTGGCCCTCAGCGGCGCTGGTATATGCATCCCCAAGCGCCTGCTCATCGTTCTCTACTAACCACTGCCTGATATGACCCAGCTCCTCCAGCAACATGTCCAACCGCCGCACCAGGTTCTCCCGGTTGAGCATGGCTACCTCAGAAGAGCCGCTAGGATCGCTCGCGGCTGGCTCGGTCATGGCAGCAAAACGGTAACCGGCCACCTTACGCATATCTCTCCAACCTGGAGACCTGACCGTCGCCTGTAAGAGGGCCACGGCGAGAAGCGCCGGCAAGTCCCCTGCCCCGGCCCGGAGTCCATCATACTCCACCGGATCCACAAACAGCGGACGCGCCCCCAGCCTGCTGGCCAGACCGGCAAGCGTCGTCACTGCATACTGCTCGGTATCGGCAGCTGGGGTGATGCAGTAGACACTGCCCTCGAAGAGATCAGCAGAGGCCGCGTCGGGTCCCACCAGCAACTTTCCCGCCTCCACCGTGGGGCCGGGGATCGGCACCCCGGTGACGAAGCCAACGTGATCAGGCAAATATCGCCGCGCCCACTTCAACACCGGTACTTTGAGGGTGGCGGTGTCGGTGAGCACACATCCTTCTTCCAGGTGAGGGGCAACATCCTCAAGCGTCTGGCGCACCGCGGGGAGGGGCAGCGCCAGGATAACTACATCCGCTCCCTCGCAAGCTGCTGGAAGGTTCCAGTGGGTTCTGCTCACCGCCCCCATGCGGTGAGCCTGGCGGGCGTGGGCTCGCTCCACGTCGTGGCCTATCACTTCCAGATCAGGCTCCTCCCGGCGCAGCGCGAGTCCAATAGAAGTGCCTACACACCCCAAACCTATGATTGTCACTCGATCTGCCATCTCTCTTCCTCTCTAGAAACTCCCATCCGCCTCTTGTAGCAGCGCCAGCAGTCGGTCCTGTTCTCCCTCCAGGCGGCCTACCGGCTTGTGATGGCGCCGGATTAGGGCCACGGTGAGGGGAGAACACCCCACCTGGGCGGCCTGTCTTGCTCCCACCTCGGCATGTTGACAGTATGCAGCCAAGTACCCGCGCCACCCTCGCCCCCCCTCTTGGCTCAGCCGGTCCAAGAGAGTCGGGGCAAACCACTCCAGAAGCGCTACCGTCACCCGCATCCACAAGGACGCCGACGCGCCCGCCTTGCCCACATCGTGTAGCAGCGCTGCCACGAGAAGATCTGACTGCTGCTCTCCTTGCGCCTCCAGAGTGCGAAGGACTGTCAAGGCGTGCCGTCTATCGGGCAGCGGCATCTGGAGGAAGAGTACGCACTGCGTCGGGGTCAGTATCCGCTGCGCCTCGTCCCAGTCGTCTGCCGTCAGGGGAGCAGTCACCGCCAGGAAGAACTGACGCGCCCGCCGGGCGATCCACCCCATCACATCCGGAAGAGAAGGAGAGTCAACGGCCACTTGATCATCCCGATCAGGAGGCCAACAAGGTCCAGGCCCAGATACGGCAGGAAGAAGAGCAGTGCCATCAGGATGTACGGGCTGTAGGGCCGAAGTTCCAGCAATTGATCCCCCCACGAGCGCGGCAGCACTCCCGCCAACACCTTCTCTCCATCAAGCGGATAGAAGGGCAGCAAGTTGAACAGCGCCAGGTTAAGGCTGACATTGGCGATCTCCCACACCAACGTCGCCGGACGCAGGAGGCCTGCGCCAATGTCTCCCAGTGCCAACACGTCCAGCCGGAAGGGGATAGCACACACCATAGCCACCACCAGGTTGGAGGCCGGGCCAGCAAATGCACTGAGCGCCATTCCAGTGCGCGGCTCCGTCTGCATCCGATAGGGATTCGTCGGCACCGGCTTGGCCCATCCAAAGCCAGTCAACAGCAGCATAAGGCTACCGAGGAGATCCAGATGGGCCATCGGGTTCAAGCTCAGCCTGCCCCGCCAGCGAGGGGTGTCGTCACCCAACTGGTCGGCCGACCAAGCGTGGGCCCACTCGTGGATCGGGAAGCCGATCAGCAACACAACTAAACGCGCCAACACCGTGGCGGGCGAAAGTCCCAAACGCATTAGTATAGGTCTCCGTGGGGTGTGGTCCGCTTCACGCACTACGCTCTGCCATATGCACCATTGGCCGCCGTCTCGTTTCCCTCCTGTCTGAATGAACGACGCGCCATCTTGGACTCCGCCCCATATGAGGAAGTCTGTCACCCAGGCAAGAGCCGTACTGCTTCAGCTTCTCAGGAGAGAGCGCGGGAGCCAGCATGCATTATAGCACAGAGTCCAGGACCTCGCGAGGCTACCCTTGCTCCGCTCTCAACAGGGCACTCACCAAGTGACTGCCAAGGATTGCCAGACCGTCGACTGGCATATAGTGAGGGGCGGTATCCTCGAAGAGGATGGAAGCACGCGACGGGAAATCCTCATCTCCCAGCCAATACACCGCCGCCAACCGCACTCGAGGTAGAACCCGGAAGGAGTAGCCGGCGCCCCCGATCTCCAGCGCTTCTCCGTTCAACTTCTCCGCTCCGCGCCGAAAGGCATCCAACCCATCTCTGCCCAACTCACGTACGAGTCGCTCTTCCGCGTAGCCTCGGAAAGCCTGGGCATAGAACATCCCATCTGGCAGGTCATGAAAGGCGACCCAGCGCTTGGAGGGGGTAGTTCCGTCGGCGGTGACCAAGTAGGTGAGGATCAACGCCTGAAGAAAAGAAGAGGGCTCTTCACCCGCGTCCGCTCGCTCGACAGCAAACGTCGGCGGATGAATCAGGTAGTCACGCCAGAAGAATGTTAGCCGGAACGCGCCATCCGACTCCTGAGTGCAGCCGCTGCGCAGTACCAGTTTGGCTGGCTTCACTTCTCGCAGCTCCTCCCGCGCGCTCACCAGGAGCGGGGCCAGTTTATCGTACCACTTCTTAAGCCCTTTCGAATGCGTTCTCGGTTTCTCCAACAATCGCTTCCTCCACTATCTACCTGGACCCGCCTGACAAGCCTCGCCAGTTCGGGTGGAAGCAGCCACTTGTGGGCACCATCAGCCAGCGAGGGTCGCCCGCATCCAGGCCCCCGAACTCCGACTTGGCTCCGCGCACAGCACTCTCCGAGTTAAGTGGTGCCAGCAGAACAACCGCGGTGAACTTCCCAACGGCTTCCAGGGGCATCCTCTGACCGGAGCCATCCGCCCTTGAACCAGCAGCTGTCAAGAGAGACGAACTCGCATACGGAGTACCGGCAACCTACGGAAGCTCCAACTGGCCCATCAACTCGAGAAACTGCTTCCACTCCTCTTCGAAAAAGTGAACCGTGAGACTGCCGAACTCCAGATGATAGGTGAGTTCTCCCTCCGGTTCCTCGATCCGCCAGACGCTGAAGTCCTCGGTCTCGGCCAGGACTTCAATCGTTCTCTCCTCCATCGTCAACCTCTCCCTTCAGCCATCGCTCAAAGACCCACACCGCGTACGCCCGGGAGCGGGTCACCCCTGCGGCTTCCAGCGCCTCCACGAGGGGAGGATAGAGCGGAGGCCGCACCCGGAGCCTGTCGCAGCCGAGTTGATTCGTGAGCACTCGCAGGCCCCAGGCAAGCGCTGTGATCCCCTCCGGCTCCCCGTCCAGGTATCCCACCGAGAGCCGATCCTTGTCTGGATGGTGGGACAGAATCGCCACTGCTGCCAGTCGTTCCTCCAGATCTATTCCCCATACGTCGCCCACGGCCAGATGATTCGCCAGGCGCTCCCGAGTCAGATTCAACCAATGCCAGGCGACTTCGTAGAGACCACTCGCTGCCCGGAAGATAGGGGAGCCCTCGATCAGCTCCCACACCACGTCAAAGTCGTCCGAGGTCAGAGACCGAAGAGGACAAGGACCGGGCAGAGGCTCGCCCCTGCAGTACAGAAACTCTCCCACACGGTGGAAGCCATCACGGGCTGCGTTTCGGTGGATCGGTTTGTTGTAGGAAGCGGTGGCCAATCGCAGAGTTCCTCTTCCCAGCTGCTGCGCCGCCTGAACCTGGTGAGCCTGCACGAGCCGGGCCACCCCCAATCGACGGTAGGCTGGATCCACGCGCAGGCCCTCCAGCCACCACTCCTCGTCGGCCAGGCGAGTCAGTTTGCCAACCGCAACCACCTTCCCCCCCTGCTCCACCACGGTCAACTCCCCGTGAGGATCTCCCAGCCACTTCTCCCAGACCTCAGGAATGTAGTCATCTGTCAGGGCCCGGGCACACACAGCCTCGACGTCCGCCCGGTCCTCAGGTTGAGCTGTGCGGATCACCCATCGGGCGGCCAACACTCGCCGCCGCACGAGATCCCACAGCCATTGACCGAGCCCTCGACGGGCCCGATGCGGCTGAGGCTCCTCCGCGAAAGGCTCCTGATCGGACAAGCGGCGGTAGATGTACCGTCCCACCACCAGCAGCGTTGCCACCGTCGGTGTGGCAAGCAGGGCACCCAGAATGCCCGCCAGGCTCCCTCCGGCGATGATAGCGATCAACACTATGAGCGGATGTAGATTCAGGCTACGTCCCAGCACCCGAGGCAGAAGTACGTTCCCCTCTATCTGCTGGATGAGTATGTAGAGACCCAACACCAGAACAGTAAACCACAGATTGCTCAGCGGGATCCAGGACGACCCCTCAAAGAAGGCCAACATCGCAGCGGGGACAGCAGCGATGACCGGTCCCACGTTGGGAATGAACTCCATTGCTCCGGCCAGGAGCCCAAGTGCCGGAGCGTTGGGAAGTCCCACGGCGGCCGATACCGCTGTAGTGATCAACGCCAAGAGAACCGCCATCACAAGCTGGCCACGCAAGAAATCGTGCCACACCTCTGTAATCTGCTGCCGTAGCCTGACGAAGTCGCCTTGGAGTTCCGGTGGAGGCAAACTGTCCATCCACGCCACTATTCGGTCCGCGTCCTTCACCAGGTAGAAAGCGGAGAGAAGGATGAAGAGCAGCCAGAAGAGCGTCGACACAAAACCAACGACGACTTTGAAAGTTCCCGCAGCCAGACTAGGCAGAGAGAGAAAGGTCTGCAACGTCTTGCTGAGTTCCTGGTATGCAGATTGCAGATCCCACTCTCGGCCGAACAGGGAGATTGGCTCAGCCATGACCTGATCAAGGTCGGCGACGATGCGCGCGAACTCAACCCTAAGCGAGCTGACCGCTTTCACCAGTGGTGGCACTGCGACAGCGGGAGCGGCCGATAAGGCAAGTATCAGAAGAACAAAGACCAGTACTGTAGCGCCGCCACGGCTCATCCGGGCCCGCGCCTCCAGGAAGTCCACCAGAGGGTCGAGGATGAAAGCCAGCAGGAAGGCCAAGAGGAGGAACAGAAAGAGTCCTCGAAATCGGTAGACTACGAGCGCAAGGAGCAGCATCAGAACCAGCACGACGGTGCGCTTGGTCGCAGCGCTCCACTTGCTGCGAACCGACTCACTCATCCCGGCGCCTCCACGAAGCACAAGGTCTCTTCCACCTCCACTTCTGCCCAGAGCGCCTGTGAGCTACCAGGCCGAACATCTTGGCGCAGCACGTAGACCGCAGCCAGGACAAGAACAGGAAAAGCCCGGCACTGGACACCAGGCCGGGCTCAGCCCTAGTTCCAATCCCCAGTGAGCCTACCGGCGACGCCGGTTGCCGTGACGACTGCGGTTAGGGCGATCCCGCCTGCGGGCCTCCTCCAGCGTCCAGCCCTCGAGCACCGCTTGGCGGGAGAGGCGGATCTTCCCCTCTCGGTCAATATCCGTGATCATCACCATGATCTCGTCGTTGATGTCCACCACATCTCGGACACCCTCAACATGTCGATCGGAGAGTTGGGAGATGTGAACCAAGCCATCTGTACCGGGAACCAGCTCTACGAATGCCCCGAAGTCGGTGATGCGAACCACTCGGCCGGTGTAGATCTCTCCCACCTCTGGCTCCGCAGTGAGCCTCTCGATGATCTCTTGAGCCCGCTGCGCGCCTGCGCCATCGGTCGAGGCAATATAGATAGTGCCGTCATCCTCAATGTCCACCTGGACATCGCACTCCTCCTCTATGGAGCGCACCGTCTTGCCACCGGTGCCGATGACCGCCCCCAGTTTGTCGGGATCCACCTCCAAAATCAGCATTCGCGGCGCGTTGGGCGAAAGTTCCGGTCGGGGCTGGGGGAGAGTCTCCTCCATAACGTCCAGGATCCTCATCCGTGCCTGCCGGGCCTGCTCTAGCGCCTCCGCCATGACCTGCGCGGAGATGCCCTTGACCTTCAGGTCCATCTGCAGGGCGGTGATCCCATTTCGCGTCCCTGCTACCTTGAAGTCCATGTCACCCAGATGATCCTCCATCCCCACAATGTCAGTGAGGATGCGGTATTGCTCATTCTCTACCACCAACCCCATGGCGATGCCAGCCACAGGATCCTTGATGGGCGTACCTCCGTCCATCAAAGCCAGCGTAGATCCGCAGACAGAGGCCATTGAGGTGGAACCATTGGAGGAAAGAACCTCGCTGACGACGCGGATGGTGTATGGAAACTCCTCTTCAGACGGGATGACGGGCAGCAGCGCCCGTTCCGCCAGCGCGCCGTGACCTATCTCCCGCCGCTTTGGGCCACGCAGAGGCCACGTCTCGCCAGTGGAAAATGGCGGGAAGTTGTAGTGATGGATGTACCGCTTCGATTCCTCGGGCGAGAGATCATCCAACATCTGCTCGTCGCTGGGGGTCCCTAGCGTAGCCACTGAAAGCACCTGGGTCCCGCCACGGGTGAACAGACCAGAGCCGTGTACGCGCGGAAGGAGGCCAACCTCAGCGGACAAGGGTCGAATATCAGTCGGGCCGCGTCCGTCAGCGCGGATCCCCTCATCCAGGATCCGACGTCGAACGGTCGCTTGCAGGACCTCGTCAAAGGCCTGCTTGATGGAGGCGGGTTCGTTCGCCTCTCCCAGCTCCTCCACCAGCTCAGCTTTGAGGACGTCTAGCGCCGCGCTTCGTGCCTCCTTATCGGGTGCGTCGCCCAGAGCGGGTACGATCCGATCCTCCACGCGCTCTCGAACCTGCGCGACTAGCTCCTCAGATACGACGGCGGAGATATACTCTCGCCTGGGCTTCCCCACCGCCTCCCGCATCTCTTCCTGTACGGCGACAACCTCCTGGATAGCCTCATGGCCGCGGCGGAGCGCCTCCAACATCACCTGCTCTGCGACCCCAGCCGCTCCTGCCTCCACCATTAGGATAGCATCAGCTGTCCCCGCCAGCTGCAGATCCAGAAGACTGCTCTCCATCTCCGGGATGGTGGGATTGACGACAATCTCGCCGTCAATGTAGCCTACTGTCACCGCTCCCACCGGTCCCCCGAAGGGGATACCTGAGATAGTGAGGGCAGCGGAAGCGGCGATGATGGAGAGAGTGTCTGCCTGGTATAGATCATCCTGGGCGAGCGGTGTGATGATGATCTGGACGTCGTTACGCAGATCCTTGGGGAAAAGGGGGCGTAGAGGACGATCGGTCAGCCGCATGATGAGGACGGCATGCTCAGGGGGTCGTCCCTCGCGGCGGAAGAATGAGCCAGGGATGCGGCCCGCCGCGTAGAGCCGCTCCTCGAAGTCCACTCTCAGCGGGAGGAAGTTTATCCCCTCCCGCGCCTGGGCGGACATAGTGGCTGTGGTCAATAGCATAGTATCGCCACAGCGGATCGTCACGGCGCCGCCAGCTTGCTGAGCTAGCCCGCCGGTCTCCAGGGTGATCGTGTGCCCACCCTGCGTAGCTGCGAATTTGTGTTTATTCATTTCTACCTCCGTGCCCGGAACCCGGCGCGGAGGTCAGAAACTGGGACATGGCCCCTAAGAGAGGGAAGGCCCCTACGGGACATCTCCCAATTCCAAACCCCGTGCCGGTCTCCGGAAGACTTATCGCTAGGGCAGGCCCAAGAGACGATCAGGATTCCAGAATCCCCGTCGCCGCTCCGCCTGCCCCTCTACTCTACTCGATCTACTTGCGCAATCCCAGCCGTCGGATGATTTCCCTGTAGCGCTCAGGGTCCTCGCGGCTCAGGTAATTCAGGTGGCGGCGGCGTTTGCCAACCATCCTGAGCAGGCCACGCCGAGAGTGCTCGTCGCCCTTGTGAACCTTAAGATGTTCAGTTAGCTGATTGATACGCGTTGTCAGAATCGCGATCTGAACCTCAGGCGAACCTGTGTCGCCATCCGAACGGCCGTACTCGTGAATTATGGCCTGTTTCTCACCCTTGCTCAGCGGCATTCACACTCCTTTCCACACACGGGCGGACCTTGTTTGCCCACCCGAGATTGCCATGACAATTCTACCATGTTTCGCTATCTCACGCAAACCCACCTTCTCTCTCTGGGTGCACGAAGGGTCCCTTCAACTGCCAGACTATCCTCTCGCGCCTTCAGTAGGCCCGGCCGAAGACTGCCCGCTCGCCGGATTCGCGCCCGCAGATGATGCAAGGCCCCTTGTCAGTCCCCTGATCCAGCGGGATGCACCGTATGGTAGCAGTGGTTTCCTCCTTGACCTCCGCCTCACACTCTGAGTCTCCACACCACCAGGCGTAGGCGAAGCCATCAGCCACCGCTTCGCGCAGGGACTTGAGATCGTCGGGGTAGTAGGTATGGGCTTCTCTGAAATCCAGCGCTCGCTGGTAAAGGTCGGCTTGGATGGCCATCAGCATCTCCTCCACGGCTTCCGCCAGTCCCTCCATCGGCACAGCAGTCTTTCCCTTTCGGCCTGGCTGATCCCGTCGGGCCAACACGACCTGGTCCTTTTCGACATCCCTCGGGCCGACCTCGATGCGCAACGGCACCCCGCGCATCTCCCAGTCGTTGAACTTCCACCCAGGAGAGTACCCCTCTCTGTCATCCACCTCCAGGCGGACCTCCGGACCCACGGCGACCTCCACCCGATGTATGGCCTCCAGCACTCGAGCCCGTTCCTCATCATCCCGCCAGATGGGAACGACCACCACTTGGATGGGAGCCAGTTTGGGAGGCAAGATCAACCCCTGATCATCCCCGTGCGTCATCACCACCGCTCCCACCATTCGGGTGCTGACGCCCCAACTGGTGGTCCAGACGTACTGGAGCTCGTTGTTCTCGTCCAGAAACTGGATGTCAAAGGCGCGGGCGAAGTTTTGTCCCAGAAAATGGGAGGTGCCAGCCTGAAGTGCTCGTCGATCCCCCATCATGGCCTCGATCGTGTAACTGGTCACCGCTCCGGCGAACTTCTCGCTCTCGCTCTTGCGACCCTTCATGACCGGGATTGCGGCGTCCTCGACGGAGAAGTCCGCATAGAGCTCCAGGATGCGCATCGTCTCCTCCCTCGCTTCCTCGACGGTGGCGTGGGCTGTATGACCCTCCTGCCAGAGGAACTCCGTGGTGCGCAGGAAGAGTCGCGTGCGCATCTCCCAGCGGACCACGTTGGCCCACTGATTGATGAGAACCGGCAAGTCGCGGTAGGACTGAATCCACTTAGCGTACATATGGCCGATGATGGTCTCCGACGTGGGCCGCACGGCAAGGGGTTCCTCCAGTTCCTTGCCCCCGCCTACCGTGACAACCGCCAACTCCGGCGAGAACCCCTCGACGTGTTCCGCCTCTTTCTGGAGAAAGTCCATCGGTATGAAGAGGGGGAAATAGGCATTGACGTGGCCGGTGGCTTTGAACCGTCGATCAAGCCCTCCTTTGATATTCTCCCAAAGGGCATAACCGTATGGCTTTATGACCATGCAGCCCCGCACCGGCGCATAGTCGGCCAAATCGGCCATCTGCACCACATCGGTGTACCAGCGGGAATAGTCCTCGCTGCGTGGGGTCACCTTGTCTGCCATCTTCACTCCTCCACTGCTCTAACGAAAAGCCAGCCCTCAGCGTCTGGAGGGCTGGCTGGAAAACCCCGGTTGCTCTCTACCCAGCGAGCCTACCCAGACCGACGGTCTGGTTCATCAGGGTTAGGCGGGCTGAGAAGAGACATACTAGACATCGCTCGACCTCACTCGTCTGCCCGAAGTATATAACGAGAGGGCAATAAAGTCAATGTCCGAGGCGACCGCAGACACAAGGCTTCGAGATAGTTCTCTCTAATTGAACCTGTTGCGCACGCCTGATGCCGAAATGAGGGAGAGAGCGTCACTCCTCCCAGAGGACCAGCGTGACCCTGCCGAACCGAACGCAGTCGCCATCCCGCAGGCGGGCAAGCTGACCGGAAGAGAGCGGAGTCTCGCAAGGGCGCCGTTTGTGCTGTCCAGATCTTCCACAAACCAGACTATGGAGCGACACAGGAGGCTGGCGGGGCGGCGGGACACGCCACCCTAAACCTATGTCTGGGTTCGGCACGGTTTGTGGATCCATCCGCCAATCAATACCTCCTTCCCGGCAAGGATCGGCAGGGCGACCCCCGAGGCGGGATAAGAGGTAAGGGTTCGGTCACGCAGGATCGGAGTCAGTACCTCCAACCAAGGGCAGAAAGCGAGCAGATATGGCGGCAGACGCTCGAAGAAGAGCTCTGAACCTGGCCTGGGTCACCAGCAGAATCGCGACGTCAGGAGACGTACGCACATTCACGCAAGTAGAATCGCCAGGGAGTCGTCCGTGCAGTCTTGTCGCCCCGCACCCCCACCCGTGGTCCTCTGGCGACTGCGTCATCGCCCACGGGCTGCCCCATCTCCAAGAAGAGAAGCGCATCGCGGGCACACAGGTCCGTCCCATCGAACTGGCGCTCGATCGACATGGCCTGGCACAGCTTGGCCGGGCCATTGGTCAGTTCTTGGTCCGCCCTGCCACCGCGCGAGTCTCGCATTCGCTCGATCCCCTGTAGCGGCTCCAGCGCTCGGATGAGCACCGCTGCTGGGAAGCCGTCTCGCCTGGTAACCACGTTGAGGCAGTGATGCACACCATAGATAAGATAGACATAGGCGTGACCCGGCGGGCCGTACATCGCCGCGTTGCGGCCGGTTCGTCCGCAGCGCGCGTGAGACGCCTGATCCTCCTCACCGAGGTAGGCCTCCACCTCAACGATGCGACCGCTCAACCGTTCCCCCTCAACGAGCCGCACCAGAGCCCGTCCCAGGAGATCGCGTGCTACGTCCAGGGTGTCGCGGGCAAAGAAATCACGCTGCAGCCGTTCCACGGGTCCTCCGCACTCACGAGACATCTGCCGCGAACCGAGAATCATCCCTCATAGTCAGGCGCAGCCCCTCCGATAGACTGACTCTGGGCTCGTAACCTAGCAGCCGCTGGGCGAGGGTGATATCCGCACAGAGGCGAGAGACGCCGCCGCTCTCGGCAGGGCTGTGGAGAACCTCCACCTCCCGCCCCACCACCTCCGCCACAAGCGCCGCCAGCTCATTGATGCTGGTCTCTTTTCCAGAGCCCACGTTGATGGTGCGCCGATCAACGTCTGAGGCAGTCGCAGCCGCCGCCATCGCCTCCACTACATCATCGAGATACACAAAGTCGCGCGTCTGTGCCCCCCCACCGAAGATGACCAGCGATCCACCCCCCAGGGCCTGCTGCAGAAAGCGCGGCACCACTGGTGGGTGGGAGGGAAGCACTTTCTGCCCCGGCCCATACGTGTTGAGAATGCGCAGGATCACTGTCTCAATACCCCACAGAGCCCCAATAGTGCGAACGTAGTACTCAGCGGCGAGTTTACTCACCGCGTAGGGGGATTGGGGATTAGGGACCTGATCCTCCCGCACCGGCTGATGAGCTTGCTCCCCGTAGACCGCGCCAGATGAGGTGAGAACTACGCGCTGGACCCCAGCATCTCGCATGGCCTCCATCACGCTGACAGTTCCACCGACGTTCACTTGGTTGTACTCACTGGGATAAAGAATGGACTCGGAGACCAGCACGCGGGCCGCCAGATGGTAGACGCAGTCCACATCCTGCAGAAGACTCCACAACTTAGGCCTATCCAGCACGCTCCCCCGCGTGAAGAGGACTCGCTCGTCAAGCCGCGCGGAGTCGCCAGCGCTCAGGTCGTCTATGACCCGAACCTGATGCTCCTTGGCGGCCAGGCGGTTGGCCAGAGCAGCACCCAGGAACCCCGCTCCGCCGGTGACTAGAAAACGCATAGCAGCCTCCCCAGAAACAGCAGCCACGTCCTATTATAGCACAGATCACGTTCGCGCCGCAGTTCGTTTGGTTGGGCCCTGGTGGCGAATTGGAGTAACAGGAGTGGGCAGATATCCACGTTTGCAGTTGTCCTGAAACCGGTTATAATATCGAGTACAACTGCGGGAGGATGTCTATGAGCGGCAATTCCCACGAGATGGGTTCCTCAGCAAGCTCAGCGGCCGACCACCCAATGGCTCGCCTGCTGGAGCAGTACCCCCCCACCTCCCAGCTGGAGCGGGGGCAGGTAGTACCCGGCGTTGTTGTCCGCATCGCCCCGGAGGTAGTTGTGATTGACGTGGGCGCGAAGTGCGAGGGTACGGTCTCGGGCCGGGAGCTGGAGCGGGTAGATCCCGAGCTGCTTGCCTCGCTGGAGCCCGGTGACGAGGTGCCTGCCTACATCCTGCACCCCGAGGGCCCCTCTGGAGAAGTTGTCCTCTCACTAGCTCGCGCCCAGCAGGAGAAGGACTGGCGTCGGGCTCACGAACTCTTGGAAGATCAGAAGACTGTGGAGCTTGAAGCCATCGGCTACAACAAAGGCGGGATACTCGTCCGCCTGGGATCTATCAGAGGCTTTGTGCCGGCCTCCCAGTTGGCGACCTCTCGGGACGTACCGCGTATATCGGATCCCGCCTCTCGAGAGGCTCTGGCCAACGTGGTCGGCAGATGCCTGCAGCTTCAGGTGATCGAGGCCAACCAGGAACGGAACCGGCTTATCCTCTCTGAGCGCGTCGCCATGTCCCAGAGACGGGAGGAGGAGGAACACCAGTTCCTGGCGTCGCTTGAAGAGGGAGAGGTCCGAAAGGGAAAGATCAGCAATCTGACCGATTTCGGGGCTTTCGTGAACCTGGGTCCTGTGGACGGACTGCTCCACCTTTCTGAGATCTCGTGGCAGCCCGTGAAGCACCCCAGCGATCTGCTTCAGATTGGGCAGGAGTTGGAAGTGTTGGTCCTCAGCGTGGACCAGGAGCGACGCCAGGTCTCATTGAGTCGGAAGCAGCTGGAGTCTGACCCCTGGACCACAGTCGGCGCGCGATATGAGGAGGGCCAACTGGTGGAAGGGCAGATCACCCGGTTGACCGATTGGGGAGCCTTCGCCCGCATTGTGGGAGATGAGGCGATTGAAGGCCTGATCCATATCTCCGAGTTGGACGAGCGGCGAGTGGCCCACCCCCGTGAAGTGGTCCAATCCGGAGACGTTGTCACACTGCGCGTTGTCCGTGTAGAACCGGACCGCCACCGGATGGGATTGAGCCTCAAGCGTGTGGCAGAAGGAGAGCGGGCAGACGCAGATTGGGAGGCAGACTACGAGGCTTCCGGACAGCCCCCACTGGAAAGCCCGATGGCCTCGGCGTTCGACGAGGCACGACGGGGGTGAAATCGCCGGAGAGCATCTCTAGCGATCCCAGAGGTCTGTGTGTCGGATTGAAAATGGTCAGCTTCGGCTCCTCAAACACATTCTCAAGCCGCTGTCCCATCGGCGCACCAGGATGGGCCGGACGCCGACAGTAGTTCGAAGCCCTGTCGCCTGCGCGACGGATTGGCCAGGCGGCCTAGAAAGCGTAAATCGATATGGAAACGGATAACTGGAAGCAATTCACGCCAGAGGCGGGGCGCGCGCTCCGTAAGGCCGAGGAAGCCGCCGTGGAGATGCACCACCTCCAGGTAGGCACCGAGCACCTACTGCTCGGGTTGATCCAGGAGGAGGGAGGAGCGGCGCGCGTTCTGCGCCGACTGGGACTGCGCCCTCACGACGTGCGGCGCTTCATACTCCGACTGGGGCTAGAGGAGGAGCAGTCCCACGCAGGGCGTCCATCGCTCACCAAGAGCACAAAGCGGGTCATTCAGCTAGCGCTGGAGGAAGCACGCAGCCGCGGGGATCCCAAAGTCGATACCGAACACATCCTGATCGCCCTGGCCAAAGACGATACCGGGATTGCGGCGGACATCCTGCGGAACCTAGGCATAAGCACAGATCGGCTCCGCAACGAAGCACTTCGCTCGCTCAAGCGTCGACCGGTCCCGAGCAGCGAGCACAGACTCCTACGTCGGACGAGTCGTACTTCGCTGGTAGACCAACTGGCTACCGATCTGACGGCGTTGGCTGAGGAGGGGAGACTGGATCCCGTCATCGGTCGCAAGGTGGAGATCGAGCGGGTGATCCAGGTGTTGGCTCGACGGACCAAGAACAATCCCGCTCTGATAGGCGAGCCGGGCGTGGGGAAGACCGCCATCGTCGAAGGCTTGGCTCAACGAATTGTGGCCGGAAATGCCCCCACCATCCTGCTCGAAAAGCGAGTCCTCCAACTGGACGTGGGCTCGCTGGTGGCCGGGACGATGTACCGGGGTCAGTTCGAGGAACGCCTCAAGAAGGTCCTTCAAGAGCTGAAGACGAGCAATTCCATTCTGTTCGTTGACGAGATGCACATGCTGGTAGGAGCCGGCGCGGCTGGCTCATCAGTAGACGCCGCCAATATCCTGAAGCCATCCCTGGCGCGAGGGGAGCTCCAGTGTATCGGTGCAACGACACTGGATGAGTACCGCTCGCACATAGAGTCGGATGCAGCTCTCGAGCGACGGTTCCAGCAAATCATGGTCGAGGAACCCACCATCGAGGATACAGTCGAGATCCTGCGCGGTCTGGCTCCCGTCTATGAGGACCACCACCAGCTCCAGATCGCCGACGAGGCACTGGTGGCCGCCGCTCGCCTCTCGGCCCGCTACATTTCCGACCGACACCTGCCGGACAAGGCGATCGACGTGGTTGACGAGGCCGCCGCTCGGGTGCGCATGTACAAGACGCCAGCAGCGGTTCGACTGCGAGAGATCTACCCCAAACTCCAAGAGTTGGAAGAGGAGGCAAGAGAGGCCACGGAGGAGCAGCGTCTGGAAGAGGCCAGACAACTGCGGGAACAGGTGCGGGAGTTGGAGGATAAGATCGAGAAACTGCGGTTGGATTGGGACGAAGCGGAAGGCATGGTGGTGGAGACAGAAGACGTGGCCGAGGTCGTCTCGATGTGGACCGGCATCCCGCTGACCCAACTGGCTACCGAGGAGACGCAGCGCTTGCTCCACATTGAGGAAGAGCTGCACAGACGAATCGTAGGGCAGGACGAGGCAATAGAGATAGTTGCCCGGGCCATCCGGCGGGCTCGCGTCGGCCTCAAGGACCCACGCCGTCCAATCGGCTCCTTCGTCTTCCTCGGCCCCACCGGAGTCGGCAAGACCGAGCTGACAAAGGCGCTGGCGGAGTTCCTCTTCGGCAGCGAGGACGCGTTGATCCAACTCGACATGTCGGAGTTCATGGAACGGCACACTACGGCACGCCTGATCGGTGCGCCGCCCGGCTATGTGGGATACGATGACGCCGGGCAGCTGACGGAGGCAATCCGCCGTCAGCCTTTCTCCATCGTCGTGTTCGACGAGATAGAGAAGGCCCACACAGAGGTCTTCAATGTCCTCCTACAGATCATGGAGGAAGGCTGGCTTTCGGATGGCCGCGGACGACGAGTGGACTTCCGCAATGCGATCATCATCATGACCTCCAACATTGGTGCGGAGACCATCCGACGAGATGGTTTGGGTTTCGGTCCTCCCTCCGACCAGGCCCAAGATGCTGAGCAGGAATATCAGGAAATGAGCCACCGGCTCCGCAGGAAGCTAAAGGAGACCTTTCGCCCAGAATTTCTCAACCGCTTGGACGCGGTGGTGGTCTTCCGGCCATTGGGGCCAGAGCAACTCGCTCAGATTGTAGACCTGGAACTGGCAAAGGTGACCAAGCGACTGGAAGAGCAGGAACTCAGGCTGGAGGTCCTGCCGGCGGCGCGGGAGCTGCTGGCCCGCGAGGGGTACTCACCGGAGTACGGAGCACGCCCCCTGCGGCGAGTGATCCAGAACCGAGTGGAGGACGCCCTCTCGGACGCAGTGCTTAAGGGGACTTTCGCGCCGGGGGACACGGCGCAGGTGGATGTGGAGGGAGACGAGATCGTACTCAAACAGGCCAAGGAAGCAGAGGGAAAGTAAGCAAACCTGGCGCCGTGGAGGTCGTAGGTCAACAGCGAGGCCTCCCACTCCCCGGCTCGGTCGCCCCCATTGGCGGCTCCCGCTGGACTGTTGTCCAGGGGCGAATGAGCAGTCTCTTAGACAGACACCCAATCTGCACGCTCAACGCTTGCTCCCCGCTTATTGGCCCCGTTCGCCTCAGGGAAGGAGACCCTTGCAGCAGCAAGGAGGCTGCGCATGATTGACCTACTGTGGGTCATGCAGCGTCTTACGTGGATTGACCTGCTGGACATTCTCTTGGTCTCTGTTGTCTTCTTCGTCATCCTCTACCTGGTGCGAGGGACTCCGGCTGTACCCTTGCTGCGCGGCATCATTCTCTTGATCATCGTCCTCGCGCTGCTGGGAGGGCTCTTCCCACTGCAAGCCTTCGGTTGGCTGGTGGAACGAATGCTTCCTGCCTTCCTCGTAGCTGTGCCCGTCATCTTCCAGCCGGAGCTGCGCCGGGCACTGGAGCGGCTGGGCCGCGCCGGCTCCCTTCTGAGCTACTCCTCTGGGCAGCGGGCCGCCCTGGAGCAGTCCCTTTCGGTCGTGGTAGACGCGTGCCGTGTTCTATCGGAACGCAAATTGGGCGCGCTGATTGTGCTGGAGCGAGAGACGGGGCTCCAGGAGTACGTGGATACCGGCATCGTGCTGGACGCTGAGGTCTCACCGGAGGTCCTGATCGCTCTCTTCAACCCCCACATCGCTCTCCACGACGGAGCGGCAATCCTGCGCAACGGACGGCTGGTGGCCGCTGCCTGCATCCTTCCTCTTTCAACTGCCTTTCTTGACGATCGCAGGCTTGGCCTTCGCCATCGAGCTGCCCTGGGGGTCACCGAGGAGACCGACGCCGTCGCCATCGTAGTATCCGAGGAACGGGGCACCATCTCCGTAGCCCACAATGGCCGCATCCTCCGTGACCTAGATGCCGAGCGTTTGGACCGGGTTCTGCGGGCTTTCCATCAGCGCCTGCTTGAGCCGCGCTGGCCCGCCTGGCTGCGGCGGTGGCTGATCCAGCCTGAGGAAGAAGTGGAAGAATCATGAAAGGAGCCTTTCGCTGGCTAATCGGTAACGTGGGCCTGATCGTCCTTTCGCTATTCCTGGCGATGCTGGTATGGTGGGTGGCGGTTGAAGAGGAGAGCTCCACCACAGAGCGGCGCTACCCTTCTTCGATCCCTGTCACCATCTCCACCCCCCCGGAGGGCATGGTGGCCTACGGTCAGACCGACACCCAGGCATACGTCACCATCCGAACCACCGAGTCGATATGGCGAAGCCTCCAGCCGCACGAACTCCATGCCACGGTTGATCTGACAGGCCTGCAGGAGGGAACGCATCGACTCCCCATCCGGGTCCAGGTAGACAGGAACCCGGTAATGGTTCGAAGGGTCGAGCCGGAAGCAGTGACACTCCACCTGGAGCCTAGGCGTCAGATTACCTTGCCCATCGAAGTTCGCATCGAGGGAAACACCGCTCTAGGGTACGTTGCCCAGTCTCCCGTGGTCGACCCGCTCACCGTCGCCGTCAGCGGTCCGCGCTCGCTTGTCACTCAGGTGGTGAAGGCGAGAGCCACGGTGTCGGTAGAGGGAGCACGGGCCGACGTCGAGGGAGAGGTTGAATTGGAGCCGCGCGACGCCGATGGCAACGTGGTTCCCTATCTCACACTCTCTCCCGACCGGATCTCCGTTCGCGTGCCTATTGAGCAGTTGAGTGGATTCCGGGACCTTTCGGTGATGGCTCTGGTAGAGGGACAGACAGCCCCCGGTTATCGCATCTCCAGCATCCGGGTCGACCCGGCGGTGGTGACGGTGTTCGGACCCCCCAATGTCATCTCAGAGATCCCCGGCTACATCCAAACCGCCCCGCTGAATCTGGAAGGAGCGAGTGAAGAGATAGAGGTGGAACTGCCACTGGTGATCCCCGAGGGGGTCTCCCTAACCGGCATGGAGGAACCACTCGTCAGGGTCCGGGTCGCCGTTGTGCCTCAGGAGGGAAGCGTGACCCTCCAGCGACCGGTGGAGATCCAAGGACTGGCGGTGACGACCGCCACCGTCGCACCGGACACGGTGGAGGTCATCCTCAACGGGCCGCTGCCGGTCCTGGAGCAGTTGAAGGAGGAGGACGTGCGGGTCATCGTTGACCTGCTGGGGCTCAACCCTGGCAGCCACTCCGTTGAGCCAGAGGTAGTGGTAGTGCCGTCGGATGGCATCACCTGGTCAGTCGTGCCGGCCAGCGTGCAGGTCGAGATCAGGGCTCTGGGAACACCAACACCAACCACACCGGAAGAGAGTAGATGACCCAGCCGATCGTCGCGTTGGTCGGACGCCCCAACGTAGGGAAGTCCACACTCTTCAACCGCCTGGTGGGTCGGCGACTGGCCGTCGTGGACGATCGACCAGGCACGACCCGGGACCGGCTGCAGGCGGAATGTGAATGGAACGCCGTCCGCTTCACCGTGGTAGATACGGGAGGGCTTGAGGCACTACCGAAGGGGAAAGAGCAGCAGCCCCTGGCGGAGAACTCGGCGCCCTTCGTTCCACTTATCCGCGCCCAGGCGGAGCTCGCCATCGCCGAAGCGGACGCAGTCATCTTCCTGACCGACGCTGCCGCTGGCCTGACCCCCGCAGATGAGGAAGTGGCGGACGTCCTCCGCCGCTCCCAGAAGCCAATCTTCTTGGCCGCAAACAAGGCAGAGAGTCCCCGCGTGCGCCAACAGGCAGTGGAGTTCTACGCCCTTGGCCTGGATGAGATCTACCCCATCTCCGCTTTGCAGGGCCACGGGGTAGCGGACCTTCTGGACCAACTGGTGCAGGCCCTTCCAAAGAGAGAAGCAGAACTGGAAGACAAGTCGATCAAGCTGGCAATCGTGGGTCGGCCCAACGTGGGCAAGTCGTCACTCCTGAACAAGCTCCTGGGAGAGGAGCGGGTCATCGTCAGCCCAGTGCCCGGCACAACCCGCGACGCCATCGACACCCGGCTGGAGTGGGAAGGAATCCCCCTCACACTGATCGACACGGCCGGTATTCGACGGCGGGGAAAGGTACGGCCAGGAGTTGAGCGCTACTCCGTCTTGCGGGCCTTGCGGGCCATAAAGCGGGCGGATGTAGCCCTCCTGATGGTCGATGCAGCCGAAGGAGTCACGGCCCAAGATGCCCACGTGGCCTCGTTCATCCTGGACGAGTGGTGTGGAGTGGTCGTATTGGTCAACAAGTGGGATGCGATCGAGAAGAACACGTACACGATGCAGGAATACACCCTGCACGTGCTGGGCAGACTGAGATTCTTGGACTACGTGCCGATCCTTTTCATCTCCGCCCTGACCGGACAGCGAGTGAACCGTGTCATTCCGGAGGGGCTAGCGGTTCACCAAGCTCGGCACTACCGCATCCCCACCGCAGAACTCAATCGACTGATCCAGGACGCCGTCGCCCGGCACGCTCCGCCCAGCAAGCGAGGGAGGAGATTGAAGATCTACTACGCCAGCCAGCCAGAGGTCGCTCCGCCCACCTTTGTCCTCCACGTAAACGACTCGAATCTCGTCCACTTCTCCTACGAGCGGTACCTCGAGAACCGCATCCGGGAGCACTATCCCTTCGTCGGCACTCCCCTGCGGCTCCTCTTCCGACGGCGGAGCAGACGAGCGGAATGAACAGGTACGACGAAGACCAATGGGACACCCGACCTTCTTCTCACATTGCCATTCTGTGCCAGAGCGAAGAATCTCGTTGGGCTGCAGCAGAGGTCACTTGCAGACCAACAACAAGGTTCTTCGCCCCATCCTGGCAATGCATGAGGGAAGCGCGAGATTCGAGCGATACAGCCAAGGAACAATCAAGCAAGAAGGGAATGCGATAGAATGAAACACTTCTCCACAGCGATCAAGAAGCGAGGGTGGCTGCGCATCGGGGCAGCACTGTTGATCATAGCCGGGCTTCTGGCGGCGGTGCTGCCAGCCTCACAGGCGCCCGCTGTAGCCAGCAATCAGTTCCAGGACGAGCCAGTTGAACTCTGCGGCGGGCAATGCGCCCATAAGACGATCACCTTTGAGACGGGCGACCTGCGCATCGACAAAGTTGACGTGGTGTTCCTGATCGACGCCAGCGGCAGTATGGACGATGAGATAGACGAGGTGCAGAACCAGTCCCTGGAGATCATGGACATGCTGCGCGAGCTGGTGTCAGACTCGGCCTTCGGTGCGGCGTCGTTCGTGGACTACAATGGCTTTGTCGATTCCCAGTATGGGGAGACGTACGGCTCGGAGGACGACTATCCCTATCGCCTGGGTCAGGACATCACGGAGGATACAGGGGATCTCCAGGACGCACTGAACGGAATCGCACTGGAGTATGGCAATGACAGCCCTGAGAGTTACAGTCGGGCATTGTGGGAGATGCAGTTCCTGAACTGGCGAGAGGACAGCAAACGCATCGTTATCTTGTTCGGCGATGCCTATCCCCATGACCGCACCTTCTTCGGGGAGGACTTCGGTGTTGATCCCGGTCCTGACGAGACAGAGGGCACCGAGGATGATCTTGTCTTTGCAGAGGTTGTGCAGGACCTGATTGACGCGCGGATCTCTGTCGTTGGCGTAAACAGCGGCTACGATTCAGATAATGCAGTGGCGTTCTTCCAGCACGTCGCCGAACAGACGGGGGGCCTGTACTTTCCGCTCTACAACGCAGACGAGATTCCCGACGCTGTGGCCCAGTCAGTCGAGGAGGAGATCAGCACTATCGACCGACTGACGGTGCGCGCCACAAGGGGGTACGAGGACTGGATCGCCTCCGCGCCTGAGGCATATACTGACGTTGGCTCCCACGAGACCAACTCTTTCGAGGTTGACATCTGTCCCGCGGCTGGACGGGCGGAGGCGGGGACGCATGAGTTCGAATTGATCATTGATGGAGATGGCACCGTCCTTGAGAGCATTCCCGTCGTGGTCGACTACACACGCCGCTGCACCACTGGTCCCCAGGTCTACATCGCCGACAGCGACGACGATGACGGCAGCGTCTGCTCAGAGGGGCCCTTCTGGCAGAGCCCAGACCTCATCAATCGAACTGATGACGACGGCATCCACCATCACCAGAACCCAGTGCGCGGGCAGACCAACTACCTCTATGCTCGAGTGCACAACATCGGAGACCGGGACGCTCGTGAGGTGCGCATCTCGCTATATTGGGCCAATCCGGCGATCGGCCTTTGGTATCCTGATCATTGGAACCGCATCGGCTCAACCACGGTCGACGTGGTGGACGTTGGGCAGGAGATCTGGACAGAGGGAATTCCCTGGAACCCACCTGGCGCACCGGGCGAAGATCACCTCTGCGCGCTGGCTCGGATTGAATCGGACGAAGACCCCATCCTGCGTGAAGGTGACGTACCCTGCGATAATAACATCGCCCAACGTAACCTCCACGTCCTTGACCTCGATCCGGACCAGCCAGAGACCTCCGACAAGATGTCCTTCCGCGTCATTGCCCCGCCAGACGAGCATATGGGCGTGATCGACATCGTGGTAATCATT
>JASFWK010000044.1:0-15007 GCA_050049355.1 Anaerolineae bacterium | reverse complement strand
GTACAGCGGTATGAAGTTCGGTATGTTCTACCTGTCCGAATTCATGAACACAACGGCAGTAGCCGCCATCTTCACCACCCTCTTCCTGGGCGGGTGGCGAGGGCCATGGGTCGATCAGGCGCCCATTCTAGGCACGGTCTGGTTCCTGCTCAAGACGGGACTGACGATCCTGGTTTGGATGTTCTTCCAGATGACCCTCCCCCGCCTGCGAATCGACCAGATGCTGGGATTCAACTGGAAGTTTCTGGTGCCGCTGGCGCTGATCAACCTCTGCGTGGTGGGCTTGGTGAACAAGGCTGTCACCGAGTCGTTCCCCGGCGGCGCCTCGACTTGGACGCAGGCAGGTACCCTTCTGGCGGCCAATCTGGTCTTGGCCCTGGCGACTTGGGGGGTACTTGCTCTTTCGGAGCGGCGAGCGCGTGAACCAGAGGCGGGCTGGCAGGCATCACAGGCGGAGGAACTGGAGGTAAGCGCATGACATTTCAACAGATCCTCTTCATCTTCTTCGGCGCCGTGGCGCTCGTGGCGGCGGGGGCGGTGGTAAGCGTCCGAAACTTGTTCCACGCCGCGCTTTGGCTGCTGTTGGCCTTCTTCGGCGTGGCTGGGCTGTACGTGCTTCTGGAAGCTCCCTTCTTCGCCGCCGTGCAGTTGTTCATCTACATGGGCGCCATCGGCATCCTTATCATCTTCGCCATCATGCTCACCCGAGGAATTATGCACCGGGAAGTGCCCCGCTTCAACGAGCAGTGGTGGGTGGCCGGCCTCCTCACTGCCGGTCTGCTGGCCGTGCTGGTCTGGTTGGCCTGGCAGCAGCCGTGGGTGGCCACCGCCCAGCCGGTGCCAGAGAACACCCTCGACCTGCTGGGACTGGCGCTGGTGGGTCCAGAGGGATTCGTCCTTCCGTTCGAACTGGCCTCCTTGCTCCTGGTGATGGCGCTCATCGGTGCCGTGACAATCGTGAGGGAGCGATAAATGGTTCCACTACAGTGGTATCTCATCCTTTCTGCGGCCCTCTTCTGCTTGGGCCTCTACGGTGTGTTGGCGCGGCGCAACGCTATCGCCATACTGATGGGCATTGAACTGATGCTCAACGCCGTGAATATCAATTTGCTGGCCTTCTGGCGGTACACCGAGCCGGCCGTCGCCACAGGTCAGGCATTCGCTGCCTTCGTCTATGTGGTCGCCGCCGCTGAGGTGGCGGTGGGCCTGGCGCTCGTCATCGCCATATGGCGCAACCAGGATACGATTGTCCTGGAGGATATTAACCTACTCAAAGGCTAAGCATTCGAGGTGCCTATGTCTATTCTCAACCTTGCCTGGCTGATTCCACTCTTTCCCTTTCTTGCCTTCGCCGCTATCGCCATCTTCGCCTACCGGAGCCGTAGACTGAGTCACCGGTTGGTCATCGGCGGCATCGCCATAGCCTTCGTGCTGTCTCAGATCGTGTTCTGGAGAGCGGTAACCCTGCCGGTGGGAGGCGGAGAGCATGCCTTTGACGAGTCCATAAGCATCCCCTGGCTATCGGCCGGCGTGGAGCGACTTGGGCTTGGTGTCTACATCGACCCGGCCGCCGCAGTAATGCTCTTCATGGTGCCGCTGGTCTGTATGATGATCTTCATCTACAGCGTCGGATATATGAATTTCGGCACCCCTCAAGTAGATCCAAGGTACAGCCGCTTCTTCTGCTACCTCGCGCTCTTCGCCACCGGCATGCTGGGATTGGTCGTCTTCAACAACCTGCTGGCTCTCTTCATATTTTGGGAGATTATGGGCACCTGCTCGTACCTCCTGATCGGCTTCTGGTATGAGAAGGACTACCCCGATCCTGACAAGATCACCCCCAGAGAGGCTGGTCTCAAAGCCTTCATAGTGACCAAGATAGGTGACCTGTTCTTCATGCTGGGGCTGGCTCTTCTCTACTCCGAAGTCGGCTCACTTGCCTACCGCGACATCTTCGCTCACGAGACGCTGGAACACTTGGCCAATACCCCATTCCTGGGCACCTCCTGGTCTATGGCGACCGCCATCGCGCTGCTGCTGTTCGGCGGTACGGTCGGAAAGAGTGCTCAGTTCCCGCTTCACGTCTGGCTGCCGGATGCCATGGAGGGCCCTACGCCGGTCTCGGCCCTGATCCACGCCGCGACGATGGTCTCAGCGGGCGTCTTCCTGTTGGTGCGGGCCTTCCCAATCATCGCGGTGATGGATGCGAGCGCATTGACCATTGGAAGCATCCCCTTCATAGCTTTTATCGGCGCTTTCACCGCGCTCTTCTCGTCCATTATGGCTGTTGCACAGGACGACATCAAGGGGGTGCTGGCTTTCTCCACCATCAGCCAGTTGGGATATATGGTCGCCGCTTTGGGCCTGGGCACCCCCTTGGCCTACGCGGCCGGCACGTTCCATCTCATCACCCACGCCTTCTTCAAAGCACTGCTGTTCCTGGGATCGGGCTCGGTGATCCACGGGATGGAACACGGACACCATCACGTTCACGAGCATGCCGAGCACGACACGCATGGCCAGCATGAGGAAGACAATCGGGAGTGGTTCAATCCCAACGATATGATGAATATGGGCGGGCTAGCGAAGAAGCAGCCGATCACCTTTTGGACGTTCCTCGTCGGCGGCCTGGCGCTCTCCGGCTTTCCGCTCATCACCGCCGGCTTCTGGTCGAAGGATGAGGTCTTAGCACAGACCTACGCATCGTCTCCTGGCGTCTTTTGGATACTGGCCGTGGCAGCCGGCCTGACCGCCTTCTACACCATGCGGCAGATCTGCCTGACCTTTGCAGGTGAGCCACGTACCAAAGCCGCCGAGCACGCCCCGGAGAGCGTCTATTCAATGACGGTGCCGTTGATAATCTTGGCCGTGTTTGCTGTAAGCCTCGGTTGGGCTGGCATTCCGGAGCACTTCCCAGTCATCGGCGGTTTGATCCCCAACTGGTTCGAGCACTTCATCGGATCCACGATCGAGGCAGGCGGCCATGCAGTGGAGCACGCGGGGAGGGTGGCCGGGCACCTCCATCTAGCCCAAGGAGAGGCGACATCCCACTCACAGCTGCCTTTAATCATGGGGCTCACCTTCGGGCTGGGAGGGCTGGCGCTCGGTTGGCTCGTCTACGGATGGAAGCCCTTGAAGGCTGGCGAGATGGACCGGGTGGAGGCAGCGATGCGTAAGGTAAAGCTCGGCTGGCTTCACAAGGCAATGCGCAACCGCTTCTACTTCGATGAACTCTATCAAGCGATCTTTGTGAAACCTGCTATCTGGCTGGCTCAGGTATTCGACAGATTTGACTATGGCCAGCCGGAGAAGGTGGAGGTCGAAGGAGAAATCGTCTTGAACGAGAGGCACGGCGTAGTCGACGGGCTGGTGAACCTGGCCGGCAAAGTTGGAAAGGCCCTATCCTACGCCTCCGGTTGGCTTGATGCCAACATCGTGGATGGGTTGGTCGACTTGGTAGGACGATTCGGGGTTCTCGGCTCCGAAGCCTTCAACGTCTTCGATCTCAGCATCGTAGATGGCGCTGTAGATGGTGTCGGTGACGTAGTGAAGGCCGGCGGGCGGCGTCTCCGCCCCATCCAAACTGGCAGAGTACAGGACTACCTGCTCCTGGCGTCCCTGGTGGTGCTGGCGCTGGTAGTGACATTCTTCTTGATGTAGTTCCATTCCTACAAGTCTGATAGAGGAGAGCATGCTATGAACTTCCCAATTCTGAGTGTCACCCTCTTTGCCCCCCTGGCGGGCGCACTGCTGATCTTGGTCATCCCCAAGGAGAGCAAGAAGACGATCCAACAGGTAGGGATCGCGTTCGCCTTCCTAACGCTCATCCTCGCGACTATCATCTGGATAGGCGTGTGGCAGGGAGGCCCCAACGAGATGCAGTACTCGGAGAACTACGAGTGGATCCCAGCCTTTAACGTCTGGTACCGGCTAGGGGTGGACGGTCTCAGCGCGCCGCTGGTCTTTCTGACCGCCTTGCTGACAACCCTCTCGTTGTTCTACTCGGCCCGCGCCATCGACTTGAGGGTCAAAGAGTACTACTTCCTCTTCCTCCTGTTGGAGATGGGCATGTTGGGTGTCTTTCTCGCCCTCGACTTCGTCCTGTTCTACGTCTTCTGGGAGATAGGGCTGGTACCCATGTTCTTGCTCATCGGCGTGTGGGGCGGGGAGCGGCGCGAATACGCAGCCATCAAGTTCTTCCTCTACACCCTTGTGGGTAGTGTCGCTATGCTGCTGGCAATCCTGGGCGTCTATTTCCAGACCGGGACCTTCAGCATTCTGGAAGCAGCGGAGGCTCAACCTTTCGCTGGAAACTTCGCCCTGGCAAGCGCAGCTTTCTGGGCGTTCTTCGTCGCCTTCGCCATTAAGGTACCCTCCTTCCCCTTCCACACCTGGCTGCCGGACGCCCACACCGAAGCCCCCACAGCAGGCAGTGTCATCCTGGCAGGCATCTTGCTTAAGCTTGGGGCCTACGGGCTGATGCGCATCGCGTTCCCCCTCTTCCCCGAGCAGTTCCACTACTACGTGGTGCAGGTGCCGATCATCCCCGTGATGGCAGTCATGAGCATCGTCTATGGAGCGATGGTCTGCATGGCTCAGTGGGATCTCAAGCGGCTGATCGCCTACTCCTCAGTTGCGCACATGGGCTACGTCACGCTGGGGCTTTGCGCTGCTGCGGCCGGCTTCGGATCACTCGGCAGCGAAGGGACTCTCAACGCAGCAGCCTCCGGGCTCAATGGTGCAGCGATACAGATGTTCGCGCACGGCATCATCACGGGCGGCTTGTTCTTCCTGGTGGGCATCATCTACGACCGGGCCCACACCCGGGATCTGAAGGCCTTTGGTGGGCTGGCCAGCCAAGTACCTTATTACTACGGCATCACCCTGGTGACAGGTTTTGCCTCGCTGGGGCTGCCCGGCCTCGCCGGCTTCTGGAGCGAGTTCTTCGTCTTCCGAGGCACGGTGCGCTTCATCCCCATCGCGGCCTTCATCGGCGTCTTGGGCGTGGTCTTCACGGCAGCCTACATCCTCTGGAAGATCGTGCAGCACGTCTTTCTGGGCACGCTCGACGAGGAGAAGTGGGGTCATCTGCCCGATATGGCATGGTGGGAGAAGGTGACAATGTGGCCCCTGGTGCTCGTCATGGTCACCCTCGGTCTCTACCCCACGCCCCTCGTGGATACGTTCAACGCCGCGACGACGGCCCTTCTGAGCGGCTTGCCGTAAGTGAGACACAAAACAATGCAACGACTACGTTTTGCGTGTGAGGAGGACAGACGTTGAATCAAACGACACTCACACTCGGACAGATCCTGTGGATGCTATCGCCGGAACTGGTGCTCACCTTGGCAGGCCTGCTCGTGCTGGGATTGGACGCGGCCCGTCCGCGCTCAGAGGATAAGCGCTGGCTGCCATACGTCGCGCTCGCGGGGTTGGCTGGTGCGTTTGCTGCCACGATCACCTTATGGGGCTGCAACAGGCGAGTGCTCTATGTACTCTCCTGTGATTCGTTCGCGCTGGTGGCCAAGATGGTCGCATTGGGCGCGATGGGAATAGTGATCCTCGTCTCCGATGCCTTCATTCGAGTTCGCAGTCGATACCAGGGCGAATTCTACGCTCTGCTGCTCTTCTCCGCTCTGGCAATGTGTCTGCTGGGCTCGACGGTCAACCTGGTTATGCTCTTCCTGGCTTTCGACTTCCTGAGCATTACCTCGTACATCCTGACTGGCTTCCTGCGTGATGACCGGCACTCCACCGAGGCGGCGATCAAGTATTTCCTGTACGGAGCTGCTTTGTCGGCGCTAATGCTCTATGGAATGTCGTGGCTCTACGGTCTGACCGGATCGACGGACCTGAACGATATCGCAGCAGCCCTGATGGAGAGCGAGCAAACGCTGCGACCAGCCATTCTGCCCGTGCTGATCTTGATCACGGCGGGCTTCGCCTTCAAGGTGGCGGCAGTTCCCTTCCACCAGTGGGCGCCGGACGCCTACGAGGGCGCACCAACGCCCGTCACGGCGTTCCTTTCGGTAGGACCCAAGATCGCTGGCTTTGCGCTCATCTTGCGCGTCATGCTGACTATGCTGCCGGCAGATCTGAGGGTCCTTGCCCTCGACTGGCGGGCACTGCTGATGGCGCTGTCGGCGGTGACGATGACCGTCGGCAACCTGGTGGCGCTGTGGCAGCAGAACATCAAAAGGCTCTTGGCCTATTCGAGCATCGCCCAGGCCGGCTACATCCTCATCGGCGTTGTTGCTGCCTCGCCAAGGGGCGTGACGGCGGTGCTGCTCTATCTCGTGAGCTACGCACTGACCAACCTGGGGGCTTTCGCCGCTGTGATCGCTTTTTCCAATCAGACCGGCACAGACGACATCGAAGATTACGCCGGACTCAACAAGCGAGCGCCAGCGCTGGCCCTGGTGCTCATGATATGTCTGCTTTCGCTGGGAGGCATCCCGCCTACAGCCGGGTTCATTGGCAAGCTCTATCTGTTTTCAGCCGCGCTTGAGGGCGGGTTGCTCTGGTTGGCCGTGGTGGGCGTGCTCAACAGTGTCATATCCCTCGGCTACTACTGGAAGGTGATGCGCGCTATGTACATCGTCCCGGCGCGCACAGAGGAGGAAGTGACCACTCCGCCCACACTGACCGCTGCGATGGGAATCGCTGTGACTGGCGTCTTCGCCGTCACCATCTTTGCCAGTCCGCTCCTGACACTACTTGAGACGGCTGCGCGGATCTTCTTCACAGGATGACCTGCGAACGACAGTTGCCATCGGCAGGAGTTATGGTATAATCGCCCGGCGATGAGGATATGGGGAATGACAAACAAGCGCAGTAAGTGGGGGGACGTTGCTTGGGTGCTGGCTATCAGTGCTCAAGGAGGGTTGATGGTCGCCCTACCAGTGGTAGGAGGGCTGGCGCTTGGTTACTGGTTGGATAAGCACTTTGGCACCCTTCCCTGGATTACCCTCGCGTTGGTGCTGATCGGAGCAATGTCCGGGCCGGTTGTGCTCTATCGCTGGGTTCTTTCGGTGGTGAAGCAACGAGAAGAACGTAAAGACGAGGAGAACTCTTCATCATGATGGAGAACTTCAAAAAGGTTCTCAAGTCACCACGAGGTCGACTTGGTTGCGTGGGCCTTGTGCTGGTCATGGTTTTTCTATGTGGTTTGGGAATACTCGGGGGAGAGCGCCTGCCCGAGATTTCGCTGGCTGCGGAGGGCATTCCGCTGCCCTTTTCGGTGCCTCTCTTCGGCGATCACATACCCAACACACTGCCGGCGACATGGCTGACAATGGCCATACTGATAGGAATCGCGGTAGCTTACAGCCGCGCGCAGCGTGGGGAAGGTTCGCCCTCCCGCTTCCAGATGGCTGTGGAGACTGTGGCCGAAGGCCTATACAGTTTTGTCGAGCAAGTGGGAGGCGAGCACGCCAGCCTGTTCTTCCCGCTGGTGACCACATTCTTTCTGTTCATAGCAATCTCCAACTGGTGCGGCATTCTGCCTGGCTTTGGCTCAGTCGGGGTCTTCGTCGAGCATCACGGTGAGAGGGTATTGGTGCCCTTCCTCCGCTCGGCCAATGCCCACCTCAGCACAACGCTGGCCTTGGCCATAGTGTCGGTAATCGCCACTCACTACTATGGCTTCAAGGTTCAGGGGATTTCCTACTCCAGTAGGTTCATCAACTTCCGGGCTACCTCTCCCAAGCCAGAGACTCCCCAGAAGGGTATTCAGGGCTTGATCTCTAGATTCGCTCGGGTTGTGGAAATGGGGGTCAACGGTATCGTCGGCCTGCTGGAGATAATCTTGGAGGGACTAAAGGTGCTTCCCTTCTCCTTCCGTCTCTTTGGAAACATCTTCGCCGGCGAGGTGCTGCTCTTCGTAGTCAGCTACCTCTTTGCTTTCATCTTCCCCATGATTTTCCTGGGGTTGGAGATTTTTGTGGGCCTCATTCAGGGACTCATCTTCGCAATGCTCACTTTGGTCTTCATGTCCGTGGCGACGGCCCACCACGGGCCAGAGGAATCACACTAGACAGAAATCAAGCTACAGAAAGGGGGATTCTATGTGGCCTCAGGACTACTATTCCATTACCCAAACTGCCACCGCGCTCACCATCGCGCTGGGAGTCATCATCCCTGCCTTCTCCATCGGTTGGATTGGCAGCAAGGCAATGGAGGCGATTGGACGTAACCCAGAGGCGAGCGGTGGTATTATGACCAGCATGATCTTGGTGGCCGCTCTAGCAGAGGCCATCGCCATCTATGCGCTGGTCGTGGCGCTGGCGATCAAGTTCGTGCCGGTCCCAGAACTGCAAGCCTTGCCTAGTCTGATGCCGTAGCTGAAAGGAGCTGAGCCTTGGGCGAAGTATTCGGAAATCTCGGCATCAATGGTCCATTCCTGCTAGCTCAGACTGTTAACTTCCTGATCCTCTTTGGCGCGCTGAGCATTCTGCTTTGGAAGCCGCTGACGCAGCGCCTGGATGAACGGCGAGAGATGCTGCGCAAGGAGAAGGAGGAAGCGGAAGCAATCGCCGAAACCCGAGCGGAAATCGATCAGGAGCGCACGCGCACCCTGAACGCAGCTCGAGAGGAAGCAAGCCAGATCCTGGCCGAGGCACGCGCAGAAGCCCGGGAGGTCATCGAAGAGACCACCACCGACGCGCGCGAGCAAGCGGAAGACCTTCTGGTTCAGGCCCGCCAGGATGCCACAGAGGAACGAAACCGCATTCTGGGCGAGATGAGAGAGGAAATCGCGTCGCTCGCCATCGCCGCCACTCATCAGCTGATCGGCAACGCGCTGGATGAACAGCGCCAAAGAGCCTTGGTCGATTCCTTCTTCAGCGGCGTTCGTGAAGGGCGGGTGGAGGTGCTGCCAACGACGGTGGAGCGCGTTGAAGGCCCGGTGAGCGTTACCAGCGCGATCCCCCTCACAAAGGAGGAGCAAGCAGCCATCCGCGAGGAACTGAAGCCCCGTATGGAAGAGAGCATGGAGATCTCCTTCAAGGTAGATCCCGATATCCTGGGGGGCCTTCTGGTTCACGCGGGCGACCAGGTGATCGACGCCAGTTTGGCTGGGCAGTTGGAGCAGCTGCGCCAGACCATGACGTAGTTTCGCCGCCGACTAGTTCCACCGCTGGAATCGACATCAAGACCTCGGGGGACTAGCCCCCGAGGTCTAACCATTTGTGGAAGCTATGACGCGACTGAATGAACTCCGGGAAGCACTTCCCACCATTTTGACACGGGTCGGGGGAGACGCGGACGTGACCGGTATTCGCGCCGACTCGCGCCAGATCCGCCCTGGCGATCTATTCGTGGCCATCCCCGGCGTCAACCTGGATGGCCACACTTTCATACCTCAAGCCCTGGCAGAGGGAGCAGTAGTTGTTGTCGGTGAGCACGCTCCTCAAGATCTACCGAATCTGCCCTGGGGCACTTTCTCCTACCTCCAGGTCCCTGACGCTCGCGAGGCTTGGGGTTGGCTGTGCGCCGCCTGGGAGGGTTTCCCATCCCGGCAGATGATCCTCATTGGAGTGACCGGCACCGACGGCAAGACGACCACCACCACACTCATCCACGCCATCCTCCGGGCCGCTGGGTTCAACACGGGGATGATCACCACAATCGGAGCCCGCATCCCTTCGACAGGCTCAGGAAAGCGCGGCGAGGAGCAGCTAGACACAGGCCTGCACACCACCACGCCTGACCCGCCAGACCTGCAGCGATACCTGGCCCAGATGGTGAAGAGCGGGGCTACGCACGCTGTCCTCGAGGTTACCTCCCATGGACTGGCCCAACATCGGGTGGCTGGATGCGATTTCGATGTGGCGGTGGTCACCAACGTCACCCACGAGCACCTCGATTTCCACGGTACACTGGAGGCCTATCAGCAGACCAAGGCAAAGCTCTTCGAGGGGCTGGCCGATTCCTTCCGCAAGCCTGGCGTCCCCAAGGTGGCAGTTCTCAATCGGGACGATGACTCCCACCGCTACTTGAGTCCCCTCCCTGCCGACCGTAAGGTCATCTACTCACTCTCCACCCCGGCTGACGTGACCGCCGATGACGTGGAGTACGCCCCCGATATGACCCGCTTCATCCTGCACATGCCGGGGAAGGCCGTGCAGGTTGAGACCCCTCTGGTAGGAGCCTACAACATGAGCAATATCCTGGCTGCCGCAGCGACAGGCGTGGGACTGGACGTGGCGCCAGCAGCTGTGGCTGAGGGGATCGCGGCAGTCGAAGGGGTGCCCGGGCGGATGGAGCGGATCGAGGCCGGACAGGATTTCCTGGCGATCGTCGATTTCGCTCACACCGCAAACGCACTGGCGCAGGCGTTGAAGGCAGCGCGGGGAATGACGCAAGGTAGGATAATTGTCGTCTTTGGCTGTGCGGGACTGCGGGATCGAGAGAAACGGACCATGATGGGCCGCATTGCCGGGGAGTTGGCCGACGTGGTCGTCCTGACCGCCGAGGACCCCCGCACCGAGAGTCTGGAGGAGATCTTGGCCACCAGCGCTGCCGCCGCGCGAGAGGTAGGCAAGGAGGAAGGAGTGAGCCTCTTCCGCGTGCCCGACCGAGGTGAGGCAATCCTCCTCGCCTGCCGGATGGCCCGTCCCGGCGACTTAATCATCGCCTGCGGCAAGGGACACGAACAATCAATGTGCTTCGGCACGACCGAGTATCCCTGGGATGACCGCGAGGCGATGCGGCGCGCGCTGCGCGGCGAGACGCTGAATACGCTGCCGACGGCGCGAAAGTAGCACCTACCCCAACCTTTGCGGATTGCCACCGAGAGAGTACAATAGCACCGTGAGTATCTCCACTCGCTTGGTTCTGGTCTTCATCCTGCTTGTGTACGCTGTCGTCGGCGTCCTCTACGCCGTCTATACCCCTCCCTGGCAAGTCCCAGATGAGCCGGCGCATTACAACTACATCCGGGCGATCGCGGAGGATGGCATACTGCCCGTCATGGAACAGGGAGACTACGATCAGGATTACCTCGAGCGGATCACCGACCAGCAAGACCCCTTCCCGCCCGAACTCTCCATCGATCCGCTGACGTACGAAGATCACCAGCCGCCCCTCTACTACCTCCTGACCGCGCCGGTCTATCTTCTTTTCGACGGCGCGCTGCTTCCCCTGCGCTTGGTCTCGGTGGCGGCAGGGATGATCCTACTGATCGTGGCCTTCGGACTGATCCGCGATCTCTTCCCCGGACGTCGTTTCCTGGCGATCGCCGCGATCGCTCTCATAGCCTTCATCCCCCAACACGTAGCGATGACAGCAGGGGTGAACAACGACGCGCTGGCAGAGGTCGCGGTGGGGGCCGCGCTGTGGATGGCCGTCCGTTACGCGAGCAAAGAGGTCAACGGGCGTCGATTCCTCATCACGTGGGGGCTCATACTGGCGCTGGCGGTGCTGACCAAGACCTCCGCCTACGTGGCGCTGCCTGTGGCCCTGCTGGCCGTCAAGCTGCGGGCGCGGCGGCAGGAGCACTCACTAGGTTGGGCCGCAGAGCAGGCCGGTTGGGTGTTTCTGGTGGCTGGCTGTCTGGCCGGAGCGTGGCTGATCCGCAATGTCGTCATCTATGGCCTCAGCGATCCCCTGGGCCTAGTCCATCACAACGCGGTCGTGGTCGGTCAGCCCCGTACCACCGAGTGGCTGACTCAGTACGGCTGGGCAGAGCTGGCTGAGCAGTTCCTGCGCACCACCTTCCAGAGCTTCTGGGGGCAGTTCGGATGGATGGGGGTCCCCCTGCAGCTGGGCATCTACCTGGCCCTGGTTCTCTTCTCCGCCCTACTTTTCACAGGCTGGGTCGGTTGGCTGGTGGATCGGCAGCGGTCTCGCCTGACCTCCCATCAGCAGGATGGTCTGGTGGTGCTTGCAGCCTCAGCCCTGCTGACTGTGGCCTCATACCTGTGGTATAACTTGACCTTTGTGCAACACCAGGGGCGCTACCTCTTCCCGGCATTGATCCCTCTGACGCTGGGAGCAGCCCTGGGGCTGGAATGGCTTCTTTCGCACCGCGTGTCACGGTGGACGGCGGCGGGGCTGGGCGCGGTAGGAGGCATATTGGCTCTTTGGCGCCTTGTGCGGGGAGACCCGCTGGCCATCCCTACTGAGGCAGCGTTTGGGTTGGCGGTCCTATTCGGCCTACCAGCACTACTCCCTCGCCGAGGGCGGTGGCTGACCGTAGCAGTGCTGGCGATCGGACTGGTGGCACTGGACCTCTATGCTCTCTTCTGGGCGATCGTTCCCACTTTGACCAGATGACAGGCCAAACGAATCATCGGAGAGGGAATGGACAACAATCTCTGCGCTCCTGTGGTGGGAGGTAAGCAATGAATGGATTGGAGCCAGGGCTCATAGGTGAAGTGGGGCTGGAGGTGAGCGAAGAACTGACCGCCGCCCGATGGGGGAGCGGCCTGGTGCCGGTGCTGGGCACGCCGGCGCTGGTGGCGCTGATGGAGCAGGCAGCGGTCGCCGCCCTGGAAGGGCACCTACCCGCGGGAGTGACCTCGGTGGGGGTGCGCATTGACGTACAGCATCTTGCGGCGACCCCCCTGGGGATGCGCGTGAGGGCACGGGCTGAACTGACGGCGGTAGAGGGTCGCCGCCTCACCTTCTGCATTGAGGCATGGGACGAGGTCGACAAGGTAGGCGAGGCAGATCACGAGCGAGCTGTGGTGGACGAGAGACGTTTCCTGGAGCGAGTGGGAGAGAAGACCCCCTGACCTCTCCCCTCTATGGGTCAACAGCACAGCGTCCGGCCGCGCTCCCACAGTGCACTGTTTGGATCCCACAGGAGCGCCCGGGGCCCCGCACGCGCCGTCACCGAGAGAATCACGTCGAGGGGCATTCAAGAGGGTCCTCGTTCGGGGGGTGGGCAACTGCGTCACGCCGAAGAGGAAACAGTCAGCAAACCAGCGGAGGCCGGCGAGCACTGCTTTCCCCTGCGCGGTTCCGCGGATGACAAGTAGCTGGAAAGGTCCTGAACACAATAGACCTCGGGGGTCTCGCCGGAACCTCCGAGGTCTTGCCGCTTGAGTGTGGGCCGTGCAGGATTCGAACCTGCGGCCAAGGGCTTAAAAGGCCCCTGCTCTGCCGAACTGAGCTAACGGCCCGCAGTAGTCGAGTATAGCACGCGGTCAGGGGGTTGTCAAACCCCACGCGAAATCATTTGCAGCCCAAGCATACCTGTGGTATTCTCCGCCCGCAGCTTGGAGATAGCTCGATGGAAGCGAAAAGCGCCACCGCGGAGGCCGGGGCAAACATTGCCTTCACCAAGTACTGGGGCAACGTTGACACCAGATTACGCATCCCCGCCAACGACTCAATCTCGATGACGCTGGACGCAGCCCGGACGCTCACCACCGTTTCCTTCCGACCCGATTTGGAGGAAGACTACGTGGTGGTTGACGGATGTGCAGCCTCCGGATCAGTGCGACAGCGGGTGGTTGGGCACTTGGATTTGTTCCGACAGCTGGCCGACACCGGCTGGCGCGCCAAAGTGGTCTCGGGGAACAACTTCCCCACTGCCTCGGGAATCGCCTCCTCTGCCTCCGCCTTCGCCGCGCTGACGGTGGCCTGCGCTGAGGCGCTGGAGCTGGATCTCACCCGGCGCGATCTAAGCCGGCTCGCGCGTCGGGGCTCCGGCTCCGCCGCCCGCTCCATGTTCGGCGGCTTCGCTATCTTGTACAGCGGCGCATCCGACGAGGGAGCTTTCGCCGAGCCCCTCCATGATCCCGACTGGTGGGAGATCTGTGACTTGGTGGCAGTCGTCTCTCGATCTGGGAAGGATGTCTCTTCCACCGGCGGTCACCGTCTGGCCCAAACCAGTCCGCTCCACCGCGCGCGGTTGGCCCAGGTGCCCGCCCTCAACAAGCGCCTGCGGGAGGCTCTGGCGGAGCGAGACTTCGACGCCCTAGGGAGAGTGGCGGAACAAGATGCGCTGCTAATGCACGCCGTGATGCTGACATCTTGCCCCGCGCTCCTCTACTGGCTTCCAGAGACGGTTGCAGTGATGCGCCGAGTGCGACGCTGGCGAGCGGAGGGAATCCCGGCCTATTTCACCATCGATGCCGGTCCGAACGTCCACATTCTGACCCCGCCGGAGCACGTGAACCAACTCCTCAAGGATCTCCAGGCTAATCCAGCGGTCCAAGAGGTGCTGGTTTGCCAACCCGGACCAGGGGCACAACGCGTGAAAGGCGAGACAGACGAGCGATGCGGGAGCTAAAGAGAGTTCAGTGTCTGGTATGGGGCGTTCTGCTCTCTGCCTTATTGATCGGCTGCGGCGGTCCAAATACGTCCACCTACGCCCCCCCCACCCTGGCACCGCTGCTCACTGCCACACCCACTGTGACACCGACACCGACCGCCAGACCGACGCCGACACCAACGGGTGGGCCGACGCCCGCCTGCGCCGATTCCCCCGGGCGAGTGGAGACAGAGAGCTACTACAGCCATGTTCTCGAACGTGAGATGACCTACCGCATCTACCTCCCCCCTTGCTACGACACCGACGACGGTCCCTACCCGGTCCTCTACCTGCTCCACGGCTATCCCTACAACGAAAGCCATTGGGATTGGTTGGGGGCAGACGAGACAGCCGACGAAGGGATTCACTCCGGAATCTACCCGCCTCTCATCATCGTGATGCCCAATGGCGATCCAGAGGGGCTCTTCATCAACACCAGCGGCGGCGACCGTTCCGTTGAGGGGCTGATCCTAAACGACGTGATCCCGCACATAGACGGCGCTTACCGCACGTGGGCCGCGCGCGAGGGGCGCGCCGTCGGGGGGATTTCGCGAGGCGGCGTCTGGTCGCTAGAGATCGGCTTCCGCAATCCCGATCTGTTCTCCGTGGTGGGAGCGCATAGCGCGGCGCTTTCCGTCAATCACCCCCATCCTCTATACGACCCCTTCAACCTGGCCGTCGAGCCGGACGTGCAGACGCTGCGCATCTACCTAGACGCGGGAGACGAGGACTGGGCACGAACTG
>JASFWK010000137.1:0-5500 GCA_050049355.1 Anaerolineae bacterium | reverse complement strand
CCATCCCTTAGGGTAGTCGTGCGGGTAGTGGTACGCTTCGTGCTCACCGATGGTCTGCTTGTAGTGCTCTCTCAGGGGGCCACGGAAGCGGTCGGACTTATCCCGCAGCGGCAAAGGAACGGGCCCTGCTCCGTGTTCTTTGATATGGTCCAACGCCTTCCAATATGCGCCTACCGCGTTGGACTTTGGCGCCGTGGCCAGGTAGAGAGTTGCCAGGGCCAGGTGATACTGGCCCTCGGGCAATCCTACCCACTCGAAAGCCTGGGCGCAGGCATTCACTACAACCACCGCCTGGGGGTCGGCCAGGCCGATGTCTTCCGCTGCCAGGATGTAGAGTCGCCGCAGGATGAAGCGAGGATCCTCGCCGGCAGCGACCATCTTCGCTAACCAGTAGAGAGCCGCGTCTGGATCGGAGCCACGAACCGATTTGATGAAGGCTGAAATGGTGTCGTAGTGCTCGTCTCCCGCTCGATCGTAGCGCAGCGCTCGCTGTTGGATAGAATCCTCTGCCACCTTCAACGTGATATGGATGATTCCGTCGTCATCGGGAGGTGTGCTTTCCACCGCCAGTTCGAGTGCGTTGAGTGCCGCCCGCGCGTCCCCCCCGGCGATGCGGACCAGGTGGTCAAACGTTTTGGGACCCACTCTTACCTGCCGATTGCCGTATCCTCGTTCCACGTCGTCCAACGCACGGCGGAGGATGGTGGTGACGTGATCGTCATTCAGGGGTCTGAACTGGAAGACGCGGGACCGAGACAGGAGTGGCCCCACCACCTCGAAGTAGGGATTCTCGGTGGTCGAGCCGATGAGGATGATCGTTCCATCCTCCACGTGGGGCAACAGGGCGTCTTGTTGGGCGCGGTTGAACCGGTGGATCTCGTCCACGAGGAGGATGGTTCGCCGACCGTACATCCCTCGTCGATCTTTGGCCTCACGCACCACCCGACGGATGTCTGCCACGCCAGCCATGACCGCGCTGAGGGACTCAAAGTGGGAGCGGGTGGTGTTGGCGATAATCATCGCCAGTGTGGTCTTGCCGGTACCGGGCGGCCCCCAAAAGACGAGTGAGGAGAGCAGGCGGTCGGCCACGATAGCGCGGCGCAGCAGACGGCCGTCCCCTACGATGTGCTCCTGGCCGACGAACTCCTCCAGCGAGCGGGGACGCATACGCGCCGCCAGTGGTGCCTCCCGCTTAGTCTGTTCCTTGCGGCTGTGCTCAAAAAGGTCCATTGCCCCCATTATAGCACCTTCGCGCTGGGAGACCAAGGGAAGAATCCTCACGCAGGCTTGGAGGCCGAGCGAGGATGGAGAGAGCTGGTAGTTTCGCGGTCAGAGACGTCTTCCTGCCCAGGGGAATGCTCCTACTTGGTGGCGTAGGCTGTACACAAGTCGCCCAAGTTGATCGCCACAGGAACTCCCCGCAAGCCCAAGCGAGTCACCAACCACTCGGCTGGCCGCCCCATCCAGGGAAACAGCGCCCTCGCGCGGTTCATCAGGTAGCCCAGCCGCAGATACCGGCCCTGAGCGCGAACACGATGGACCGAGAAGCCGGCCTTCTCCAACATCATCTGCAGGGTTCGTCGCGTGAAGTAGTAGAGATGCATCTCCATCAGCCACGGCCACCGGCTTCCCATCACGCGGGCGAACGGGCTGCCGATGTCTATCGTGTGGACGGCGAGAAGGCCACCGGGTTTGAGCAGGCGGTGGGCGTGACGCAACTCCTCCAGTGGATCGGTGAGGTGCTCAATAACGTCCCACATGGTCACGACATCGAAGGCGCCTTCCGGGAGATCAGCCGTGGCAGAGGTGCCCTGGATTACGCGGAGCCCCCGCTTGCGGGCCCGGGCGGCTGCCCAGCGGGAGGGTTCGACCCCCCAGGCTTCCCAACCGTGGCGGGCGGCGATCTCCACGAAGACCCCTGTGTATGCCCCGACGTCCAGCAATGCCCGACCGTCCGGAGGCCCGGTCAGCCGTTCCAGGGGACGCAGGTGGTGCTCGAAGGTCAGCACCCGGCCCTCTCGTTCCTCCACATACAGGGAGTCCTCCACCGCCTCGTACGTCTCCAGTATGAGTGAGTCATCCCTGCGGGGGTTGGCGTAGACGAGCCCGCAGCGGTGGCACTGGACTATGGTGGGGTGAACTCCGTACCCGCTGTGGGTGCAGCGGTAGCTGGTCCAATCTCCTGTGGATTGGGCAGGTGAGAGTGTACTCGGGAAGCGGACGAACGTGTCGTAAGCCCCGCAGAGGTTGCAGGCTACGTGCTCCATCAGCCGTCCCTTCGCCGCAGCCTCGCCCACGTCAACCGCAGCACAGTCCGGACAGCACGGAGGATCTCTCCCCGCGAGATCTTGGACTGCCCCAGGCGGCGGTTGTCAAAGATGATGGGAATCTCTTCCACCCGCCATCCGCGTCGCTGGGTGAGGTACAGGAGCTCAATGAGGAAGGAGTAGCCGCTGGAGCGAATCTTGTCCAGACCGATCGATTCCAGCACCTCCCTCCGGTAGCAGCGGAACCCGGCTGTGGCGTCGCGCGCACGCAGACCCAACATCATCCTGGCGAAGCCGTTGGCGCCCCAGCTGAGCAGCTGTCTGGGCAAGGTGCAGTTCCTCGTCCCTCCGCCGCGCACATAGCGGGAACCGATGACCAGGCCGTACCCGGCTTGGGCTTTCTCCAGGATCGTCGGGATGTAGCGGGGGTTGTGGGAGAGGTCAGCGTCCATGGTGACAACATATCTGGCTCCGGCCGCCAACGCCTGGCGGAACCCAGCGACGTAGGCGGTTCCCAGGCCCAGCTTATCCGGTCGGTGGATGATTGTCATCCGGTCGCCGCTCTTGGCGGCTAAGGCCTCGGCCAGCTGACCTGTGCCATCGGGCGAGTTGTCGTCCACCACGACTACCTGCAGCCCGCCCGGTAGAGCGAGTAGCTGGCGGACCAGCGACTCGATATTCTCCCGCTCGTTGTAGGTAGGGACGATGACGGTTGCCTGTGGGTCCAGTTCCTCGCGTTCGAGGTCGGAGGCGCGGTTGTCGAGCTTAGATTGGGTCACAACGGCGCGTATTGTAACGTGCTTGTGGAGATAGCGCAAGGGCTAGAAAGAACCCCGTTGGCCTATCTGAGCTTCGCGCTTGGGCGCGCTTTGAGGTATAATACATTGTGGTTCACATCTTGCGGAGGAGGATGGACTTGGAGATCGGAAAGGTCCAAAGCGTGGACATCGGAAAGGAAATGCGCAGTGCCTACCTGGACTACGCCATGAGCGTGATCGTGGCAAGAGCGCTGCCAGATGCGCGCGATGGGCTGAAACCGGTGCAGCGGCGCATACTCTATGCCTGTCACGAGCTAGGCCTGCGCCCTGGTGCTCCCCACAAGAAGTCAGCCCGCATCGTCGGGGAGGTGTTGGGCAAGTACCATCCCCATGGGGACACGGCCGTCTATGATGCGATGGCGCGCATGGCGCAGGACTTCAGCCTGCGCTACCCACTGGTGGACGGACAGGGGAACTTCGGCTCACTGGATGGGGATAGCCCGGCGGCGATGCGCTACACCGAAGCTCGTCTGGCTCCCATGGCGATGGAGCTCCTGACGGACATTGACAAGGACACGGTGGACTGGACCGAGAACTTCGATGGCACTCTTGAGGAGCCGAGGGTCCTCCCTGCGCGCCTGCCTAACCTGTTGCTCAACGGCTCGTCAGGGATCGCTGTGGGAATGGCCACCTCCATACCACCTCATAACCTGGGGGACGTCTGTGACGCAATTGCCTTTCTGATCGACCACTGGGATGATCGCGATGAGGTATCGCTGACCGATCTCAGACAGTTTATCCCAGGGCCCGATTTCCCCACGGGTGGGGTGATCTTGGGAAGCGAGGGGATCTCCCAGGCCTACGCCACGGGCAAGGGTCGCGTCATCGTGCGCGCTCTTACCCACGTCGAGGAGATGTCGCATGGCCGGCATCGCATCGTGGTCACCGAACTCCCATACCAGGTCAACAAGAGCAGTCTCTTGGAGCGCATCGCCTCCCTGGTGCGCGACGAACGACTCAAGGAGATCTCCGATCTGCGGGATGAGTCGGACCGCCGGGGGTTGAGCATCGTCATCGAACTGAAGCGAGGAGCGCAGCCGCGCAAGGTCCTCAACCGTCTCTTCAAGTACACATCGCTCCAATCCACCTTCAGCGTCCAGATGCTGGCCCTCGTGGATGAGGAGCCGCGTCTCTTGCCTCTCAAGCTGGTCTTGGAGGTCTACGTCGAGCACCGACAGAACGTCATCGTCCGCCGCACCCGCTATGAGCTGGAGCGTGCGCAGGCCCGTGCTCACGTGCTGGAGGGGTTGAAGATCGCTCTGGATCAAATGGATGCGGTCATCGACACCATCCGGCAGTCTCCCGATGCCGGCGTTGCTCATACTCGGTTGATGGATCGATTCGGCTTGACCGATGTGCAAGCACAGGCGATCCTGGACATGCCGCTGCGTCGCCTGGCAGCTCTGGAGCGTCAGAAGATCGATGAGGAGTACGAGGAACTCATCCGCCGGATCTCCTATCTGGAGGACTTGTTGGCCTCGCCCCGTAAGATTCTGTCGCTCATTCGCAAAGACTTAGTCGAGCTGAAGGAGGCCTACGGGGACGAGCGGAGGACCCGCATCGCTCCCCACGCGGAGGCGACTCTTGACGAGGAGGATCTCGTAAAGGAAGAAGAGGTTCTCATCTCCATCACCCGCCGTGGGTACGTCAAACGGGTGCCGGTACGCACCTACCGGGCTCAGAACCGTGGTGGGCGGGGCGTGATCGGCATGGAGACGCGAGAGCAGGATTCTGTCCTGTATCTCTTCTCCGCCTACACCCTCGACACCATTCTCTTCTTCACCAATCAAGGCAAGGTCTATTCGGAGCCGGCCTATCAGATCCCGGCTGCCGGTAGGACAGCGCAGGGAGCTCTACTGGCGGGTATTCTTCCGTTGGGCGAGGACGAGCGGGTGACAGCAGCGGTCTCGGTACCCGGTTTTGAAGAAGCTCGCTCCCTGACGATGGTTACTATCCATGGTCGAGTCAAGCGGACCTCCCTTTCTGAGTTCGCAAGCGTCCGCCCCAGCGGTCTGATAGCTGTAAGGTTGGAGGGGGAGGATGAGCTGGGCTGGGTACGCTTGACCCCTGGTGGCGCCGAGTTGATGCTGGCAACGGAGGAGGGACAGGCGCTGCGCTTCCGAGAGGACGAGGTCCGCATGGTGGGGCGGAACGCCATGGGCGTTAATGGGATTCGGCTGGAGCGCGGCGATCGAGTCGCCAGCGCCGAGGTGGTGGTCCCCGGTGCGGACCTCCTGGTGGTTACCGAAAACGGCTATGGCAAGCGAACGCCGCTTGATGAATTCCGAGCTCAGCATCGGTACGGGAAAGGCGTCCTCTGCGTGGGTGGGAAACCCGAGATCAGGGGGCCTGTGGTGGCGGCGCGAGTGGTGTGCTCTGGAGATGAGGTGACCTTCATCACCAGGGATGGCATGG
>JASFWK010000010.1:0-39807 GCA_050049355.1 Anaerolineae bacterium | reverse complement strand
TCCACCAGGAACTCTTCCCCCTCGCCGGCTGGGCGGGCCGCAGCCGCCAGGCGTAGGCTGGCGGTCAGCAGCGCGTCGGCAGGGACTGTAGGGGCATCCAATACCAGCCGGAAGTAGTCGAACCGCCGGGTGAAAGCAATTACCTCATCGGGCGGGCAGAGGTAGAGATGGTCCATCGTTACAGGCGGCTGAGGCGGGATGCGGTGAACGATGCGCTCCCCCTCCCGACACCCCACCGCCAACACAGTGACCTCTATCGGCACCTGTCGGTTCTCGCGCTGGTCGCGAACCACCTCCTCGGGGGGTTCGGCAATGATGAAGCGGCGGACGAAGAGATCATCCTGCACGGCCACGTCGTGAATGAGGCCATAGATGGCGTCCCCCTGTCCGCGCGCGTCCGCCTGCACGAACGAGCCGAAGGTGGGAATATCTGGCTGCATTACCCGGCACCCAACGGTGAATTCCCGCGTCGAAGCCCTCAGCACGCGGCCCACTGGAATCTCCCTGCCAGACATCACCACCCCCTCCCCCCTCGGGTCAAGCCTTTGTAGTCAGCTTTTGGTGAGAGCCCTGGCACCACTCCGGCCCGCAGAAGAGCTACCGCCACCATCTCCTCCAGCCGCTGCCGCTCGGGTCCGCTGATGAAGGCTAGTTCGTCAGCACGGGCCAACACGTAAGGAAAACCACCGGCGATGCGGCTCTGCAGGACCACCGCTCCGTGGACCAACGCCAGCAGTTCCGGCTCGTCAACCACCCAGGCCGGCGTCTCCACCCGTGCCACCACCGCTTCCTCTTCCTCGCCAGCGACGTTGACGTAGAAGAAGTAGACCTGATTCCCCGTCGGCGCGTAGTAATCCCGGTTCACCGTGCCGGGAGAGGCGAAAAGGGGCGACCGAGCCCCAGCGGCGAGGGAGGAGAAGATAGCCCGATCGGGCAACCGCTCCAGGGGATTGGGCTCTGAATGCGCTCGCTCCACGTCCCCACCCAGGTGCGCCAGATGAAGCAGGCGGCCCACCCCCGTATAGCGAGGGCGACTGGTGAAAGCCGCCGGCGCTGCGCCCTTGTGTCGGATACGCTCCACCTGTTCCAGATAGCCTTCGATCTTCTCCCCTCTCCCCGGCGCAGGCAGGTTCTCCAGAACCCAGAGAAGGATCGTCCCATCGACCAACGCCACCGTCGGTCCAGCCGGCTCCGCCTCGACTAGATCCGCCAAGTGCTCAAGCTCGGCGCGATCTCGCCGCACGTCGAGCAAGTTGCCAACCACAAGGAGTGCGCCCTCGTAGAGATCCTCTTCCTTGTAGCAGAGACGGGGGACGCTCCGGGCCTCGGGGGTTTCACCACTCCCGTGCCGATAGACGAGGCTGCCCAGGTTGATCATGTAGTAGAGTGCCAGCCCGTGCCGATCCGGCTGAATTTGCGTGCCATCCGCCCCCATCACGGTGAATCGCTCCGGCAGGGTCGGAAGGGGGACAACTTGATCCAGCGGTTCGTGGGTGGGGACGGCCGCGTTGAACTCCCAAGCTACGTCCTCGAATGCCCGTCCCTTGTCGGCGAACTCACCCAGCCACGCACGCGCTCGCTCGACCAATTGGCCGAATTGCCGCTGCTGGCGGGCAAACGCCTGACCCATCTCCTCTATCACATCGGTCAGCTGGTTCAGTTCCAAGGTCACAGTATCGCCCCCGTGCAGCTATTATACCCGAGGCGAGAGAGAGAAACAAGACGACCATGCAGCGCGCTGGCCCGATGCCTCTCACCAGTCTTGCCGAGCTGCAGAGGGAGCGGTTGCGTCTCGTGCCCCTCCGAGGTATAATCGCAAACACTACAACGACCACCTGCTTGGGGAGGACGGCGCGCCTATCCCCACAGGACACCAAGTCCGCCAGAGCAGGTCTCGTGTAACCCCCTAATTCACGCGTAGGAGGTGAAGAGTGGAATCCTTGATTACGTCTCTCGGCTGTGTGGTAGGAGCGATCGTCCTCTTTCTGCTGATCGTCGCCAGCGCTTCCATAAAGATCGTCCAGGAGTACGAGCGGGGGGTTATCTTCCGCTTGGGACGGCTCGTGGGACCCAGGGGACCCGGCCTCTTCTTCATCATCCCATTCGTGGACCGCATGAGGAAGGTGGACCTAAGGGTGATCACCATGGACATTCCAAACCAGGAGTGTATCACCAATGACAATGTCACCGTCAAGGTCAACGCGGTAGCTTACTTCCGAATCATCGAACCAGCCGAGGCCATTGTCCAAGTGGAGGACTACCGTCGGGCCACCTGGCAGCTTGCCCAGACATCGCTGCGTAACGTCATCGGTCAGTCGGAACTGGACGAACTCCTGGCCCATCGGGACAAGATCAACAGCCAACTGCAGCGCATCATCGATGAGCAGACCGAACCCTGGGGTGTGAAGGTCAGCGTGGTGGAGGTCAAGGACGTAGAACTCCCACAGACGATGCAGCGGGCCATGGCACGGCAGGCAGAGGCAGAGCGGGAGAAGCGGGCCAAGATCATCCACGCCGACGGTGAGTTCGAGGCCTCGCAGACCCTGACCAAGGCGGCCCACACTATCGGAGAGGCACCGGCGGCCATCCAGCTGCGCTACTTGCAGACCCTGACGGAGATCGCTGTGGAGAAGAACTCCACCATCATCTTCCCGCTGCCCATCGAGTTCCTGCGTGGGTTGATGAGCCTCATAGAGGGAGAGTCACCGTCCGCGGACAAAGAGACATAGGCCTGCCGAAATCCTGGCTATGCAATTGGAGAAGCTAAGCCTAGGAGAATTCGCCGCCCAGTTAGACGAACCCTTCTCGATGGTGGACATGGCTTCCGTCGGCGACCTGACGGCGAGCCTCTACCTGTGCCAGGGGACCCTGGCCTGGCACCGCCACCTGGATCAGGACGAGCTCTTCTGGGTCCATGAGGGAGTCACCCTCTTGGAGAGCGAGAGGGGAGACGTGCGCCTGCGGCCGGGAGAACTGGCGGTGGTACGCAAGGGGCTAGCTCACCGATCCGGTTCTCCGCTGGGCTCGACGGTGATCCTGATCCGCTGCACGGTCATACCGGATCGCAAGAATGGGCGGCTGAGGCTCTACGGCACGAAAGAGAACGCGCCGCAACGCGTCAACCTGCACGAGGCGGCGAAGGAACTATCGGCCCCTTTCCAACCCCAAACCGTCGCGCAGGTGGAGGATGCGGCCGTCCAGGTGGTGCGCGGCGAGGGTCTCTGGCCGGCCCTTGAGCCCCCTCCCCATGACATCCTGATCGTGGTGCTGAACGGCGAGATCACTATTCACACCGACCAGGGGTCGCTATCTCTGCGGCCGAACGAGTTGACGGTAATTCCGCAGGCCACCCTGTGCCAACTGATCACCAGCAGCGAGACCGTCATGGGGCTTGTGGGGCGCGAAGAGTGAGGAGCGGGGAATAGGTGCAGGAGACGCCGGGGAGAGAGCTGCGATCTTAGACGAGCACTGAGGAGACAGGAGTATGGCGCAGGCGCTGTATCGAAAATGGAGACCGCGAACCTTTGAGGAGGTGGTGGGGCAGGAGCACGTTGTGCGCACGCTCCACAACGCCCTCATGTTGGGCCGCATCCACCACGCGTACCTCTTCGCTGGACCCCGAGGGACGGGCAAGACGACCACGGCACGCCTTCTGGCGAAGGCGGTCAACTGTCTGGCGACGAAGCCGGCGGATCGCCCGTGCAACGAGTGCACCATCTGTCAGGCGGTGAATGAGAGCCGGCTGCTGGACCTGATCGAGATCGACGCCGCCTCCAATACTGGCGTGGACGACGTGCGCGAACTCCGGGAGCGGGTCGGTTTCCGCCCCAACGAAGCTCGCAACAAGGTCTACGTGATCGACGAGGTACACATGCTCTCCAATGCTGCCTTCAACGCCCTGCTCAAGACGCTGGAGGAGCCGCCCCCCCACGCCATCTTCGTCCTCGCCACCACGGAACCCCAGAAGATCCCCTCCACAATCCTCTCCCGCTGCCAGCGTTTCGACTTTCGGCGCATCCCAACAAGGACCATCGTGAGCCGACTGGAGCACATCGCTGAACTGGAGGGCATCGCCGCTGACCGGGACGCCCTCACGCTGATCGCCCGACAGGCCACCGGAAGCATGCGGGACGCCGAGGGGATGCTGGATCAACTGGCCACCTACGACGAAGAAGGAATCACCGTAGAGGAGGTGCGGTCGGCGTTGGGGACCGGCGCGGAGGAAGCGGTGATGTCCCTCACCGACGCGCTGGCCTCTGGTGATTTGGCCCACGGACTCGAAATCATCAACGAGGCAGTGGAGCACGGAGCCGACCCCCGGCAGTTCGCGCGGCAGATGGTCAAACACCTGCGAGCGCTTCTCCTGACCCAGCTGGGTTCCGACGAGATTCCGCTCCATGTGCCAGACGAGCTGCAAGAGGCTTTCCAAACTCAGGCATCCCGGTTCGACCTGCACCAGTTCACCCAGGTGGTACGGCTTTTCAACGAAGCAGCGGTGGAGGCACGAGCCGCCTGGCAGCCGCAGTTGCCGCTAGAATTGGCTTTCGTGGAAGCAGCACTGCCGGAGCGGAAGGCACCTCCACCGAGCGGGGAAGATAACACCGGCCGCCCCACTTCGGCTCCCCCCCATAACGCTCCGGCCCAACCTCACTCAGCCCAGAACGATTCTCCCAACGAAGCCGGTTCCGCGTACTCCCCTCCCTCGTCCTCCGCAGAGGAAGAGAGACCAGCACAGGGAATGCCCACGCTGGAGATGATCGAAGCTCACTGGTCACAGCTTCTTCAGGCAATTCGCTCCGACAACCTCTCTCTGGAGGCACTTCTACGCTCTGGCCAGCCGGTAGCAGTAGAGGAGAAACAGGTAGTCATTGGCTTCGCCCACCAGTTCCACAAGGGAAAGGTAGAGGAGGAGAGCAATCGGCGTACTGTCGAGGATACCCTGAGCCAACTGCTGGACTGCCCGATCCGGATCCGCTGCGTGCGAACGCATAGGAAGGATGACAATCGTCGGCCAACCTCCACTCAACCGGATCCCCCTTCCTCTGACCAAGCTGGGGTAGAGGACAAGCTGGTGCAAGCCGCAGTGAAGAAGCTGGGAGCAAAGGTGGTCGATCGTTGAAGCATAATATGAGGAGGTACAGTGGGAAGGAGAAGACGTACTCCGAAAGGTACTAGTCAGGCGGGAATGCTCCGCCAGTTGCAGAGCCTGCAGAAGGACCTTCTGAAAGCCCAGGAGGAAGTCGCGGCTATGACTGTGACCGCCACTGCCGGTGGAGGGGCGGTCACCGCCGTCGTCTCCGGCGAACGGAAGATCCAGTCCATCACCATCCAACCAGATGTGGTAGATCCCGAGGATGTGGAGATGCTGCAGGACCTGATTGTCGCGGCGGTCAACCAGGGATTGAAGCAGGTAGAGGAGGAGGCGGAGGAGAAGATAGGCGCCGTCGCTGGCGGACTTGGGCTGCCAGGATTGGGAATGGGATAGCGTAGGGAGAAGAGAGGCCATGGCAACAGTTCCGCCGTCGGTCACCCGGCTGATTGAGACCCTCTCCGAACTACCCGGGATTGGCCCGAAGACGGCCTCCCGTCTCACATACTTCCTCCTGCGTGGCCAGTCGGACTTGCCGCTGCAGCTGGCGGAGGCACTGCGCGACCTGAAGGAGCGCACAAACTTCTGCTCGATCTGCTTCAACATCACCGAGGAGGATCCCTGCCCGGTCTGCAGCGATCCAGGAAGAGACCGCTCCATCATCTGCGTGGTAGAGGAGCCTCTCGACGTTCTGGCAATCGAACGAACCCAGCAATACCAGGGGCTCTACCACGTGCTCCACGGGGCGCTGTCACCGATGGACGGACTGTTTGCCGAGGATCTCCACATCACCGAGCTGCTGCAAAGGATCCAGGATGAAGAGGTAGAGGAGGTCATTCTGGCGACCAACCCGACCAGCGAAGGGGACTACACTGCCGCGTACCTCCTCTCCAAGCTGCGGCCCTTAGGGGTGCGGGTGACCCGGTTGGGGCGAGGGCTGCCGATAGGAGGAGACCTGGAGTACGCCGACCAGGTCACGCTTGCCAACGCTCTGGAGAGCCGACGGGAGGTTTAGGTAACTTTCGCCTCGCCCAGCGCTTGGAGGCCACTGGAGGACGATCGCTTTCCGAGCACGGATTCCTGGGAGTAGAGGGAGTGTGTTAGGCGTGACATATCGCTCTGTATGTCCAGCGGCAGGACATATCGAGTAGAAGGAAGTCATTTCAAGTGTTCGATCAACCAGAACCGTCCAGCGACCGCAACTGGTCAGCCGAAGCCCTCACCTGGGGCGGGATGATGCTCCTGCTTGCAGGCATCATTCTGATGGGATTGCGTCTGGCGCCGTTCTTGGACAGCCGGCTCCACCCGGCCCCAACCCGCGTCTCCCTGCTTCAACCTACAACCACCCAAGCCTCTTCATCCTCGCCTCACCTTGTCCCCCCTCAGGCAGCAGAAGGAGAAGGCCCGACGTCCGATCCAGCAGAAATCCCTCCGACACCAACACCCACCCCGGTCCCATATCAGCCCACGCGGATCATCATCTCCGCGATAGATCTGGACGCGCCGGTGGTGACCACGACGTGGGAGATCGTGAATGTACAAGGCCAGGAACAGACCGTTTGGGCTGTCCCGCCCAGGCGAGCCGCTGGCTGGCATGAAGACTCGGCTCCGCTGAATGTGCCCGGCAATACCGTCATCAATGGCCACAACACCACCAGAGGTGAGGTCTTCCGAGATCTCTACAAGCTGGAGCCGGGAGACCGGATCGTGCTGTACTCAGACGAGATCTCGTTCACGTACGAGATCACAGAGACGCTGCTCTTGCCGGAGGGCGGTCAGCCGCTCGAAGTGCGAGTGACGAATGCTAAGTACATTCAGCCCACCCGTGACGAGCGAGTCACGCTGGTCACCTGCCATCCCTACGCCAGCCTGGAGTACCGCTTGGTAGTCATCGCCCAGCCGGCAGAACCGACGTCGCCCGGCGAGTCTGAGGAACAATAGCAGGAGGTCGAGATGCCTTTCGCGCCGCTCTCCTTTCCGCTGGTCGCTCGTCTGCGCCGCAACCATGCCTTGGAACACGCCACGATCCACGTCCTCAGTCAACGATACCAGGATTTGAATGTGGTAGGCCGTTCTACGCTGAACGGTTTCATCCTATACGGAGACCTACCCACCGAGGGAGTGCTGTTGGCAGCCCAACACGCTCTGCAGCGGCTGCAGGCTGGTCGGCGCGACCTGGCGGTTCACCCGTCCTGTGGCACCAACCTGGCAGCTTCGGGCATACTATCTGGCCTGGGGACCTTTGCGGCGCTCAGTTCACGCCGCAAGGAGGGATGGAAGGATTGGCTTAGCCGGCTGCCGCTGGTGCTGCTGGTCGCCACAACGGGGGTCATCCTGGGGCAGCGATTGGGCATGGTGCTTCAGGCCCACCTCACCACCGATCCCAATGTGGATCAGGTCCAGATCGCAGGTGTGGTGCGAGAAGAGCGAGGCCCCCTTATCGCCCACCAAGTGAAAGTCAAGGGATGATGGCCCGTCCCACCCCTACCTTCTACGTATTCCACGGCAGCGACGAGTTCACCTCCGCTGAGACAGTGGCCGAGCTCCGCGAGCGACTCGCGTCCTCTGAGATGGCCGATCTCAACACGACTTGGCTGGAGGGTCGCAAGGTGACCTTGACGGAGCTGCGACACGCCTGTGAGGCGGTTCCCTTCCTGGCCAAGAGGCGCCTGGTCATCGTCGCCGGCCTGCTGACTCGCCTGGGGAAGGGGAAAGGCGACGCCAGGTTCCTTGAAGCGCTGCTCGACCTGCTCCCCAATCTACCCGAGACAGCGCGCCTGGTCCTGGTCGAGAAGGAGCCGCTGCCCGCCGATCATCCGGTGCTGAAGCTGGCCCACAGCCACGAACGCGGGTACGTGCAGATCTTCGAGCCTCCCTCGGCCAAGGCCCTGCCCAATTGGATAGTCAAGCGAACCGAGAAGCACGGGGGACAGATCGCCGGCGACGCCGCTGCACAGCTGGCCCAGATGGTCGGCCAAGACCTGCGGCTGCTAGATCAGGAGATCATGAAACTGGTCACCTACGTCGGGCCAGAGTCGACGATCGCCGTTGAGGACGTCACCCGAGTCGTCCCCTACGTATCGGAAGCGGTCATCTTCGACCTAGTTGACGGGCTCGGACGACGAGAGGGAAACGTAGCCGCCACGACTTTGCATCGGCTCCTGCAGGAAGAGGAGCCCCCCCTGCGAATCCTGGGCATGATCGTGCGGCAATTCCGGCTCCTGATCCAGGCAAAGGAGCTCCGTGAGGCGAGGAAGAATGCGGCCAGCATCGCTCGGATCTTGGACCTACATCCCTACCCAGCCAGCAAGGTGTACCGCCAGGCAGCCAACTTCACCCCGGCCCAGTTGGAGCAGATCTACCGGTATCTGCTGGCGACGGACAGGCAGATCAAGACCGGCGAGCTGGACCCTGAGACTGCGCTCGATCTGGTCGTAGCCGGGCTGGCTGAAAGGCCAGCAAGCGCCTAGCCCCAGAGCGGAACCACGGCGAAGCCGCGCTAGTTCTCCCTCTCCTCCCCTACCCAGAAATGATCGCGCAGTACAGATTGGAGAGGCTCCAGCCGCACACTTCCAACTCGACGCGAGTTCCCGTTCAGAACCGAGGGGTGCACATAGCAAACATTCGGCCGGCAGCCGAACTTCCGCTCGTAGCGCCGCGCCGCTCTCTTTACCTTCTGAGCCAGGTCCCGTCCCCGATCGTTATCGAACCAAAGAAGGCCCTTCTTCATCATCAATTCCCCTCACTGCAACCGAACCAATTCTCAACCCCACATCCAGGGCTGCTGTCAGCCACATCTTCCGGCGCCTCAAGCAGATCCTGGACCGCCTCGGTCACGAACGACTCAGAGGCGCCTCAGCCGTTGAACCCCACGTCCTCCATCTCTCCGCCGACCACCGTAAACTCCCGGCGCGCAGGCTGCACGCTGGGCGGCAGGTAGCCGTATTGATGGGAAGGAGAGCCACCCGCCTGGGGTGGTGATTGGACCACCACCACGGGAGGATAGGCACCCGGTGCGGGCTGCTGAGTCGAACGCTGCTCCTGATCTTGCCTGCGATGCATCACCCAAACGATGAGCAGGCTCGTCGGGATGCTCGCGCCCACACCGCACACGGCTCCAGACAGGACTGAGACCGCCTGCTCGCTCAGCCTCTGACCGATGATCACGGCCAGGCTGACCGCGAAGGCTACCCCCACTACCCCAACCACCAGCCGGGTCCGACCACCCGACCGTCGGCCTCTTCCCTCCGAACTGGATGGTGGGCTGTAGTATCCGTAATCCCGCATCCCGCTCATACCGTCAGCCTCCTAGAGACGATCGGCACACTGCCCACAGCGATTCCTTTCTCATCACACAGGTTCCGACACCACGAATTCCATCAAGTGGATGTCGATCCGGTTTACAGGTCTTTCTTCCCCAGGCGACATATCCCTCTTCACTTCCCCGCAGTTCAGTCCCGCAAGGCCCCCTCACACGACCCAGCCGAGGCAAATCTGGCCGCATCGCCAGGGGTCCTAATCGACCGCCCAGGCTTCAATTGCGCGCAGCGGGCTCTCCTGCCGAGTGGACGCCACCACGGGCAGCCTCTCGCCGCAGAGATCGGTCACCAGGCCAACCGCAGTTTCACGCGGAACGTACGCTGCCTGGAAGCGACACACCTTGCCCTCGGCGACGGCCACGAAGTCGCCACGGCCAAGCAGGCGCTCGGCACCGGTCCCTGACCACCCAGAAGCCACTTGAGCGTCGCGGGCACTCGCCACTTTCCCCACCAACCGCACCGGGAAGTTGGACTTCACCAGCGAGCCGATCACCGCAGCCGTGGGCTTCTGCGTCGCCGCCACGATGTGGATCCCCGCCTCACGTCCCCGCTGCACCAGGCGAGTCAGCTGCTCCTCTGCCACTGACCCGCCGACCATCATCAGGTCAGTCAGTTCGTCGATGAAGACCACCACCGGCGGCTGGCTCACGGCTTCGCGATCTCGCCGCTTCATCAGCCGCACCAGGCTTCGCAGCGCCTCCACTGCCTCCTCCACCTCCACCACCACGGGTCGGGTCAACTGCGGCAAGTCCTCAAGGTCCGCGAAGGCGCGCCCCTTGGGATCCATCAGCACGAGCGCCAGTCCCCCTCGGCGGGGATGCCTCAGGGCCAGGCTCAGAATCATCGTTCGCAGGAGAGCCGTCTTGCCCGAGCCGGTGGTCCCCGCTACGAGGATGTGAGCCACGTCGGGAGAGGGAAGCCGAATGAGCAGCGGCACGCCATCCTCGGCCAGTCCTAGAACCGCCGTCACCGGCGGGACATCGCCGAGTGTACTCAACAACGGCATCAGCCGCACCGGGCGAGCATCATCACGTGGAACCTCGATCATCACTGCTGCTCCCTGACGGGCCACGCGACAGGAAGGGGCATCCAGAGCCGCCGCCAGTTCCTCAACCAATCCCTTGATGCGCGAGATACGCGCGCCTATCGAAGGGAGAACCTGGAAGCGAACCCAGCGGGGCGTCACTGTGCCACCGGTCACGCGGCCGGGTACTTTGTGCTGTGCAAGAACCGCTTCGATGCGGTCCGCCTGATACTCCAGCATCTTGCGCATACCACTCACCGTCGAAAAGCTTGGGGCCGAATAGAACTTATGTTCTATCCGGCCCCATGATATACGTTTCCGACACCCGTGTCAAGGGCTATATCCCAATTATAACCGCAAATTTATCCCAAATTTCCCAAACTGACCCGGTGCCCGCCGCGGCAAACGCCGCCGCAACTCCTATCGCCGACATGTTGACCAGATCGTCTCCGGCCAGTCAGGGAAGAAAGGCACTGCAGAACCACACACAGTCTTAGGCAGCGGCAAGAATACCTAGAACCGCCCCCCATAGGAAGACCACGACTAACAAGGCCCCACCCCAGAAGAGATAGGACACGAGCCGCTCCCGCCGGTACAGGGCACCTCCCAACGTGGTGTTGACCAGCAGCACTATCAAGCCGATGAGCGGGAGGAAGAAGATCTGTCCCCGCGATCCCAGTCGGTCCGGATTCCCTGCGGCGTCAAAATGGAGGGGAAGTAGACGGGGCAGGGAAAGGAAACGCGCACTCAGGAAACCGAAAAGGGCTAACACAGCCACCAACGCTGCCGTCAGCAGCGCCAGCGCCAGCGAATCCCCCCACACTCTCCACTGCAGGAAAGCGGGGCCACGAGAGGAGGGCTCCACCACCTGCGTCGGCCCCATCTCTAGTCGACTTTGCAGTGTACGCAGGAAGCCCTCTCGGTCATCCGGCGAGATCCCATACACCAGCCCCTCGGTGACGACAAAGAGCTGACGTCGCGGGGGGACGGTTGCATAGAAGAGCGCTGATCCTAGCCCCTCAACCTCCCCGTATCCCACCCAGTGCCCGGGCCACCGGCACCCCCGGAAGCGGATCCGACCTTCAAGTTCGCTCCCAAGCACCACCCGCTCGACGTCGAGGGTGGGGATGACCTGCTCGCTGGCGCCCCAGCTGATGATAAGTGCATTGCGGTCCAGCGCATAGCCCGAGCGAACCAATCCACTCAGCCAATAGGCCAGGAGGCCAACAATGCCCAGACAGACCAGCACCCCCAAGGACGCCAGAGAAGTCCAGAGCGTCACTTGATGGGTCAGGGTCCAGGCGATCAAGCCGCCGGACACCACGAGTGTGACGGCGATCAGCGCCAGCCCGACGCGCAGTCCGGTCTGAGGATCGGTCTGCCACTTGGTCACAACGGTTCCTCCTTTGGATCTCGCCGCATTATAACTCGCCATGGTGAAGTGTCAAATCTGCTAGCGCTCGGGGTCGCGCAGCAACTAACATTCTTCGCATCATTCCAAGAAATGGCTTGTACGATCCTCGATTTGCCGCCACTCTGCCGGACAAGTCAAGAGAATTCTGCATCCTGACTCCGAGCCAGCCGCACTGAATCGCAGGAGCCCTCGAAGGGTGCCACCGAGAGCATCCGAGCAACCTTGGCCGGTACCACATCCCCCACCCAGTTGCTGCCCAAGCCCACGCCCGGGCATTCGCCACGGCTTCGAGACTCTCTGAAGGCGGGGGAGAAACCTCCGGCGGCGAACCCCAGGCGCCGTCGCCCGCGAGCCAACTTCGGTCTGCAGGCTGACAGCAATCACGCGCGCCAGCTCATTTGACAGTCGGCACTATCTGCTGTAGAATCAACGATTGCTACGGAAGGCGGCGCTTGGGTTCTCCCAAGCGCGCCGTATGTAGAGCTCCGCAAGGCTACCTATGTGTGTTCGGCAATACAGCACAACATCTCCAGTTGTGACACGGACACTGCCCCTGGTAGCCGAGAGCCAGCCTGCCAAACGACCCGGTCAAGAGTTTATTCCGGAGAGTAGTCCGAGCGACTTCAAGCGGGAGGGCTCCTCGCTTTGGAAGTTACCTCTCGAGTTCCTCCGCGCTCACCGCCGTCCACTGCTGGCCCCTGATCTGCACCTCCAAGTAATTCGCTATTCGACGTACGCAGGTGCCTGCAACAGCACCCGTTCTGATCTCAACGACTGGGTTACTTGTGGTGCTCTGTCTGTTGGGAAGAGCCAGCCCCGGCATTTCCGGACCGGCGCTGGCGGCGCCGTTGCAGATTGCCCCGATCGTCACCCCCCGTTGATCCGTCGTCTGTGTCCAATGACCTGGATACACCCATCGTCACCACCGGCACAGATCTTGCTGCCAGCGTCACGATGCCACCGGGGTCACAGTGCTGGAGGACATAGGTTGGGTCAGCACAAGAGTGCTGGCCGCCAAGAGGGCGAATCCGCGCTGCCATATGCCAACAAGATGAAGAGATTCTGGGGCATTATCACACTGGCGCTGGTTCCTATTCTATGCCTGATGATGGCAATGATGGAACCGGGCGATGGCACATTGTCAGCCATAGCGGGTTTTGGCTTCATGATCGTGGTGGTGTCAGGGATTGCCTTCTGGCGTAAGCTTAAGGAGGCACGCAGACTCAAAGGGGAAGAGGAGGTTTGAGGATATAGCGGATCGGTTGGTCTGTGTCCTTGGGACTGCTACCACTGTTGACCGCGTTCCAGCTACCGGACAGTTTGGCCTAGCGCCGAGCCGAGGCTTGATCTCGATACGATCGAGCTTCGCTCGATCACTCGATCAGCGCCTCGGCGGTTCAAATCGCTGTTCTTGGTCTCGACGCTGTGCTGAGTGGCTCAGCGCAGCTGAGCGTATCGAAGCAACAGCCCCTTCAGACGCTACCCTTCGGCAGGCTCAGGCCGACGCTCGACCGGCGAACAGCTCGCCATATATCAAAGTGTCCGGTGGCTAAGATCGCGTTGGCGGCGGGGTTGTGATGTGAAGTGGACAACGTTCTTGTTCAGCCACAGATGAAGGAGAAAAAGATGAAAACGCGACGGATTCTGGTCAGTCTATTGGTCCTGTCGGTCCTGCTGCTGGCGACGGCGATCGGACTGACCTACGCTCAGGAGCTGGAACCTCCCGGTTCCCTGGCCACTCAAGGTACTCTTGGCACGGCGTTCACCTACCAGGGGCAGCTCAAGGTAGATGGCGAGCCGGTCAACGATACCTGCGAGATTGCCTTCCGCCTCTATGATGACGCCACCGCTGGAAGCCAGGTAGGGACAGCGATCACCGCTACCGTCGCCATCAGCGACGGCCTCTTCACCCGGCCCCTCGACTTCGGCGCGGGTGCCTTCAACGGCGACGCCCGCTGGCTGGATATCCGCGTCATGTGCCCCGGCGACTCTGGCTTCACCGACCTGGGCCGCCAGGCCCTCACGGCAGCCCCCTATGCTCAGTTCGCCAGCTCCACCGGGGCGCTGCATGGACAACCGGTCACCACTACCCTGCCCGCCGTCGGGCAAGTGCTGCAATGGGATGGTGCGACTTGGATTCCCGCTCTCGACGATGACACGACATACGCTCCGGGCAACCAACTCGACCTGACCGGTACTACCTTTGACGTTCTCGAAGGGACCGGCTCCGACCTGGACGCCGACCTGCTCGACGGGCAGCACGCTAGCGCCTTTGCCCTGGCCGGCACAAACTGGTCGCTGACAGGCAACACCGGGACGGTGTCGACGATGAATTTTCTCGGCACCACCGACGCCCAACCGCTCGTCCTGCGCACGAACAACACCGAGCAGGCGCGCCTGGACCCCTCTGGCAATCTGGGCTTGGGTACCGACACCCCCACCGAGCGGCTGACCGTGCGCGGTAACGCCCACGTTCTGGGCGAGGACAACCCCGCAGCCCAGGGTTACACCAACACGAACCTGGACGGGCCGTACTCCTTCTACGTCTCTGGCCGCTATGCCTACGTCGCATCAACCAACAACCACCGCTTGGCCGTCTTTGACGTCTCCGATCCGAACAACATCGTTGCCCTGGGCTACACCAGCACGAACCTGGACGGGCCGTACTCCGTCTACGTCTCGGGCCGCTACGCCTACGTCACGTCGTACTGGAACAACCGCCTGGCCGTCTTTGACGTCTCCGACCCGACCAACATCGTCGCCGTGGGCTTCACCAGCGCGAACCTGGACATGCCGATCTCCGTCTACGTCTCGGGCCGCTACGCCTACGTCGCGTCGCTCTACAACGACCGCCTGGCCGTCTTTGACGTCTCCGATCCGAACAACATCGTTGCCCTGGGCTACACCAGCACGAACCTGGATGGGCCGATCTCCGTCTATGTCTCGGGCCGCTACGCCTACGTCGCGTCGTACACGAACAACCACCTGGCCGTCTTTGACGTCTCCGACCCGGCCAACATCGTCGCCCTGGGCTTCACCAGCACATACCTGAACGAGCCGCGGTCCGTCTACGTCTCGGGCCGATATGCCTATATCGCATCAAGCAACAACCACCGCCTGGTCGTCTTTGACGTCTCTGACCCGAACAACATCGTCGCCCTGGGCTTCACCAACGCGAACCTGGACTTCCCGATCTCCGTCTACGTCTCAGGCCGCTACGCCTACGTCGCGTCGTTCGGCAACGACCGCCTGGCCGTCTTTGACGTCTCCGACCCGGCCAACATAGTTGCCAAAGGCTACACCAACGCGAACCTGGACTCGCCGCGGTCCGTCTACGTCTCTGGTCGCTATGCCTACGTCTCCTCTTCCTTCAACGACCGCCTGGTCACTTTCGAGGTCAACAACCTGGAGGCACCCACGCTGGAGACGGGCAACCTGCAGAGCGGCTACCTGGACGTGACCGACAATGCCATCGTCGGCAACAACCTGCACGTTCAGGGCGGTCTGAACGTCGGCCCTAGCGGAGCGCTGGTGGGAGGAGATATGGCTGTGGAGGGCGACCTGCAGGTCGTTGGTAACTACATCCAATTCCCGACCATCACCGGCAGCGCGCCTCCAGCGGCGGACTGTGATGAAGCCTCCGAAGCCGGACGGATCGTAGTGCGTACAGATGGCACAACTAATCTCTACATCTGCACCGGCGCCACCGGCTGGGTGGGCAAGTGAAGGAGAGAAAGCAATGAAATACGCCAGGTTTCTATCGGCCCTGGCAGTTCTGATCTTCATCACTGTCCTGAGTGCAACGGTGGCCCGGGGAGCAGCAGCCATCCGTGCCATCGCGGAGAATCGGTCTACCCAGGAACAACAAGAGCCTGCCCAGACAAGCCGGGCAGGCACAGAGGCCCGCCCCTACGATCTCTCCTGGTGGACCGTCGACGGTGGCGGGGGGACGTTCAACACCAGCGGGGGATACACTCTCGGCGGCACCTCGGGTCAACCCGATGCCGCGACCTGGCTTGGTGGTGACTACACCCTGGCTGGCGGATTCTGGGGCGGGGTGGCGGTGGTGCACCGCGTCTACCTGCCGCTTGTCCTGAGGTAATCGAAGGGCTGGTGCTGAGATCGTAGGGGCCGCAGTGACTGTTCCCTGCTTTGCTCTCAGTGGTAACTGCGCGGGCAAGTTTACAGGATTGTTACATCTATGTGCGAATTTGCTCGCACGAGGTTAGTAGGGTGGGAGCGTAGGGAGAAGCAGGTGTTTGGAGGAGAAGGGGGTTTGACGATGGAGCGGATCAGACAGTTTGTGTCATTGGGCCTGTTAGCCCTGTTGATCACGTTGGCTGCGGGGTGTGCCGGGCCGTCGCGGAACGATGCGGCAGTTTCCGACGCCTACGACCAGTTGGTTGATGTCTGGCCATCGGGCTCTGGCATCGGCATTGACTGTAACGTCACTGGGTGCTCAGCGGCAGAGATCTATGAGGAGATCATGGATGCCAGTGAGGTGCTCGTCGAGGCGGGCGAGGATGCAGACACGCCGGAACTGGGAGAGGCGGGCCAGCAGGTGGGGCAGGCGGCAGCGAGCTTTGCGGCGGAGAACGCGATCCTGTTCGAGCAGGCCCTTGTTCCATTCTTTGACGAAAGCGCCGTAGGTGGAGATGAATTGAGCCAGATGTGTGAGGAGATCAGATAGCTAGACGTGTAGACTGGGAGGAGGTGCATAATGAATGCAAAACCAGATGCAATCCGTACATGCAAGTTCCAACTGAGCGATAGCGACTCGATCATACGTTTGCGGACAGACAACCTCAGCATCTACTACAGGGAGAGCACGGAGCACTATATCATTGTCTGCCCTCGACCGGACACCGAGGCATACTTCTGCACCATCATACCTGACCGCGCTAATGTCCAGCCCGAGGACTGCATGTGCGACCCCGCAATGTCCTTGGATGAGACTAGATTCTTCGCCGAGTCTCACTTGGCGCTCTCTGATATCGAGTTCGATGATCTGCCACAGCCGGTCAAGGTGCAGTACCTTGTCTTCCGGAAAGTAGAGCAGGAGCGTTCGGGGCTCCCCCTGGTTCCGGGGGCGGGCGGGGAGAGTCGCCCCTTCAAGTCGCCCCAAAGACCGGAGGGAGAATCATCGCGACCGAGTGCCCACACCCAGCAGGCTGACGAGACCAATGGGATGGCGATCGCGAGCCTGGTTCTGGGCATTCTATCCGTCCCGACAACTTTCTGCTATGGAACGGGGATCTTCTTTGGGATTGCGGCCCTCATCACCGGCTTGATAGCCCGGCGTCGGATACGGGAAAGCGATGGCGCTCTGGATGGAAAGAGAAGGGCTCTGGTCGGGATGATCATCGGAGGGGGGGGCATCGCTGTCAGTGTGTTGATCGTTGTGCTTACGATCTTTGGCCCCTCAATCAGAGATATGCTCTCGAGCATCAGCCAGTAGATGGTCACACCAGGGTTCTGCCACCTGGGAATCTCTCACCTAGCTACCTATCACTTTGCGAATCAGGAGCAGTTCGTCGGTTGAGTAGCCGCCAGAGGCGGCGTATCAAAACCAGAACTGCGTCGTAGCACTCGGCAAAACTAGATTTCGACAGGGCTTTCGGCCTACTCAATCGCGCTGCCATAGAGTCTTGGCTTCGCGCTGCCAGCTGCTCAGTCCCGATCAACGATGGTGAGGTTGGTTCAGCGGCGACGAGCCGCATATTCCTGCAGCCCCGAACGAGCTGAGCAGCTTTGATCTAGGTGCTTGACACAATCGTACCAACCCGAAGTACGCCAACGGGCCATTGCAGGAGTACTGCGGGCAGCAGTCGTGTAACGCTCGCCAGTGGATGTTCGTCTCTGTACGGACCGTCACACTACCGGCAATCGCGGAGACTGGCGGCCTATCTGGTCGAATCAATCTGACAGAGACCTAGGGGCACGAGCATTCTGGGACCACATTAGGAGAAGAACAGGGAGAAGAGGATGGATAAGAAGAATCCAATCAGTGCCGGCATCTTGAACCTATTGATCGCCGGCTTGGGTCACGCCTACCTGAGGAACTGGGGCCGCGCCATCGCCACGTTCGTCGTTGTTCCTCTTGCAGCATTCCTCGCCGTCGGTCTCATTACTGTGTTGACGGAGTCGGCCAATTGTATCTGGCTGGCTGTCTTTCTCTTTCTCGGTGGTCTGTTTGTCGACGGATACCAGGCAGCCAAGGCACACAACTCCCAATTACCTACGCGCAAATGCCCCTATTGCGCCGAGCTTATCCGGGAAGAAGCGCGAGTTTGTAAGCACTGTGGACGTGACTTGGAGGGCGCTGAATCCGAACAGCCCTCGGTCACATCAAGCGAGTCTACGGCGGAGAAAGCAGACGAGGATCGGTTCGCTTGGGTAGAGCCACTCACAGACCAGCTCGAAGCAGAGGTCGCCCAGATGCGGCAGGAGCTGCGCGAGGAAGTTATGGCGGCAGGGGAAGAGACCGGGGTTATGACGCGCTCGTTCCCCGCTAAGGGTGACTATCCAGAGGCGGAGTTGCAGATCGATAATCTCTACATTAGGCATACAGGGCATAACTATGACATCGCCTTGTGGGTAGAGGATCGCTACATTGTCGTCCGCCTTCCCTATGCCACCGGCTTAGCCATGCTCAATCGTGACGACATCACGGTAAAGGAGATGCCGAGCTTGCCAGAGTCCGATGACAGATTCTATTCGGTGCGCTCACACCCTGAGAAGTTTGACCTCTTGCCACCAGGAACCACCGTGATGTACTACGCCATGCGTCTGCAGCTCAGAGAGAAGCAGGGCATACCTCTGGTAATGGAGACGAAGTAGCAAATGCCCAACGAAATCCTCACGGAACCCCTGCTCCCGACAGCGTCAGCCGCCCGAACGGTTACCCGGAAGCAAAAAAAGGGGGTTCTGCAGCTGTGCCATTGGCGCGGGAGGTTTGAAGCGGGCTGCCCGGCGCCAAACTCGAGTGGAAGATGAGCCATCCCGAGGAAGACACATCTAGGTTCCCTCGGTGGGGGAACAGCTCCTGCTTCAACGAGTATCACACCTGCAGATCCAAACACTGGTTCTAGCGTCCGTTCTGGACAACCCACTTTTCGCAGGAAAGGGTAGATGATCAGCCACAAGAAGGAGGTGAGAAGTAATGGCACAGGATAGGCATTACAGCCCTGGAGTCGAAGGAGGCGAGGTCGCCGCCGAGATCGGTGAGAATGTGGCGGAAAAGGAAGCACGCTCGAGCTGGGGTAAGATAGGAATGAATGCCCTGTATGGGGCTATCATGCTCGTTGTCTTCCTGATCGTTCTCTACCTCGTTGGAGCAGTCTTCCAGGGGGGGGCCATCCTCTTTGTGCTCACAATCGCCATCACCGGCGCTGTTGGCAAGGCTCTCCGGCGCAAGATGTTCGGGTAGACTGCGGGAGGCGCGGCCAGCCGCAAGGAGAGGTGGGGGACCCAATGGTGTTCAGTGGTACCTTCCCAGCCTAGTCCAAACGGTAGGCAAGCGTCGCTTGAGTAGCCGCGAGTGATAACGAGCGGCGTATCGACACCACACGAGCCGGTTGGAGTCGCCTGCTTGGCTTCGATACGCGCCCTGCGGGCGCTACTCAACCGGCGCAGGCTGAACATCTCGACCAAACAGCTCATGGATTTCATGCGAGCCCAGGATCAGGAGCGCCAGACCCAAGTCAGAAGCGCGAGCGCTGCCGAATGGCGGACTGGATTGTGGCCACCATGAGGAGCCAGTCGAAGGAATCGAGCTAGAGAGACAATGGAGAGCCTGTTCAGTGAAGCCTCTGGAACGCTTAACAGCGCTGCGGAAAGACCCGCCGCCAGGGAGGCAAGCCCATCTGAAGCCTGTCCTGAGCGAAGCCGAAAGCGGGATCGCACCGATGATACGCAGCCTCCATCACCATTCCAAAAGCACGAGGGCTCGCCAGGAGGCGAGCCCTCGTGGGTGTCTCGCAGCGGCCTTCCGCTAGCGAGGGGTAGCGCTTACTTCATTGGAGTAACCACTCTCTACGCCGCCGACGACGGAGGTCATCACATAGAAGTACTCGACGCCCGACGTCAAACCCTTGTCCTTCCAGTAGTAGTAGTAATCGGGCAAGTTGGACTCGACAAGGACGTAGGGACCGCCGCTTGTCTCCGAGCGGTAGAGGTTGTAGTAGTCCACCGTCTGTGAGTTATCCCAGTAGACAGTGACACTCTTCTTGCCGGACTCGGCGTTGGTCATGGTCGGCGGATCCACCTGACCGCCGTCACAATACTGGTACGTTGAATCGCATCCGCCCTTTGGCGCAGGCGTCACGCTGGCATCGCTGTCGTTCGGATCCACCTCGACGAAGTAGCCGTCTGCGTCATCGTCAGTACGCACCGGCTGGGTGGCAACATAGGCTGTGCCATAGACGAAGTAGTCCACCCCATCCGTGGTTGTGACCACGATGTCGCCGGCCACGACCGCATCACCGATGTCAGTGGTGGGATCGCCACGTTCGGTCATGTACACGTCGCTGGTGGCCAGTATTAGATCCATCACCGATTGGCGAGGATGACCATACGTGTTGTCGGAGCCCACCGAGACGATTGAGATCTCAGGGTCAACCTGGTTGACGAAGGTCGCGTTGCTGGAGTGATCGCTGCCGTGGTGGTTCACCCGGTAGATCTCCACATCGCCAACCTCGGGCGCAGCACTCAACTCGATGTCGTGATAGGTATACCCGTATTCACTCGTATAGAACTCACCGTCCAGGTCACCCCCGATCCACTCGTCGAAATCGCCAAAGCTGATCACTGCACCGATGCTGTAATCGTTTTCCGAGGGGGGCGTTGAGTCGGCGCTGAAGTCGCCGGGCTTGATGGCGCCGTTCCCGTCAACGCCTACAATGTCAAAGGTCACGCCAGTCCCCAGATCCACCTGACTGGTTCCCTCTGAGGCGATGGTTGGATGCAGCTTGTCTGCCCCTGCTCCTGCCAGGTAATCCCTCCAGCCCTCGAAGGTGCCGCTGGTCGCGCCCAGATAGCTGCCGTAGTCCCGGTGAAGCATCTGACCCACGGTGAAGCCCTGGACCTCCACCAGATTCCAGAGCCCGCCATACCCCACGTAACCAATGTGGTCGCAGTGGAAGTGAGAGATCACGACATAGTCAAGCTGCTTGCAGCCGAGTACACCCTCAATGTAGGGACCTATCTTCTCGGCATCCGCGCTGCTGTTCCAATACGACTCGCCGGCATCGAAGAGAAGCGAGCGCCCGGTCGGGCCGACGATCAGAGTGGCGTCGCCCTGACCGATGTTGATGTGATGGATCTCGAGGTTGCCGTCCACCCAGGTTCCGGTACCGCACTCCCCCGCACTCCCGTTCGTCGCCCCTTTTGTGGGCGAGGAGGTCGGAGTCGATTGCCAGGTGCCGCCGTCCGGAAGGCGATACCAAGAGACGTCGTAGTCGGTGCTCCCGTAAGTGTAGGAATCGAGAACCGTGGCGGCATCTTCCTCGAGGAACCGGACATCGTCGCCGCCGTTGTTGAAGTAGCTGCTCCGGTCCAGGGTCCAAAAGCCGCCCGCGGTAATGGTCGTCCCCGCCGGAATCTCATAGGGGCTGCCACCGCCATCGGCGATGTCGTCAATATGGCAATTTCCAATGTCCAGGTCGGTAGTGGTGGTGTTATACAGTTCCACCCACTCCGATCCGCTTGAGGGAGCCGGCAGAATCTCATTGATGAGCACCTGACCTTGGGTCACGCTGCATCCGCCGCTGTTGGAGACGGTGACTGTGACGGATTCCTCACTGGTATCGCCGACGTACCGAGCGTAAACGGTGTGAGATCCATCGGAATAGGCCGTCGTGTCCCAGCTGTATGACCAACTCTTGCCGCCGGTGGCCGGCTCCCAACCGGTGTGGTCAATCGAGACCTCGACGGAGCTGCCATCCCCCCCTCCCGTGACCAGATAGGTGCCGCTGACAACCTCACCCTCGGATGGATTCATAATCTTCAGCGGCCTGCCGGCCAAGGCAGGCGAGAAGAGGGAGACCAAGAGAACGACACAAAGTGCTAGGGGCAAAAGAGCCCTGGGGATACGCATAGCGAACTGCTCCTTCTGGTGACTTGTGGTGATTCTTAGATAGCCCTCAAGGTGCACACCCAGCGCAACTCAGCGATAAGCTTATGGCCCCCTCCTTCCTTGCCTACCCCATCCTGTGAACAGACCGCATTCTAGCACAGTGCTCCGAATCACGCAAGCCAGAACCCCCGTATGTGACGATTGCACCTACATCAACCTCCATATATGCAGATCACGCCTGGGTGTTGATAGACGGAGAAGAGGCACACGCCCGGGTTGCACCGAGCCATTCCCAGTAGGCCACCTTACGCCAGTGTCATCTCGAAACCAACAGCAGCGATCTGACTCGGCGAGGCTCGATTTCCACACGGCCTTCGCTTCACTTCGGCCTACTCAATTAGCGCCTCACCCCAATTCCAGCGTAACCAAAGCAAAGTGTCGAGCAGCTACCTCTTGAGATGGGAGATGCAATCTTTGCCCGTAGATCACGGTTGGACTCCATGCTAAATTGCGGCAGTACAGAGACTTTGGGAGCAGCCTTGCCCGCCACCCTATTCTGCGGTACAATTCCTTCAACGAAGTCACCCAGGGGAGGTTCGTCATGACAGAGGACGTTCGCACAATCAGAGTCGGGGACATTGCCCATCACGCAGGCCAGGAGGTCCGCCTCCAGGGGTGGCTTTACAGTGCAACCGACAAAGGGAAACTGCAATTCCTCCAGGTCCGCGACGGCACCGGCTTCGCTCAGTGCGTCGTCTTCGAAGATGATGTTGACGCAGAGGTCTTTGAGGCGGTCCAGCAGTTGACTCAAGAATCCTCTCTGATCGTCACCGGGGTGGTCCGTCAGGACTCCCGCGCTCCCGGCATCCCCGGCGGATACGAGTTAGGAGTCAGCGACATCAAGACACTTCAGATGGCTGAGGAGTACCCCATCCAGCTCAAGGAACACGGGGTGGATTTTCTCATGGACAACCGCCACCTCTGGGTCCGCTCGCAGACGCAGTGGGCGGTGTTGAGGGTGCGGGCCACAGTGGTGCGCGCCATCCGGGATTGGCTAGACGGACACGGATTTGTGAATATGGACACTCCCATCCTCACACCCGCTGCCGGTGAGGGCACCACCACCTTGTTCGAGACCGACTACTTCGGCGAGCCGGTCTATCTGGCACAGACAGGCCAGCTCTACAACGAAGCCAACATCTACTCCTTCGGCCCTGTCTATTGCTTCGGCCCCACTTTCCGCGCCGAGAAGTCCAAGACGCGCCGCCACCTGACCGAGTTCTGGATGGTAGAACCCGAGGTCCCCTTCTGCGACCTCGATCAACTAATGGAGATCATGGAGCAGTTCGTCTCCTACATCGTCCAAACCTGCCTTAGAGAGCGGAAGCAGGAACTGGCGCTCCTGGAACGAGATACCGATCCGCTGGAGAGGGTAACGCCGCCCTTCCCGCGCATCTCCTACGACGAAGCCCTCCAGATGATAACAGAGATCCGCGAGGAGACGGAGGATGAGCACCTCAGAAGGTTCCTGGAGATCGAGTGGGGCGACGACTTCGGTTCCCCCCATGAGACGGAGCTAACCAATCGATTTGAGAAGCCGATCTTTGTCTACGGCTATCCAACGGAAGCCAAGGCCTTCTACATGGAGCCCTGGCCGGACCGCCCTGAGATCACCAAGAGCGTGGACCTCTTGGCTCCGGAAGGATACGGCGAGATCATCGGTGGCTCGGAGCGCATATCCGACCCGGCCCTTCTGCTAGAGCGTCTGAAGGAGTGGGACTTGCCGCGGGAGGCCTTCGAATGGTACATCGACCTGCGGCGCTACGGCTCGGTCGTCCACTCCGGCTTCGGGTTGGGTGTTGAGCGCACCGTGACCTGGATCTGCGGCCTAGACCACCTGCGGGAGACCATTCCCTTCCCCAGAACGCTGAAGCGCGTCTATCCATAGGCGAGGGAGTTGACCGACTTGATGTGCGGAGGGAAGTGAAGTGCAGCAGACCCGCCGTGAGTTCATGCGCACTGTAGGCATAATGATGGGATCGCTGCTGGTCACACGATGCTGGCCCCGTCCGACCTGCTATGCCCCCGTCGCCCCCACACCAACCCCCCGGTCCGGTGCCAGCGGTGATTGGGATCGCCTGCGCGAAACGTGGATCAGCCTGGACCTCCTTGCCCGGGATGCCCACGATCTCGAACGCGGCGAGGAGACCCGCGAACGGCTCGCCGCCGACCACCGCACGGCACTCGATGAGTTGGTTCGGACCGGCGAACTCGATGCCGCCATCGCTGACGATCTGCAGGTCGCCTTCGAAAGCGCCGCTCACCACGTCTGGCGCGCAAACGCGCCCATCACCTGCTACGAGCCAATGCCCGGGCCTGACTACCAAGTTGAAAGCAGCAGCAACCTGGCACGCCAGGCCGACCTCCTGGCGGAGATGGGTGCACGCAGCGCGATTGACGAAGCCACTCTCGCTCAGGCTGAGGCCGCGATCGAGCGGGACGTTGCGTTTCTATCCATGTCCTTAGACGATCAGCAAGCACTGATCGACGCTGTGATGGAGACATCAGGTGACGGCGCAAGTTACCCCAGCCTCGCTGAGCTCGACCTGGAGATCCCGCCTGAATCCGTCACCGCAGCACGCATCCTGATCGAACTACTTCTGGGACGCAAGTAGAACATAGGATGGACCGGCCCCGCCTCCAGACGATAATCCTAGAGGTCACCCGGACCTGCGATCACAGCTGCTCATATTGCTACAATTACTGGAACCATCCCGACTTTCGCCCTCCTGGCAGCCCCGAGAACTCGCCCGCCGACGCGCGTCCTCTCCTCGCTCACGTACTCGACCAGGTTGACTGCACTCACGTCACGCTGACAGGGGGCGAGCCGCTCTTGCGCGAAGACCTACCCGATATCGTGAGCTTCCTGGCCGAGCGGGACGTGCGCGTCAACCTCATCACCAACGCCCATCAACTCACCGACGACCTCGCCGCTGACCTCATCCGACGCGGCGTGACGCTCTTCGAATTGCCGCTGCTCAGCTTTCGCCGCGAGACGCACGACTCTCTTTGCCGCTCCGGAGGCGCGTTCGACGCCGTGCTGGCAGCCCTGGCCCACATCCGCTACCACAGAGGACAGGCCGTGGCCGTCTTCGTCGCCACCCGCCACAACATCGGCGACTTACGCGACACACTGAAGTTGGCTTTTGCGTTTGGCGTGCGGGGAGTGATGCTTAACCGCTTCAACCCCGGCGGGCGGGCAGTCGATTCGATCGGTGAATTGCTGCCCACTGTAGATGAGATGCGTGGAGCGCTGGAGATAGCCGACGCAGCTGCCCAGGAGCTTGATCTGCCCATCTCGTGTGCCATCCCCATCCAGCCCTGTCTCATCGACCCCTCAGACTATCCACACCTGAGCTTCGGTTTCTGTGCAGCCGGCTCCAATCGTGCCTACTACACACTCGACATCGCCGGCAACGTCCGTCCCTGCAACCACACCCCCACCATCCTGGGCAACGTCTGGGAGGAGCCATTTGCTGATATCATCGCTCCCGAACGCCTGGCCGGTTTTGTCGCCGCCGCGCCTGCCTTCTGCGCCCCCTGCGCCCGACGGAAGGAGTGCCAGGGCGGCTGCAAAGCGGCGGCCCAGGTATGCTACGGCGATGTAGAGGCTGAGGAACCATTTCTGCACCGGAATCGGGATCAGGCAGAAGCCATCAACCACGCAGCGATGGGAAGTGGAGAAGGGAATTGAGAATGGACCCCAAACGCCTTGTCGCAGCGCTGATGCGCCAGGTCCCTCTTCTCTACCCACTCCTCCTGCGCATACTTAACCGGGTCGCTGCCCCGTTCACTGTCGGCGTCGTCGGAGTCGCCTTCAACCAAGAGGGGAAGATCCTCCTTGTCGAACACGTCTTCCGAAGCCGCTACTCCTGGGGCCTGCCGGGGGGATGGGTCCGTCGCCGGGAGCGCCCCCAGGATGCGCTGCGGCGGGAACTCCAGGAGGAGGTGGGCCTGAGGGTAAAGGTCGGCCCCCCGGTGCTGATCGAACTGGACGGCCCGCCGGACCACCTGGAGACCGCATTCCTGTGCGAGGTGGAAGGAGAAGTAGACCGCCTCAGCGGCGAGATCCTGGCCACTCGCTGGGTCTCCCCCGACCCGCTGCCCGACGGGCTCCGCTCGATCGATCGGGAGATGATTCGGCGGGCCCGGACACTACGCAACCGGCTGGCCGACCAGTCAGCAGACGCGCCCCTGCTGGATCCACGAATGGGAGATGGGGGATGACGGACGACCTGACCGAACTTCGCCGGCGGGTGCGTCCCATGCTGGATCTCTCCGCTGCCCGAGACGCCCTGTCCGCTTACTACGCCCTCTACCACAACCCGGAGCGGACACGTCTCCTGATTCAGGAGGGACCGACTGACCGCGTGGAGGCCTTCCTGTCCATCTGCCAGACCGGCCGCGACCTCTTCAGGCTGACGGCGGTGCTCCGAGCCCGAAATTCGGGCGCAGCAGAAGAGCTCCTACATCGGGAGCTCGAGCCTCGGCGACCCTACTACCTGATCACCACGCCCGATCTACACTCGGTAGTAGAGGAGGTCCTGGCAGTAGAGCAATTCGAGATCAACCGCGTCTACCGACTCGACCTCTCTCTCTACACACCCGCCATCAGCGTCCTGGTCGTGCCCGACCGCGCAGCCGACGGATCCCCTCGCTTCGTCATCCGCTCTCAGGGCAAGTTGGCAGCCGAGGCCGGAACCAACTGGCGATCACCCCACTTTGCGGGGCTCTACGCGTGGACCTCCCCCGAGGCACGCGACCGAGGATGGGGAAAGGCTGTGGTGGAATCTTGCGCCAACTGGGTGATCCGTTCCGGCGCCCAGCCCCTGTATATCGTCTCCGAGGACAACCAGTCCTCTATCCGCTTGGCGGAGTCCGTGGGATTCACAGATACCGGGTCCCGGGAGCTTGCAGTCGAGGGAACAATGAAGACCCAGGAAGAACATGACGAGGCGAACTCACTAGACGAGAGATGAACACACGCCGTCTTTCCCTCCTTCTCTTGACTGTCTTGGCCGCCTGTGTGCCCGTCCACTCCACTCCCGCCCTGACCCCTACCGCCACTCCCACTCAAAGACCGTTACCCACTCCATCTCCCGCCCCCACTTCGTCCCCGAGCGACCTCTACCTCACGTCCGAGGACGTCGTCCTCTACCCCGGGCCTCTCCTCTACAGCGGAGACATCGTCAGTTTCGACGTCACTCCTCGCAATCTTGGCGAGATCGACCCCGCCGAGCTGACCGTCCGCATTCTCCATCGCACCTCGGACGGAGTTGAGGTTGTGGCCGAGGCAACGACTGGTCATCCCACGTTCGATGAGGTGCCCCGCGCGCGGATGACTTGGACCTGGGATACGACGGACCTGGAGGGGGAGCAGTTCCTCACAGCCTGGCTCGACCCTGAGAACAGAATCCACGAGGGAGACGAGGATCCCACCAACAACAGGGTCTTGCTCACGGTACAGCTTCGCCCGGCCAGCGAACGTCCTCTCGCCGAGGTCACCGCCACGTGGGATATGACCACCACCGACTGCTGCGTCTTCCACTACCTCACGGGCACCGCCGCCGAGCGAGACTTGGCCGCCATCGTGGCCACGGCGGAGAAGGGCGTGGACCACGTGCAAAGCCGGCTGGACTACCACCCATCGAAACCGCTCGACATCTACCTCGCCAGTCGGATTATAGGCCACGGTGGGTACGTCCGGGAAGGGACGACCCTCTCCTATCTCGACCGTCCCTATGTGGGCTACGATCTGGAGACAGTGATCCGTCACGAGGCCACCCACAAGCTGGATGCCGCGATTGCGGGCGAGGATTCGATCGCCCTGATCCGCGAAGGACTGGCACTCTGGATCGCCGGCGGGCATTTCAAGCCAGAGCCGATCCCAGAGCGAGCAGCGGCGCTTATTCGATTGGGCTGGTACATCCCGCTGGACCAGGTGACAGGTGACTTCTATCGCCAACAACACGAGGTAGCCTACCTGGAGGGAGCGGCTCTCGTCGCGTACCTGATCGAGACCTACGGGTGGGATGAGTTCAGGCGCTTCTACGACTCCTTCGACTCCGCCCACGAGACCCCTGCGGAGATGCTGGACGTAGCGCTGGCGGCGACGTTCGGTGTGGGACTGGCAGCGACGGAGGAAGACCTTCTGCGTTGGCTGCAGACCTTTTCGCCAACGCCCGGTCAGATCCGTGATCTACAGAACACAGTCGATCTCTTCAACGCCGCGCGCCGCTACCAGGAGCTGTATGACCCCAGCGCCCACTTCCTGAGTGGATGGCTCCCCAACTCCGCCGAGGCGCGGAGACAGGGGATCGTGGCTGACCTGCTGCGTCGCCCACGCGCGGCAGAGAACGTGGCTCTGGAGACAATGCTCATCGCCGCCCAAGACGCGCTCACGGCAGGTGACTTCATCAAGACAGAGGCGATCCTGGATGGCGTCAACGAGGTCCTCGAACGGGGAACCTTCTCCGACCCACTGGCCGCCGACCACCTGGCGATCGTCAGGGCAGTGGATGCAGCCGGCTACGAGGCCCAACGGATCGAATTGGAGGGAGAAAGCGCCCGTGTCCAAGCTATTGCCGAGTGGCCTGTCCTCGAAGAGCTGCGTCTCACCCGCACTTCCGTCGGGTGGACGCTCCGCAGGTGAGCCCCATTATGCCCCCGAGCTTCAGCAACTTGCCGGCGGCACGTAGACGCGGATGGCCGCCTCACCATTGAGTGGACACTTGTATTCGCAGATGGCACATCCGATGCACCGCTCCCGGATCACGTGAGGACGCTGCACCGTCACGAGCGCGCCCTCGGCATTGCGTACCACGACCTGCTCCAGCTTGATCGCCTTGTCAGGCAGAGGACACATCTCCTCGCATACGATGCAGTCGCCGTAGTCGGCCCACGGAATGCAGCGATCCTGGTCGATGTAGGCCAGACCGATCACCTGCTGTCGCTTCTCCTCGAGGCTCAACTGCGGGATCGCCTGAACAGGGCACACCTGTCCGCAGGCGTTGCACGAGTAGTCGCAGTAGCCCAGCCTGGGCACCAGCACCGGCGTCCACAAGCCCTCGACGCCCGCCTCCATCAAGGCGGGCTGTATGGCGCTCGTCGGGCAGGCGCGAAGACACTCCCCGCAGCGGACGCACCTGGACAGCAGGTCGTTCTCCCGCGCGCCCGGCGGGCGGACAAGACGCGGATGCTCCCTCCTGGCGGCGAAGTCGCTGCGGAAGAGCCCTACGCCAGCGACAGCCACCCCGAGGGCGGCGAGGGCCTCTCTTCGACTGGGATCGTGGGTGCCCCAGTCGGGCGCCGAGAGGCGAACCGGGAACTCGATGGCGGCGTAAGGGCAGGCAACCAGGCACTCCATACACATGGTGCACTCACCAGGGTTGCTGACATACCCTTCGTCCGCCTCAATCGTACCGGTCGGACAGACGCGAGCGCAAGCGCCGCACTCCTCACACCGAGCGTTGACCGTTCGCTGCACGATCGCCACCTTGCTCAAGAGCCCCAAGAGAGCCCCGAGGGGGCAGAGGTAGCGGCACCAGAACCTCTGCGCGGCCAGATTCAAGAGGATCACCCCCAGGAAGACGCCAGCGTACAGGGAAGTAAGGCGATAGAACGCTGGATCGGGAGGCAGCACCTCTGGGCGGACTAGCCTTTCAAAGCTGGAGATGGCGGGGCGAAGGAATGGCACTCGGTAGAGCACGTGCTCCGCTGCCGTGACGACCCGATCTAGCGCGGGCCAGACGCTGACGGAGAGTGTGCGAAAGAGAATCGTCAGCGGATCGAATACCAACAGCGTCAGGTTGCCCAAGAGCGCCGCTGCCAGGATCGTCAGCAGCAGCCCGTACTTCACTCTACGCCACGCGTCGGTGGGCGGCTCCCGCCCCCCACGTGCGCGGCGCAGGGAGAGTAGGTCCAACAGCGTCCCCAGCGGACAAAGCCATCCACACCACGTCCGCCCGAGAAGAAGAGTCAGCGCCACGGTGATCAGCGCCAACGCTGACCCGACCAGAAGCGTGCGGCTCGCCAGGAGATGCGCCATCATCGCCAGCGGGTCGAGCCGCAGGGACACATTGACCACGTAGCCAGGCCACCCGCCCCAGCGCGACCCGACAAAGAGAGCCACGAATGCCAGCAGTGCCAGATACTGGACGAGCCGTCGCAGTGTCGTCCAGTGGCGAGGTCCCCACCGCAGGCGGCGCTCCGCCCTACCCGCCAACAGTGAGCTCCTCAATCCTCAGGTTGTCCAGATCACTCCGACCCAGGCCCATGTCCGCGGCTGCGCGCACATAGCTTAGATCAGTCGGCTGCAGTTCAAACAGCGTAGCTGCATAGCTGTCGGCCGCCACGATATCCGGACTGACGATCACGGTGTCGATCTTGTGCACATCATCCAGGCTGCCTCCCGTGGGCCCGTTCCTCATCAGCATGCGGACGGCATCGACAACGGTCAACTCGGGACGGACACGGCTCGTCAGATCGGGCAGCCGCTGCCCCAGGTTCTGGTGCATTTGAGGTCGGTTGAAAATGGTGCCCATGAGATTCTTCATCCCCAACGTCAGCCGCGCCAAGTTGTGGTGTTTGGCGATGGGTACGTTGATCACCACATCGGCATTCAGCACCTCGTCGTAGATCTTACACTGACGGAGATCCAACCCCTCGGGGATATCGGTGGAGATGAACTTGAGGAAGGACATAATCTCCATCTCTCCCCCCGCAGCCACTACCTGCTCCTGGATACCGCTGCGGGTGTAGGCCCGCTCGGGTGTGCCGCCAAAGGGATAGTCCATCACCCGAACTCGGCGCGCGCCGGCTTCCAGGCAGAGCCGAACGAGCTCAGCCACGACCCAAGGGTTGGTGGTCGCCGCGTACTCGTAGCTGTGGTATGCGACACAGATGTTCGGCTTGACGATCACATCGTCGCCGGGATGCACAAACCGCCCCATGCCCCCAATCGCCGCCAGCGCACGCCGCACCAACTCGCCGGGCTCCCCGCCTCGCGCCACGACTAGGTCAGGATACACCATGGAGGGAGTGGCGGTTGGCACCTCCGTGCCGCCCACAGTCGCCGTGGGCAACGGAGGGGTGTCAGGCACTGGCGATGAGGTAGGTGCCGGCGCGGCTTCTCGTTCGCAGGCGTTCAGCAGCCAGGCACCAGCGAGCGTGCCGAGCCCTGCCGCCATTCGGCGAAGAAAGTCCCTTCGCGTGACATTGGCCATTTAAGCAAACTCCTTCTCTCCTAGCTATTTGGCTCGACCTGCCATCCAAACACACAGAGCTGAGGTTTCCCCACCGCCTGCGCATCTAGAGACAGGCTACGCCAGTTCCGCCGCCGGGAGGGCAAAGGTGACGGTGAGGCCACCGCCGGAGGTCGGCTCCGCCCAGATGCGGCCGCCGTGTGCCTCAACAATGTGGCGCGCGATGGCGAGCCCAAGGCCGCTGCCGCCAGTTGCTCGCGTGCGAGAGACATCCCCTCGCCACAACCGCTCGAACAGACGCGGGAGATCCTCTGGCGGCACACCCGGTCCATCATCCACCACCGAGACCGCCACCTCTCGCTCCTGCTGGCCCACCCGCACCACGACCTGCTCACCTCCCTCCGAGACATACCTCAGAGCGTTATCCAGCAGGTTTCCCACCACCTGCGCCAGCCTATCCCGGTCACCCAGGACCAGGGGAAGGGCACGCGGCGCCTCCAGCGTCAGGGCAACACGGTGCTCAACGGCCCGCGGGCGGTGGGCCTCCACAGCCTCTCGCAGGAGACCTCTCAGGTCCAGGGGTACCTTATGGAGCCGCAGTTCGCCGGCGTCGGCCAAGGCTAGCAGACGCAGATCCTCCACCAGGCGGGCCAACGTACGCACCTGCGCAAGTGCCGCCTGCAGGTGCTCTTGGTCAACGGCATAGACCCGGTCCAGCATCGCCTCCAGCGTCCCCTGCAGAACGGTCAGGGGGGTGCGCAGCTCGTGGGCAATGTCCGCGGTCTGGCTGCGGCGCGTCTCCTCGGCCCGCGTCAAGCTTTCGGCCATCTGGTTGAAGGATCTTGCCAGCTGGGCCACCTCGTCCTCCCCCCGCACGACGGCGCGAGCGGATAGATCACCCTCGGCGATGGCCTGACTGGCAGCAGTGAGGCGATGGATGGGGGCGATAATGGAGCGGAACAGGAGTCCTCCGATGATCAGGGCCGCCCCCAGAGCGGCCAGGGCGCCAATCCAGAGGGCAATGCGCACACGCGCCAAGAACTCCGCCTGAGGTTGATCCAGGGGCAGGACAGCCGGAGCTCTGATGGAGGGCAGGAGATACCCTGCAATTCGATCCTCCACTTCAATTGCGATGCCATTCTGCAGCTCCGCCTGGGAGACGCTACCACGCGGGTAACCGCTGGTATCGCCCACGATTCGCCCCTGGCGATCAGCCAGTCGGAAATCGAACCTCTGACCACCCATCCCCCCCTGCCCTGCCCGACCCTCTGACCCCATCATCGGCCCCATCATGCCCGCAGAGGACGATAGCAGAGCTTGGACCCCTTCCCACGAGCCGTGGGTGACATAGTAGGTGGCCAAACGCGCCACCTGTCGGTTCCACATTCCCCCGTGGGTGAGGGCATAGCGGCGGAACTCGGTGACGGTGACTCGCCCAGCCAGCAGCGCCACCGTACCCACAGCCACCAGAATAACTGCCAGGAAGGCCAACATTCCCTTCCAGAAGAGACTTCGCATCATCGATCATCCCCGGGCTCTGGGTTAAGGCGGTATCCCACCCCGCGCACGGTGAGGATGAAAACCGGATGAGCGGAATCCGCCTCCAGCTTATGCCGCAAGTTCTTGATGTGGACATCCACTGTCCGCTCATAGGATTCGAAGGCGACTCCTTGCACTGCCTCCAGGATCTCGGCACGGGTGAAGACGCGACCCGGCGTGGTCATCAACGTCAACAGAATGTCGAACTCGGTGGGGGTCAAGTCCACCGGCGTGCTCGACACCGTCACCGTGTGGGCAGATCGGTCCAGCGTGATCGGACCGACACGCAGCACCTGCCGCGGTTCTGGTGGGGTCTGGGCCCGCCGCAGAACGGCGCGGACCCGAGCAACCACCTCACGTGGGCTGAAGGGCTTGGTGACGTAGTCATCCGCGCCTAATTCGAGACCTACAATCCGGTCGGTCTCCTCGGCGCGGGCGGTGAGCATGACAATGGGGAGATCCCGCTCACGGCGGATCCGGCGGGTGAACTCCAGCCCGTCCATGCGGGGCATGAGGATATCGAGCACCACCAGGTCGGGCTTTTCCTGGCGGGCGACATTAAGCGCCTGTTCGCCATCGGAGGCGGTCACCACGCGGAAACCGGCCTCCTCCAAGTAGGCCCGCATCAGCCGCACGATCTCAACCTCGTCGTCTACGACCAGGATGGTCTGAGACATGAGTACCCCCCGCATAACGAGTATACTCTCAACGAGGAGAAAACGGAAGTAGGGGCGACGTGGCACGCCGCCCCTACGACCAGCAGGGATCGATCGTTTACCAGCGTGGGGAGAAGCGAGGGCCAAAGCCGGACCGCGGCTGGGCCCAGCCTCCACAGCCGCCCATCGGCGGTCCCATCCGACCACCACCGAAGGAGTGCGGCATCCACGATTCCTCCAGGCGCTCGGAGACGTGCTCAGTCATCTGCTCCAGCATCCGATCCGCCTGCTCCTCGGTCAGCCGGTCGTCGGCCACAGCCTCCTCTAGCGCCGCCTCACGCTCCGCCAGAAAGGCATCCGCGATCGCCTGGGGATCTACGCCCTCCGCTTCAGCGATCTCGGCGAAGGTCTCCCCCTCCTGCAGGGCGGTGATGACCTCTTCCGCCGTCAGGCCAGTCACCTCGGCCGCTGCGTCCACCAGGGAGAAACCGCGTTTTCCCCAGCGCCTCGGAGCCACCAAGCCATCGCCGAAGGAGCGCGGCATCCACGACTCCTCCAGCTGCTCAGAGACGTGCTCAGCCATCTGCTCCAGCATCAGATCCGCCTGCTCCTCAGTCAGTCGGCCATCCGCCACAGCCTCCTCTAGCGCCGCCTCACGCTCCGCCAGAAAGGCATCCGCGATCGTTTGGGGATCTACGCCCTCCGCTTCAGCGATCTCGGCGAAGGTCTGGCCCTCCTCCAGGGCGGTGATGACCTCTTCCGCCGTCAGGCCAGTCACCTCGGCCGCTGCGTCCACCAGGGAGAAACCACGCATTCCCCAGCCATGCATTCGGCCACCTGGACCCCAGAGCCCCCTGCCGCGGAAAGGAAAGCCCTCAAAGGGCGGCCAGGGACCCTGAGCGCTGGCCACCTCCGCCGATCCGAGCAGAGCGGCCAACACCCCCAGCGCTGCCAACGTTACGACTAAACCTTTGCGTCTTAGCATCTTTACACCTCCTGTGTGTAATTTTGTGCCCAGAGTATACTTCAGGAAGATGAAGATTCCGTGAAGACGAGATGGACATTGAGTGAAATCCCTCGACAATTCCTTCGCACGCTGCTTCCCTCGGCCCCCTTTTCATGCTAGAATTATTCTCAGGATTCACATGCACTCGCCACGCTGGGTTGGACCAGGCACCGCGCCAGGGCGTTCGCTAGTCAACCCACGGCTGCACACCAGCAGAGGCAGGAGGCGCCCTATGGAGACCCCTTCGGCCATCCCCCGCCGTCTAGAGGTCATCAGTGACCACAAGGAGGGGGGAGGGTTCGTAGCGGCGGTTCTCCCAATCCACTATCCCCGTGGTCTCCTGCGCGCTTTCGACATCCTCCCTGTCGAGATATGGGGGCCACCGAAGGTGGATGCCAGCTATGGGGCCGCCCACCTTCAGCCCTACGTCTGCTCTATTGTTCGGAACGCGCTCTCCTTCCTGCAGACGGGCGGATTGGATGTCGCCGATTTCCTCATCGTCCCCCACGCGTGCGATTCCCTGCAGGGCCTGGGCAGCCTTCTGATCGACTTCGTCAACCCCGACCAGCCAGTCTTCCCCATCTACATACCACGCGGAGAGCGGGAGAGCGACATAGACTTCCTCGCCGACGAGTTCCGCGACCTCTATCGCCAGCTGACCACGAAGACCGGCCGCGGCCCCTCCGAAGCCGATCTCTTGGAGAGCATACACCGGGAAGAGGAGGCAGATCAACTCCTCTCCGACCTCCACGGCAGCCGAGAGAGGCTTCCCCTGACCGATGCGGCTTTCTATCGCTTGGTCCGCAGCCGGGAGTACCTTCCCGCCGAGATGTTCGCTGAGTTGGCCCAAGGCGCGGCTGGGCAGTCCGCCGAGACCAGAAGGGACGGCGTGCCCATCCTGATTTCGGGCATCGTCCCCGAGCCTATGGCCTTGCTGGAGGCCATCACCGAGATGGGCGGGGCGGTCGTCGCCGATGATCTCGCCTCTTGTGGTCGCCGGCTCTATCCTCGCGGCAGAAGTGTGAACCCCTTCCGGCGTATGGCGGAGAGAATACTCCAGGCGCCGCCGGACTCCACCCGTGCCAGCTCCATTCACGATCGCACTGAACACCTCCTGGACCTGGTGCGGACGTTCGGCGCAAAGGGAGTGATCTTCTACGACGTCAAGTTCTGCGAGCCTGAACTCTTCGATATCCCGGCCTTGCGGAGGGAACTCCAGGACTCGGGAATCCCTTCAGTGGTTGTGGAGGTAGATATCGGCGATCCCCTTTCGCATCGAATCCTGACACGGCTTGAAGCGTTCTTGGAGATGATCCGATGAGTGGAATCTGGGTTCTGTACTCGCCTCCGAGACGCGAAGAAGGCCTGAGTCTCTGGCAGCTTCTGCGAGCTCTCTGCTGTCATCTTCCCCGATCGCTCGCACATAGACGTGGCCCATGCCAATGAGCATCACTAAGCTCCTTCGCTATCATTGGAACGTCAGCCTTCTTGGCCGGCTGGTCCTTCGATTGCGGCGCTGGCAGACGGAACTGCATGCGAAGACCGGCTCCCACTGGAAGAGCGAAATCCTCACACCGCCGCTGAAGATCTCCTCGCGGACCAAGGAACTGATCGCACGCCACTATCTGGAGGGTCGCTACGCCAACCTGCAGCGCAGAGTAGCCTGGGTCACCTCGGGGGCGCCGGTGGAGCTCTTGAAGGCCCTTGGCTTCTACATCCTCTATCCCGAGAATCACGGAGCCCTATGCGGGACGGCCCGGGTCGTGGTGGACATCGCTTCCGAAGCCGAGAATGCCGGTTACTCCCGTGACATCTGCTCCTACGCCCGCACAGACATCGGGGCCTTGCTCTCGGGGAAGACCCCCGTGGGAAGGCTTCCCAGGCCAGACCTCCTTCTGGCCTGCACTAACATCTGTCAGACAGTCCTCCACTGGTACCGCGTGCTGGCCCATCAGCTCAAGGTTCCCCTCATTCTGATCGACACCCCTTTCATCTATACGGAGGTCACCGACCACGGCGTCGCCTTCGTCAAGCGGCAGCTGGAGGAGGCGGTACCTGTAGCTGAGGAGGTGGCAGGGAGGTCGTTAGACGAACGAAAGCTCAGGGAGACCGCCAGATTGAGCCGCACGGCCACCCAGCTGTGGATGGAGGTACTGAAACGCAACAAACACCGCCCGGCGCCCATATCCGTCTTCGATCAGTTCATCCAGATGGCCCCCATCGTGGAGATGCGCGGTGCTGGGGCCACGGTGGACTTCTACGCCGCCATGCTCAAGGAGATCGATCAACGCATCGACCAGGGGGTCGGGGTCGTTCAGGAGGAGAGAAAACGACTGCTGTGGGACAACCTCCCCATCTGGTACCGGCTGCGATACCTGGCCGAGTTTCTGGGCCGGCGCGGCGTCGTTATCGTAGCTTCCACCTACACCAACGCCTGGGGAGAGCTGGCCGACCTGGTGGATCCGGAACGGCCTTTCGAGTCGATGGCCCGCACGTACATCTACCCAATCCTCAACCGAGGGACAGGGGACAAACTGGCGACAATGAGGCGGATGATCAGCGAATACCAGCTGGATGGCGTCATTCTCCATTCGGATCGTTCGTGCAAGCCCTATTCCATCGGCCAGATGGATCAGCGGGACCGATTGATTCAGGAATGCAGCCTGCCCGCCCTGCTGCTGGAGGCAGATCACAACGATCCTCGCTCTTTCTCAGAGGAACAGGTCGCTAACCGGTTGGCCGCGTTCATGGAGATGCTGGAGGTATAGCGTGTCTGCGATCATAGCTCTAGGGATTGACGTGGGCTCCGCCACGGCCAAGATCGTGGGCATCGACGCGCAGGGGGAGATGGCTTGGCATCTGTTGGAGCCGACCGACCCGCGCGTGGAGGATCAGGTGAGGCGCTTTCTGGAGCGAGCCCAAGAGACGCCCCGCTCAAGCGACGACGTTCCGCTGGTGGCGACAGGTTACGGACGAAATCTGGTCCGTCAGGCCGCCCGTCAGGTGACGGAGATCACCTGCCATGCCAAGGGGATCTACCGCGAGCTCCGCCACGGGGGGACGCTGGTGGACATCGGCGGCCAGGATAGTAAGGTCATAGGCATCAGCGCAGACGGAAGCGTCGTGGACTTTGTGATGAACGACAAATGCGCGGCCGGGACGGGGCGCTTTCTCGAGAACACCGCCAGCCGCCTGGGCGTGCCGTTGGATCGCGTGGGGGAGGTTGCCCTGTCGACCTCGGAGGAGGCCTCGATCTCCAGCACCTGCACCGTCTTCGCCGAGTCGGAGGTGATCTCCCTGATCGCGCACGGGGTCCCCGTGGCATCTATCCTCCGCGGGCTCCACCGTTCCCTCATCAAGCGCATCATCGCCATGATCCGAACGGTCGGCCTGGTGCGCCCTCTCATGCTCTCCGGCGGCGTGGTGCAGAACCCAGCCGTCCGTTCCATGCTGCAGGAAGAGACCGGCGAGGAAGTGGTCCTCCCTCGCCATCCCCAGCTTATGGGCGCCTACGGGGCGGCCCTCTTCGCCCTGGAGGTTGAGGACGGCCAGTCGCCAGGAGGTGGTATCTGTGGGTGAGCGCTGGCTGAGGCCCTATGATAAGGGAGTTTCTCGCCATATCGACTATCGGTATTCGGAGCCTGGGGATCCAGAAGGAAGATCGAGTGGCGCTCCTCTTGCCCAATTCCCCTCAGTTTGTGATCGCCTACTACGGTCTTCTGAAGGCCGGGGTGACAATTGTCCCTCTCAACCCTTTATACACCGCGCGCGAGCTGCACGAAGAGGAAATCCGCACTGCCGTCGACGAAGCCCGAGTCTCGCAGAAGATCGACCCGTAGAGAAAGGTCCACGCATGCCAATGAGGAAACCCCGCATCCATCCCAAAGCCTACGTCGCCCGCACGGCCACCGTGATCGGGAACGTCGTCGTGGAGGAGGAAGCCAGCGTCTGGTTCGGTTGTGTACTACGGGCAGAGGAAGCACCCATCGTCGTGGGTCCGCGGACAAATGTGCAGGATCTGACGCTGATTCACACAGACCAGGGCCAACCCTGCCGGCTGGGGGCGTGGATAACCGTGGGGCACCGGGCGGTGCTTCACGGGGCCACGATCGAAGATGGGGCCCTAGTCGGCATTGGGGCCATCGTCCTCGATGGGGCCGTAGTGGGAAAGGAAGCGATCATCGGGGCAGGAGCAGTGGTGACGGAGGGAACCGTCATCCCGCCCCGCACGCTGGCCCTGGGAGTCCCCGCGGAGGTCGTGCGGGAACTGCAAACGGAAGATCTGAGGCGGGCGCAGGAAACGGCCGTCTGGTACGCCGAACAGGCGCAAGCTTATCGAAAGCGAGAGGAGGGGATAGCAGATGAATGAAGTGTCCGATTTGCTCAGACAGAGCGAACTCTTCGCGAACCTGTCGGAGGAGGACATCCAACAGATCCGCTCTATTGGCCACATCGAGACCTTCGACGGAGGCGAGACCGTCATCACCGAGGGAGAACCATCGGATGAGCTCTACCTGATTCGGGCCGGAATGGTGGAGGTGGCAGTGCCCGGCGGGGGAGTTCCCGATATCTCCGGCCCGCCAGAGCTGACTCCGGTGGTCCAGTTGGGGCGAGGGCAAGTCTTCGGCGAGATGGCGTTGGTGGATCAAGGGGTGCGCTCGGCCACAATCCGCTCCGTGGAAGATGGTACTTCACTGTTTGTCATTCCACGGGAGGAGTTCTGGGCCCTCTGTGAAGCTGATCATCGCATCGGCTACATCGTGATGCACAATATCGCCCGCGACCTTTCCTTCAAGCTGCGTCACCGAAACCTGCGGATAGTACCCGGGGAATAGAGGAGACGACCGATGATCTACAAGGTGAGCTACGTTGTCATCGGTGGCAGCCACCCAGGGGCGATCGTGAACCAGGACAGACCGCCGCGGCTTGGAGAGATGGTGGAGCTGGGCGGCGAACGTTTTGAGGTGATGGAGGTCGCCGATTTGATCCCGCCCCAAGGGGACTTCGCTTACCTCCACGTGACGGTGCGACAGACGAAGGAGAAGGAATAGTCAGGAGGAACGGTGAAGAGGTTGTTATCACAGCGCTTGCAGAGACGGCGGAAGGGGGGCGAGGCGAAAAGGGGCGGACCGCTGTAGATTGGGCTTCTGGGATACAACCGAGGGCTTCTTTCTCAGCCCGCCGCCTTCGAGGACGGGCCGCCCTAAGGCCGGTCTGCTGGGCACTTAATTGCTGGCTCCTCACGTTCAGGCGCCGCTTGATGGTGGTTGGCTCTCCAGTCCTCATCGGCCCGCACACTCCACGCGATGGATTGATGAGGATCCTAGCCACCGGACACTTTGATATATGGCGAGCTGTTCGCCGGTCGAGCGTCGGCCTGAGCCTGCCGAAGGGTAGCGCCTGAAGGGGCTGTATGCTTCGA
>JASFWK010000136.1:0-5684 GCA_050049355.1 Anaerolineae bacterium | reverse complement strand
CGCGACTCGCTTGAGGGCAATCGGGTAGCCGACGCGCTCTGCTAATACCTCGGCCTCGTTCGCAGTTCGAGCCAGGCCAGAGGGAGGCACCTGGAGTCCGAAGCTCTCCGCTATCTCCGCTCCTGTCTGAGGATCCAGAACGTGATCGCCTCTGGCACTGGCGGCTTTCAGCAGCTGGGCCGCTCGCTCGCGATCCACACCCTCTACCGGCTCCGCCTCGGATGTGAGGCGTGCATTGATCTCCCTATACCGCTTCAGAGCGCCCAACCCCAGGGCGGCGCGGGCCGGGGTCAGGTAGTGAGGCACCCCATGGGCATGTAGGGAGCGGGCGGCGGCTCTGATACCCCCCCCGCCGGAGATACAGCAAACCACGGGTTTCCCCGCCCCCTCCGCCGCACGCCCCACGGCCGCCGCCACGTCGTGGGGGGCCATGATCGCCTGGGGCACGAAGATCACCATCACACCGTCCACCTCTGGGGCTGCCAGCAGCGTCTCCAACGCCGCCGCGTAGTGATCGGGCTGTGGACCTCCGAGCATATCCACTGGGTTGCTCACCATCGCTCCCGGGGGGCAGACCGCCCGAAGGCGCGCCTGGGTCTGGGGGTTGAGTTCGCTCAACTTGAACCCCTGACGATCTAGGGCATCCGCTCCCACCGCTGCCGGCCCGCCCGCATTGGTCAGTATCGCCAGGCGCGTTCCCGCCGGAGGCTGACGGTAGGCCAGCGCGATGGCTGCGTCGACCAGCTGCTCCAAGTTCTCCACCGGGATGGCGCCGGCTCGACGGCACGCGGCATGGAAGGCTCGCTCCGTCCCCGCCAGGGCGCCTGTGTGGGAGGCCACCGCCCGGGCTCCGCTTGGAGTGCCTCCGGCCTTGAGCACCACCAGCGGCTTGCGGGGTGTCATCCGCGCTGCGATCTCCACGAAGCGACGCCCGTTGGGAAGCCCCTCGACATACGCGGCCACGACTCGCGTATGGGGATCGGCCGTCAATGACTCCAGTGCGTCGGCCATGTCTACATCCACCTGGTTCCCCAGGCTTATGATCCGTGAGAACCCAACGCCTACCGCGTTGGCCCAATCCATCGTGCCGCCGCAGACAGCCCCAGAATGGGAGACGAAGCCTATGACCCCCTGGCCGGGCATCGTGCGGACGAAGGAGGTATCGATAGGGGCGTAGGTATCGATGACCCCGACACAGTTGGGGCCAATCAAGCGCATTTCGTGGCGCTCGGCTATCTCCTGCAGCTGTGCCTCTCTCTCTTGCCCCCCGGCGCCCAGCTCCCCGAAACCAGAGGCGATGAGGACCGCAGCGCGTATGCCGCGCTGACCGCATGCCTCCAACGCATCCACGGTTCGGTCGGCTGATAGGACGATGACTGCCAATTCGACCGGGTCGGGGACCGCCGCCACGGACGGGTAGACCCGCAGACCGAGCATCTCCCCGCCCTTTGGATTGACTGGGTAGATGGGGCCGGCGTAGCCGTGAGTGACCAGGTTGCGCAGCACGCCGTGACTCAGCTTGGTCGGGTTGGCGCTGGCGCCGACTACTGCGACGCCTTTGGGATGAAAGAAGATCTCCAAGGGATCGCGCATGTGCTCTCTCCTGATGATGGTGTAGGCCGTCCAGCGGATTGGAAACGGATTTTAGCACGGAAGTGGGTCTCTTGTCCAGTCGCTCCTTGCTCCGAAGTGCGCGTTCCACGAGGACGAGGTCCTGGGCAATGGCAGCCCACGCGGCACGCATTAGCCGTGAATCGCTGCGCGAGCCTATCTTGGGCAAGGGCCTCAACTCGCCTAGAACGTACGCTTGTCCCTCACTCTGCGCAGGGTATAATTGACGAGCCTGGCCCGTCTTGAGTCAGAAGGTGGCTGGTGTTGGCCAGGGAGGCTCGGGAAAGGGTGTGCGAAGTATCGGGCACCTCGAGTGGCTTCTGTGATTGAGCGATCTGGATGACGGTAGGTCTAGGATGTCCCAAGTGACGAAGAGACGAATTCCCCCTCACTCTCGCCGACAGGTCGCATCTGCGATTCTTCTCGTTGGTCTGTGCCTGTCTGCCTTTCTGGTCCTCACACCTCCCAACCTGCTGACCAAGGGGGACATGGTGGGCTACGCTGTCTGTCATCGCATCCCTTCTCACTCCTTCTTCTTCGCCGGCCGGCAGCTGCCTCTCTGCGCCCGCTGTACGGGCAGTTTCGTGGGTGCGCTGGTTGGGTTATTTGGGCAGGCCGTCGTGCTCGGACGTCGTCGGGCGTCGGATTTCCCGTCAATACCTATGATGGCTATCCTGATTGGCTTCATATTGCTGATGGGAGTTGACGGTGCTAACTCCTATTTAGGCATGAGATCAGACGGCTTCGCTCTCTACGAGCCGCGGCAGTGGCTGCGGCTCGTAACCGGCGCTCTAAACGGCCTGGCCCTCAGCGGGTTGACCTTTCCGGTCCTCAATCTCAGCCTCTGGGAGAATCCTCCGCAGCGCCCTGCCATACGAGATTGGCGCGACTTGGGAGTTATGCTGCTGGTAGAGGCAGGGGTGGTGAGCCTTGTGTTGAGCGGTTGGCCTCCGCTCCTCTATCCACTAGCGCTGCTGAGTGCTGCCGGGGTGGTGACTCTACTGACGGCAGTCAATGCTGTACTTGTCATGGTGGTGATGGGCTGGGAGAATCAGTACCGCCGCTGGAGGGAAGCCGTGACGCCGCTGTTTGTGGGGTTCGCTGTGACGCTCATTGAGATCGGATTGATAGACCTGGTTCGCTATGCTGCAACGGGCACGCTGGAGGGATTGCCGGGCTTGAGCTAGGTTGGGCTTGGAGGTGCGCCTTGAGAGAGTTGACAGATCTTGCGTTGAGTACCGCCAGAACCGTTGGCGCCACCTACGCTGACATCCGCGTCGTCCATCGCCGCACGCAGCGGGTGGCTGTGCGAAATGGAGCGGTCACCGATCTGACCGACACCGAGACTCGTGGATTTGGCGTGCGGGTCATCGTTGAGGGAGCTTGGGGCTTCGCCTCCAGCGCTCGGCTCAACCATCAGGAGGTGGAGCAGGTGGCGGCGGAGGCGGTCGATATCGCGCGTGCCAGCGCAACCGTCGGTCGGGAGCCAGTGACCATTGGCCCGCCCGAGGTCCACATAGACACTTACCGCACTCCTCTTGAGGTCGATCCCTTCGACGTCTCCGTCGACGAGAAGCTTGAACTGCTCTTGGAAGCCGACAAGGCGATGCGCGGTATCCAGGGGGTCCGAGTGGCTCAAGGTTCGCTGGTCTCCTGGCGGGAGAACAAGACGTTCGCCAGTACCGAAGGCTCCTTTATTGAGCAAGAGCTCATTGAGACTGGCGGCGGGATCGTTGCCTATGCGGTGGGGGAGGGGGAGATACAGCAGCGTTCGTATCCAAACTCATTCGCCCGGGACCAGCGGACCGGTGGCTGGGAGATAGTTGATGCGATGGACCTGGCGGGGAACGCCGAGAAGGTCGCCAGCGAGGCCGTGGCTCTGCTCACCGCCGATGCCTGTCCATCCGGAGTCACGACACTGATCCTCGGACCTACCCAGCTGGCTCTTCAGGTCCATGAGTCGTGTGGCCACCCCACGGAGCTGGACCGAGTCTTCGGGAGCGAGGCAGCCTTCGCTGGCACCAGCTTCCTCACCCCCGACAAGCTCGGCACGTTCCGTTATGGCTCCCCCATCGTCAACTTGACCGCCGATGCGACTATCCCGGGTGGTCTGGGCACTTTCGGGTATGACGACGAGGGGACCCCGGCTCAGCGGGTTCCGCTGGTGCGAGAAGGGGTCCTCGTTGGCTATCTGAGTTCCCGCGAGACGGCGGCCCAACTTGCCAAACTCCGCGGGGAGGATCCGATGGAGGCGCGGTCAGGTGGGGCGATGCGCGCCTCTGGCTGGAACCGCATCCCGCTGATACGGATGACCAACATCAATTTGGAGCCGGGGGAGTGGACGTTCGACGATCTGATCGCCGATACCGACGAGGGGATCTATATGGAGACCAACCGCAGTTGGTCGATTGACGACAAGCGGCTCAACTTCCAGTTCGGTACGGAGAGCGCCCGCGAAATCAAGAACGGTAAGTTGGGGCGCCTGTTGAAGAATGCCATCTACACTGGCATCACCCCTGAGTTCTGGGGTTCCTGCGATGCGATCTGCAGCGAGGATCACTGGCAAGTGTGGGGGACTCCCAACTGCGGCAAGGGTCAGCCCGGTCAGGTTGCCCACACCGGGCACGGGGTCGCTCCGGCTCGTTTCCGCGAGGTGGAGGTGGGCGTGAAGGTGTGATTGACTGGCGTCTCTTGGGGTTGTGGGGTGGATGTGGGGAGGCGAGGAATGATAGGTGAGGCAAGGGTGCGGCATATCGCACAGCGGGTGATATCCTTCTCAGAGGCGGGCGAGACGGAGGTAGTGATCTTTGGCCTGGAAGAGCAGCTAACCCGATTCGCAAACAACGTCGTCCATCAGAACGTATCCGAGAGGAATGCGGCGGTGGTGGTGAGGGCTGTGGTGGATAAGTCTGTGGGAGTGGCCACCACCAACGATCTTAGCGAGGCTGGCCTGGAGCGGGTGACAGAGGCCGCAAACGCCGCCTGCCAGGCCGATCCCAAGCCGCGGGACCCGGATTTGCCTGGGTTGGCGGAGCCGCGGCCGATCGAACCGGTAGATGTCTTCGACGAACGGACTGCTGTTTACACCCCCGCCGACCGGGCGCGGGACGTGGGCCAGGTCTGTCGACGGGCCGGCGAGGCCGGTGTCAACGCGTCTGGCGCCTTTCGCACCGCTGTCCATGAGTTCGCCGTTGCCAACAGCCGTGACCTTTTTGCCTATCATCCCGCTACCATTGCCGACCTGACCACGGTGGTCATGGCTGAGGACAGCGCTGGCTACAGCGGCGGAGCCTCCTGGAGGGTGGAAGAGGTGGATGTGAGAGCCTTGGGGGATGAGGCGATCCAGCGTGCACTGCGCGGACGCCACCCGCAGCCCTTGGAACCGGGTGTCTACCCGGTGGTGCTGGAACACTACGCTGTGGGGGATATCGTCTCTTTCTTGTCCTATATGGCTGGAGCGATGTTGGTGGAGGAGGGGCGGAGTTGGATGAGCGGACGGGAGGAGGAGAAGCTGATCTCGTCCCAAGTATCCATCTGGGATGACGGGCGAGATTCGGCCGGTTGGCCACTGCCCTTCGACTTCGAGGGCATGCCGCGCCAACGGGTGGAGATTTTTGAGGAAGGCGTCGTGGGGGACGCCGTCTACGACCGGCGTTGGGCGAAGAAGGCAGATAGGGTCAGCACCGGCCACGCTCTACCGCCGGCCAATCCCTTCTGGCCCTGGCTGACCTCTGGATCGTCGGGGCCACTGCCTCTCCATTTGGAGATGGGAGGCGGGGAGCACACGGTGGAGGAGATGATCGCCTCTACAGAGCACGGGCTTTACGTGACCCGTTTCCACTACACGCGGGTGGTCCATCCTCGCGAGGCCATTGTGACCGGCATGACGCGAGATGGGACCTTTCTCATTGAGGATGGAGAGATCACTGCGCCGGTGAAGAACCTTCGCTTCACCCAGAGCTACTTGGAGGCGCTGGCGGCGGTCGAGATGGTGGGTCGAGAGGTCCGAAGTGAGCGGCCTGGCTTCTCGGTCGTCCGCGCCCCGGCGCTGAAGCTCTCTGCCTTTCGCTTCA
>JASFWK010000135.1:0-5799 GCA_050049355.1 Anaerolineae bacterium | reverse complement strand
GCGCTTAAGCACAAGAAAGGCAAAGACGAAGCTGATAATCGATGAGATGAAAGGTAACAGAGTGTTGATTGCGATCATGATAACTTCCTCCTTTGGCATTTGAAAACTGAGGTCGACCTTGTGGCCCTATGCCGCATATACCCCCGTTGGGGTTAGCCTCCCCCCGGGAGCAGGCCCAGAGCCACGCCGACGATGACCAGCAACAGAAGAACAATGGCTATGGCAATGATCCCCAGCGCCACGGGCACCCCCTTTTCGTAGAGGGTCGGATACTGGCGCTTCTGGGGGGTATGCCTGTCGTTATCTTCGTCTTCATACACAGTCCATCACCTCACTATCCTCTGGGTTCTGGGAGGAGAGAGTTCTTACGATTGTGCTTCACGCCGAGGCGGCTCGTAGAGGCAGTAGGGTTCCTCGGCCAGATAGTTGCCTGCCAGGCTGTAGGCTCGGGCGCGGCAGCCGCCGCATCGGCGGACAAACGGGCAGATTCCGCACTTCCCCTCCAGCCGGTCCAGGTCTCGCAGGCTTTGAAAGACCGGCGACTGCTGGTAGATGGTCTGGAAATCCTGCTGGCGGATGTCCCCGGCCAGCACCGGCAGATAACCGCAAGGGTGGACCTCGCCCCGGTGGGAGATGAAACAGTAGCCTACACCGGCCAGACAGCCGCGCGTCATACGGTCCATCCCCGGGCGTCCACCCTCCCCGTGTCTGCCAACGAGGTTGGGCGGGGCGACCGATTCTTTCTGGCGGGTGAGCACGAGGCGCACGAACTGGGGGCCGCAGGTCACTCGCAGTGGGATGGGGGACTCTTGGGCGGTCTCGTAGATCCAGTTCAGGATCCGCTCGTAACCCTGGGGCGTGAGTTCGTCGTCCACCCGGCCCCGGCCTGTAGGCACCAACATGAAGATGTGCCACGCAGCAGCTCCTTGGGAGATCGCCAATCGATGGATGGCCTCCAGGTCGTTCACGTTCTGGCGCATGACGGTGGTGTTGATCTGAAAGGGCAAGGCCCCGTCAAGACAGAAGCCGAGGCCGCGCACGGCTGCCTCGAAAGCCCCGGGCACGCCGCGGATGGCGTCGTGAAGTTCCGCACAGGAGCCATCGAGGCTGACCGAGATCCTCTGTATGCCAACCTCCTGCATGCGCCTCACGGCCTGAGGGGTGATGAGCGTGCCGTTGGGAGAGAGGGCCACCCGCAGCCCTTGCGCAGTGGCGTGGGCGGCGATGTCGTACACGTCGGCTCGCATCAGAGGTTCCCCTCCGCTGATGACGAAGATGGGCTGGGAGAAAGCGGCGATCTCATCGATCAACCCCATCACCTCCGCGGTGGTCAGTTCGTCAGGCTCCGGCGTCTCCTGAGCACTGGCTCGGCAGTGACGGCACACAAGGTTGCAGGCGCGTGTTGACTCCCAGGCAACGACGCGCGGGACTTGGTTTTTCAGCATCGGAGGCACCTTATCCGCTCCCAGCGGAACGGAGCCAGCGCGCTGCCTCTTTGGCCCAGTAGGTGAGAATCACGTCGGCGCCAGCTCGCTTGATGGCGGTAAGGGCCTCCAGGGCGACGCCGCGTTCATCCACCCAGCCCAGGCGGGCCGCGGCTTTGATCATGGAGTATTCGCCGCTGACGCTGTAGGCTGCCACGGGATAATCGAAGGACTCCCGCACCATGCGGATGATGTCCAGGTAGGGGAGGGCTGGCTTGACCATGATCATGTCGGCTCCCTCCCGGATGTCCAGCTCCACCTCTCGCAGTGCCTCGCGTGCATTCGCCGGGTCCATCTGGTAGCTTCGACGGTCGCCGAACTGCGGAGGCGACTGGGCGGCATCTCGGAAGGGTCCATAGAAGTTGGAGGCGTACTTGGCGGCATAGGAGAGGATGCCCAGGTGCGCATAGCCAGCCTCGTCCAGAGCGTCGCGGATTGCCTCCACCATCCCGTCCATCATTCCCGAGGGGGCCACCATATCAGCACCGGCCCGGGCATGGGAGATGGCTACCTGCCCCAGGATCTTCAGGGTCTCGTCGTTTAGGATGTAACCGTCCGGCAGTCCTCGGCTTTCTGGGAGAGGCTTGGGTGAGTTGCCTCGCTTCCCTTTGATCAGACCGCAGTGCCCGTGGTCGGTGTACTCGCACAGACAGATGTCCGTGATGACCACCAGGTCCGGCACGGCATCCTTGATCACACGCACTGCTTGCTGGACGATGCCGTCGTCGGCGAAGTTCTCTAGTCCCGTCGGATCCTTGCTCCTCGGCAGACCGAAGAGTATCACTGCCGGGATGCCTAGACTGACGATCTCCTCCGCTTCCTCGCGAAGTAGATCCACCGACCAATGGTAGTTGCCGGGCATCGAAGGGATCTCTCGCTTTGTCTTCTCTCCGTGGACGACAAAGAGAGGGTAGATGAAGTCGGCTGGAGAGAGCGCGGTCTCACGCACCATCCGGCGGAAGTTCTCGCTGATTCGAAGTCGGCGCGGTCGGTAGATCGGGAAGTAACTCATAATCCAATCTCCTCGTCTGTGAGATAGCAGGCCGGATCCGGTGCCCAGATGTCGCCGTGGACGGCCTCGGCTCGAACCCGAAAGTTGCCGTTGCACAAATCCAAGTATTGGCACTGCGCACAGCGCCCCTTGAGCAGTGGTTTGCGATCCTTCAGACCCGCCATCAGGGAGTCGGACGTATCGGTCCAGATGTCGCCGAAGGCTCGCTTGCGCACGTTGCCGAAAGAGTGATGCTGCCAGAACTGATCGGGGTGGACGCGACCCAGGTGATCCACGGCCGCGATGCCGATGCCGGAGGCATTCCCGCCGTTGGCTCGCAAGAGAGCCAGCACCTCCTCGTGCCGCTGGGGGTGCTCTCGCGCCACCCGACGCAGAAGATGCGGCCCGTCAGCGTGGTTGTCGACGGTGAGGATCTCGATCTCCACGCCCTGGCTGTGGAAGGCCAGCGCGCGATCGAAGATCATATCCACTGCTGCGCGGGTCTCCTCCGGGGTCAGGTCGTCCTCCTGCATACGCTGTCCTCGGCCAGCGTAGACGAGGTGGTAGAAGCAGGCGCGCGGAATGCCTTCCTGGCGGAGTAGATCTAGAATATCAGAAAGGTCCCGGACATTGTGCTTATTCAGAGTCAGCCGCAGTCCCGTTCTTACACCGGCCTCCTGACAGTGGTGAAAGCCTGCCAGTGCTGCGTCGAAGGCCCCGCTCACCCCACGGAAGCGATCGTTGGTCTCGTCAATGCCGTCGAGCGAGATACCGACGTAGGAGAACCCTGTTCTCTTAATCCGCTGCGACGCGGCACGATCGATCAGAGTGCCGTTCGTCGAGATCACAGTGCGAATTCCCTTCTCAACGGCGTAGGCGCCCAGCTCGAACAGGTCGTCCCGCAGAAGTGGTTCTCCTCCGGAGAAGAGGAGCACAGGTACATCGAAGGTGGCTAGGTTGTCTATGAAGGCTCGAGCCTCGCTGGTGCTCAGCTCGTTGGGATCAGGGCCGGCTTGGGCAGTGTAGTAGCAGTGGATGCAGCGCAGGTTGCACGCCTTGGTCGAGTTCCAGACCACAATAGGTCTGCGGTGCAGATTAGCTTCTGCAGAGCCGTGGGCGGAGTGTTTCCTTCTCCACCGGTAGCGTAGATGATCCTGTGGACCTGTCTGAGCGCACAAGAGTCTAGTAACGCTGATCATGTTTCATACTCTCTCCTTCACACTCAATCGGCCTTCGCGAACGTGGTCAATCAGAGCCTGGATCAGCCCGTCCGTCGTGTGCTCGGCAGCGATCACGTCGGCCGGTAGGCCCACCTCTCGCGCCGTCTTGGCGGTCACCGGGCCAATGCACGCAACAATCGTCCCCTCGGCCAGGGATGGGGCACCTTCCAAGAGCGAGACGAAGTTGCGAACGGTGGAGGAGCTGGTGAACGTGAGGATGTCCACCTCTCCCGACGCGATCATCTGGCGGATCCTGTTCACTACTTCACCGTTCAGCGTGCTCAGCACCGTTCGGTAAGCGACGAGTTCGTCCACGCTGGCTCCAGCCGCGATGAGGCCCTCAGCCAGCGTTGGACGGGCGATGTTCGCGCGGGGAAGGAGGATGCGTCTACCTCCTACTGGCTCGATCTCATCCAAGATTGCCTCAGCCACGTATCGGGACGGCACGAGGTCGGCACGGAGTCCGTGTTGCATAAGCTCGGCGGCCGTGGCCGGGCCTATGGCCGCCAGATGGACATTGGCGAATACCCTGGCGTCTTTCTCTGCCCTGCTGAGGCGTTTCCAGAAGAACCGCACTCCGTTGACGCTGGTGAAGATGACCCAGTCGTACTCGTCCAGGCGAGCGATGGCCGCGTCCAGCGGCGACCAATCCTCAGGTGGGAGAATCTCAATGGTCGGAAGCTCGACCGGTTCCGCGCCCAGCGCACGCAGCCGTTTCGAGAGCTCGCCGGCCTGTGCTCGGGGGCGGGTGACCAGGACACGCAGGCCGAAGAGGGGCCGAGTTTCAAACCAACGCAAGCAATCTCGTAGAGTCACCACCTCGCCCACCACAAGCACGGCCGGTGGGCGCAATCTAGTTTCTCGCACGCGCGCCACGATATTCTTGAGACTTCCAGCGACCACTTTCTGCCGAGCGGTCGTACCCCAGTGGATAAGAGCCGCTGGCGTCTCCGGATCGCGTCCCGCGTTCCGCAATTCCTCGGTGATAATCGGCAAGTTACCCACGCCCATCAGGATGACCAGTGTGTCGATCTTCGCCAGCGCTGCCCAATCGAGCCCCAGGCCCTCATCGGCGCTCTCTGCCCCTTCTCGCCGGTGCCCGGTGACCACGGCGAAAGAGGATGCCAGGTCTCGGTGGGTGAGGGGGATGCCGGCGTAGGCAGGGGCTGCGATCGCGCTGGTGACGCCGGGGACGATCTCGAAGGGAATGCCGGCGGCGACGGCGGCCTGAGCCTCCTCCCCCCCTCGTCCGAAGACGAAGGGGTCGCCTCCCTTCAGACGGGCTACTCGGAGCCCGTTCTCCGCCTTCTCTACAATAAGAGCATTGATCCTATCTTGCGAGAGGGTATGCCGATCGGCTGACTTGCCGACATAGATCAGTTCTGCGTCGGGGCGGGCCGCCTCCAGCAGCTCTGAGCCGATCAGGCGGTCGTAGATGACCACGTCTGCCTGTGCCACGCATTCGCGTCCCCTCACAGTAATCAGACCAGGATCGCCCGGTCCTGCACCAACAAGATAGACGATGCCAGATTGGGTCAAGTCTTCCTCCATCTGCTGTTGTGCCGTTCGACTTATGATCGCCCTGCTGGGCACACTTCCCGTTTGCCTCTCCCTAAGGTGGCCGCTCAGTTACTTCCCAGCAGTTCCGCTGCTCCTTCTGCCAGCAGCTCCTCTGCCAACGCGTGCCCTAGTGCCTTGGCCTGGTCCGCGGGTCCTCGTCGTTCCCCCCGCACTATCACCTCTCCCTCGGGGCTGGCGACCAACGCCCGCAGCCAGACCTGCTCGTTCTCTACCACAGCATAGGCAGCGGCAGGGACGCGGCAGCCGGCACCCAGGCGGGCCATGAAGCCCCGCTCGGCTGCGACGGCAGTCCAGCTGGGCGAGTGGTTCACGGAGGTGACGAGCGCCCGGAACCGGTCGTCGTCGGCGCGGATTTCTATACCTAGCGCTCCTTGCCCTGCTGCCGGAAGCATCACCTCCGGGCACAGAAACTCTGTGACCTGTCCGTCCTGCTGCAGGCGAATCAGGCCAGCGGCGGCTAGGATGATCGCTTCGTAATCGCCGCCTCGGAGCTTACGCAGACGAGTGTCTACGTTCCCCCGGA
>JASFWK010000041.1:0-15650 GCA_050049355.1 Anaerolineae bacterium | reverse complement strand
ACCACCTTCTCGGGGTACTGATAGGGACCGATGTTGTTGGAGCCTCGAGTGATAGTCACCGGGATCTCGAAACTCGTGTGGTAAGCGATGCAAAGCATGTCGCCGCTGGCCTTGGAAGCGGAGTAAGGGCTGCGTGTATGAAGAGGATCCGTCTCTCTGGATCGTCCCTCCATGACTTCCCCATAGACCTCATCGGTGCTGATCTGGTGATAGCGTTCCAACCCAAACTCCCTCGCTGCTTCGAGCAACACGTAGCTACCGAAGACATCGGTGCGGATGAACTCGTCCGGCTCCATCAGCGAGCGGTCCACGTGGGTGGCGGCGGCGAAGTTGACGATGGTATCTACCTCATGCTCCGTCACCACCTCCCGCACCCTCTCAGCATTGCAGATGTCCTCTCTGACGAAGACGTATCGGTCGCCGAAGTCGTGGGCCACATCCTTGAGGTTGTCCAGATTCCCAGCGTAGGTGAGTTTGTCGTAGACCACGACGCGGTAATCGGGGTACTTTCGTAGCACGAAGCGGACGAAATTGGAGCCGATGAAGCCGGCTCCGCCGGTGACCATCAAGTTGCGCACGGTATCCCTCCCAAACCGGTGGAAAGCAAGTCTAGCACTCCAACCCCACCTTCGGTCCTCTGGGCTCTTCCATATCTGTAGGAAGCCACTCCTGGCCCGTCGGAGAATGGCGCTACCCACTGGGCGCCCTCACTCACCCACGGAAAAGGACTCAGGTTGTGTCAATTTGCCGAATGCGGCTGCAGTATCGGGATGTGAATCGGGGATATTCTACCATATTTCCAGAATCCCTGCTATACTCCTACGATACGACTTGCATACGGGGCGGCAATAACCATCGCCAAGCACAGCCCTTCCATCACTTTGAATGTCGCCAGCGGTTCCGATACCCAGCGCCTGGATCCGACTATGAGTGACGCAAATGTGGTGAACCCCACAGTTCCCTCCCAGGAATCACCAACGGAATCTTGGCATCCACCGATTCGCCACGTCGTGTTCCGGCCCCGAGAGAGCGATGGCGGTTGAGTTCTGAGCTACCAATAGACCAATTTTGGGGTATAATATAGACACGATGAAGAGAGTATGCCTTATCCCCTTGGCTTTAACACTGCTCCTCGTGGGTCTGTCCAGACCGGTTTGGGCGGGTGCCCAGGAAGAGCGGATGGTCTACGTACTCACGGCAGACGACGCCGTCACTACCGCGATGACCGACTACATTGAGCGTGGGATCCAACTAGCCGAGGATGGTAGGGCTGAGGCAGCCGTCATCCGACTGAACACCCCGGGGGGGGACCTCACAGCGACGATCCGCATAATGGAGCAGCTGGACAACGCCCGTGTACCGATCATCATCTTCGTCTGGCCCCGGGGCGGCATGGCTGCCTCGGCCGGAACGCTTATGCTGCTGGCGGCCCACGGCGCGGCGATGGCCCCTCACACCACGATTGGCGCAGCCCACCCTGTCGTCTCCGGGGCGAGGGAAGGGGACATCCCCTCCGATCAGATCGAGAAGGTAGTCAACGTGATGGTGGAACACGCAGGGCTCTTCGCCGAGCGGCGGGGTCAAGCGGCGGTGGAATGGGCCGAGCAGGCAATCCGCGAGAGCGCTACCGCAGGCCCAGAGGAGGCTCTCGAACTGGGGGTCATTGACTACATCGCTGACGACATGGACGATCTGCTGACCGGCCTCGATGGACTCGCGGTGACGCTGGGGGATGGCACGGAACTGACCCTCCACACAACGGACGCTGTGATCAAGGAGATACCGATGTCCCCCATCGAGCGGCTGCTCTCCACCTTGATCAATCCCAATATCGCCTTCCTCCTGCTGACCATTGGAGTGCAGGCCATATTGATCGAGATCTCCGCTCCTGGGGGATGGGTGGCTGGCTTCATCGGTGCGCTGTGCCTGGCCCTAGCCGCCTATGCTCTAGGGGCGCTCCCCTTCAACTGGCTGGGGCTTGTCCTGATCGGGGTCTCCTTCGTCCTCTTCCTGTTGGACATCAAGGCACCCACCCACGGGGCGCTGACGGCAGCGGGGGCGGGAACGTTTATCGCTGGGGCGTTGATCCTCTTCAACACGCCGATGTCCTATTCCTATGGACGACTCTCGGTGCCTCTGGTAGCCGTCGTGGCCGTGATGACAGCGCTCTTTTTCTTCTTCGTGGTGACCAAGGCCCTGACGGCACAAAGGCCCCCGTCGGTCACCGGGAAGGAGGGGTTGATCGGCCGCACAGGTGTGGTGAAGGACCAGCTCGACCCTGAGGGAATTGTGCTGGTGGCCGGAGAGCGGTGGAAAGCCATATCAGAAGAGGGGCCGATCGAGGTAGAGGAGCAGGTTGAGGTAACAGAGGTAGAAGGATTCCGTCTGCACGTGCGGAGAAGATCACAGCACAGGCAGACAGGAGAGGAGAGATGAGAAGACGTCTGCTTCGGTTTTGTGTTGCGCTGGTGCTGCTTCTTGCAGCGGCTCCCTCTCTCGACGTGAGGCCCGCGCTTGCCGCCCCTGGCCCATGGTGGGGTGACTACTTCTCCAACCCCAACCTGGAAGGCGGGCCAGTCGTGTCGCGCGAGGATTCCGTCATTGGATTCGAGTGGGGCACTGGCAGTCCCGATGCGGCGCTGCCGGCGGACAACTTCTCCGTCCGCTGGACCCGCGAGGAGTGGTTCGGCGGCGGCACCTACCGCTTTCTGGCCCGCACCGACGATGGAGTCCGCATCTGGGTGGGAGGGGAGCTCGTTCTGGATGAATGGCACGATCGTCAGGCAACTTGGACCTGGGTGGATCACTACGTTCCAGGGGGAACCCACACCATCACAGTAGAGTACTACGAGCACACAGGCGCGGCGGTGGCTCAGGTGGGCTGGGAGAAGGTGGCAGGCGGAGCCGCTTGGCGAGCAGAGTACTACGATAACCAGACCCTGAGCGGCGACCCGATCCTGGTGCGTGACGAGAGAGCGATCGATTTCGACTGGAATTCCGGCAGCCCTGGCCCTACGGTCCCCGCCGACGGCTTCTCCGCCCGCTGGACCCGCGCGCTGGGCTTCACCGCAGGCACCTACCGCCTTCTGGCCAGCTGTGATGACGGAGTGCGGATCTACGTGGATGGGCAGTTGGTCGTGGACAGCTGGCAGACCCAGCAACTGCCCAACACCCGCACTGGGGAAATCGCCCTGACCGAGGGACAGCACACCATCGTCGTCGAGTATTTCGAGCAAGGAGGAGAGGCCGCTGCTCACGTCTGGTGGGAGTTGCGCGACCCGGTCTCCGCCTGGCGAGGGATCTACTACGACAACCCCGACTTGGTCGGCGGCCCGGCACTGGTGCGAGACGACCCGGAAATCAACTTCAACTGGGGCGTAGGACCGCCGGTGAACTGGATGCCGGACGATTATTTCTCGATCCGCTGGACCCGCACCGTCACATTCGAGCCCGGCTACTATATCTTCCACGTGGAGTCGGACGACGGAGTGCGATTCTGGCTCGATGATGACCTCTTGATAAACGAGTGGCATCCGATGGAGGGGGAAATCCACTACCAGGACGGAATCTACGTGGAGGGCACACACGAGCTGGTGGTGGAGTACTATGAGCGAACCGGTCATGCTGGGATCGACTTCTGGTGGGGGCACAGCACTCCCTGGGGTGTGATGGGGGAGGAAGGAGTGAGCCCCGGCGATGGCGCCCCCCCTGCAGACCCCTGGGAAGTGTCGTTCTTCGCCAGCCTGAACCTTGAGGGTACACCAACTCTTAGGCGGGTGGATACAGCGCTGGACTACAACTGGGGCCTGGGCGCTCCGGACCCAAGCCTGCCCATCGACGGCTTCAGCGTCCGCTGGACTCAGCCCCTCCCCTTCGACGCAGGTACCTATCGTTTCCTTACCACCACCGACGATGGAGTCCGGCTTTGGGTAGACGACCACCTACTGATCGACGCCTGGCGGCCAATGCGCGGCACTCGCTCCGCCACCATTTGGCTGGAGGAAGGCTTTCACTACGTGCGAATGGAATACTTCGAGCGCGCGGGCGCGGCGATGGCACGGCTGAACTGGCATCGGATCGAAGGAGATGGACCACGGGTCACTCAGCCGCTGAACCGACAGCCGTGGCGCCCTGGGGAAGAGGGCAAGGAGTGGCCAAGCGCTCCGCCAGGTTGGCCGCGGGGGCTATCGCCCCGCTGACCTTTGCCCATTCTTGTTTCTGATGCCTGTCCTGGCCACGGACCGTCTTCTGAGAAACCAGGTTCTCCCCAGCTGGTAGCACCAGTAGGTTGTTAGGCTAGGCACAAAGAATGAACCAAGGTGCCCTTCTCTTCATCATCGTATCCCTCCAGACAACGGACCAGGCCATTCCCGCCGGTCCGTGAGAGGCTGAACAAGGAGGCCAACCGATGAACCGACGGAAAGCATTGACTCTGCTGGCACTAGCCGTGCTGCTCGCGGGCCTGTCGCCCGCCTGCTGCTCTTTCCTCAGACAGCAACCAACTCCCACTCCTGCCCCGTTACCCCCTACCCACCCCCTTCTACTGGAGAGATCCCCGGCGCCGGGGGAGGAGACATCCCTGGATCGGCCCCTTACTATCTTCTTCGATCAGCCGATGGAGGCCGATACCGTAGAGAATGCCTTCTCCATTGAGCCCGCCGTCGTCGGCACATTCTCCTGGCCAGATCCCGCCACCCTGGTCTTCACCCCACGCACCGACTGGGAGCGAGCCACTCGCTATCAGGTCAAACTAGGAGGGTCGGCCAAGTCCTCGCAGGGACTATCGCTGCGTGAGGAGGTCAACTTCACCTTCGCCACCGTCGGCTACTTGGAGGTGACCCAGGTCATCCCCGAGCCAGACACAGTGGATGTAGAAGCCGATGCCACCGTCACTGTGATGTTCAACCGGCCCGTCGTTCCCCTCCAGCTGGTCAGCGCCCCATCTGACGTGCCTGACCCGCTTCAGTTCGATCCCCCAGTCGAGGGAAGCGGCGAGTGGGTCAATACCTCTATCTACATCTTCCGTCCCGCCACGGGCTTCACCCCCGGTCAACGCTACCGCGCTGCCGTCCCGGCCGGCCTCACAGACACAACCGGCGGCATTCTGGAGGACGACTTCACGTGGACCTTCACCATTCAACCCCCCCAGGTCCTCCGCACAGATCCTGAAGACACAGAGGGGCAGGTGGCGCTGACCCGTCCCATCACGGTCACTTTCAACCAACCAATGGACCGAGCCTCCGCCGAGGCGGCGTTCTCCCTCCAGGGACCCACGGGGGAGTCCGTGCCCGGCAGCTTCTCCTGGAGCGACGCCACGACGATGACGTTCACCCCCGAGGGCATTCTCGATCTGGAGACCCGCTACGCCGCCCGCGTGGATTCCTCCGCGCGCGCCGCCGTCGGCGACGCCACCCTGGGGGAGGACTACGCCTGGACCTTCACGACGGTGCCCTACCCTCGCATCGTGGGGACCTCACCCTCGGACGGGGAGACCGGCGCTGACCCCGAAACCTCCCTTGAGATCTACTTCTCCGCTCCAATGGACATATCAACGTTGATGCCCAATATCACCATTCTGCCAGAGCCGACCAGCGTCTACACCTACTGGAGCGGTCACAATAACCGTTTCGTGGTCTCCTGGGACGTCCAGCCCTCGACCTCCTACGAGGCTCGCATCGGCGCGGGCGCGACTGACCCCTACGGCAACACGCTCGGCCAAGACACCGTGGTCCGCTTCACCACCCGCGCCCTCGATCCTCTGACCTATTTGGCAGTCCCCGGCGATGTGGGCACCTACAGCGCCTACACCGATACTCAGGTCTACCTCATGCACCGCAACGTCAGTCAGGTAGAGCTCGCTCTCTACCAGTTGGATTGGGAGTCCTTCACCCGCCTCACGGGCCCCGACCGCTGGGATGCCTGGGATGAGTTCGACCCCAGGGCCCGAGCTGAGGTTCTGCGAGAGTGGACTTTGCCGGTGGACGCTCCTCTCAACGAGAGCCGCTATGCACTGGTGAGCCTAGCCGAGGGAGGCGGGGCTCTCCCACCCGGGCTCTACTTTCTGGAGGCTTCCGCCCCCGAGGTGCGTCGACAGGAGTGGTGGGAACCCTCCCGCCACGTCCTGGTCGTCTCCCGCATCCACCTGACCCAGAAACTGGCCCAGCGGGAGGTGCTCGTGTGGGCCACAGACCTGAAGACGGGGAAGCCGGTGTCTGGCCTAGACCTGACGCTGGCGGGACCCTATGGCGATGCACTTGCCGCGGGGACTACCGACAGTGATGGCGTCTTTCAAGCGGATGTCGGCCCTCTGGATGACATGTGGGCTCCTTATACCATCCTGGCCGGCGAGCCAGGGGAGGAGAACTTCGCCGTCGCCGTGAGCGATTGGTACGCGGGGATCGGCCCGTGGGACTTCGGCCTCTCCTCGGCTTTCTCACCGCAACCGTATCGGCTCTACCTCCACACCGACCGGCCAATCTATCGACCGGGGCAGCCCGTCTACTTCCGCGGCATCCTGCGTACCGAGGACGACGCCCGCTACAGCCTCCCGCGCCAGATAGAGAAGGTCCCCATCACCGTCTACGACGACGAAGGTCAGGAGGTCTACAGCGAGGAGTTGACACTATCCAACTTCAGCACCTTCGAGGGAGAGTTTACCCTGGGCGAGGAAGCCGGTCTGGGCTACTACTACATCGAGGCAGCGGTCGGTGAACAGACCGATGGCGTCGGATTTCAGGTCGCCGAATACCGTCGGCCCGAGTTCGAGGTAAGCGTCACGAGCGATCAAGAGCAGGTTCTGGCCGGAGAGAGGATCGACGTCGCCGTTGAGGCCACTTATTTCTTCGGTGGACCTGTCGCCGATGGTCAGGTCAACTGGACGCTGCTCACCCAGGACTACGCTTTCCGTCCCGACGTGCCTGGCTGGTGGGATTGGAGCGACACCAGCCGCTGGGATTGGTGGCAGCCGCAGGAGGTACCGGGCTGGGGCCGCGTGATCGCCGAGGGAGAGGGCACTACCGACGCTCGGGGGCGTTTCGTCTTCTCCGTTCCAGCTGACATCGCCGATGCCCTCTTCAGCCAGCAACTCACCATCGAGGCCACCGTCACTGACGTCAACGATCAGTCGGTCAGTAACCGCACTCCTGTCATCGCGCACAAAGGCCTCTTCTACATCGGCCTGAGGGCCTCCCGCTACGTCGGCCGCGTCGGCGAGGAGCAAGAGATCGAAATACGAACCGTCGATTGGGAGGGAGAGCCGGTGGGCGATGTCCCTCTCACCGTCACCTTCAACCGGCGCCAGTGGCTCAACGTCCAAGAGGAGGATGAGTACGGCAACCTGTACTGGACTTGGACCCCTACGGATACGGTCGTCCTTAGCCAGACCGTGACCACCGACCGGCGGGGCGAGGCGACGGCCGCCTTCGTGCCCGAGGAGGGCGGAACCTACATCGTACGCGCGGAAGGGACCGATGAGCAGGGCAACGACGTCGTCTCCGCCACATGGCTGTGGGTTTCCAGCAGCGAGTACGTCAGCTGGCGACAGGAGAACAATGACCGCATCCAGCTGATCGCCGATCAGCGTTCCTACGAGCCTGGCGACGTGGCCGAGATCCTCGTCCCCTCCCCCTTCCAGGGCGAGGTGACAGCCCTCTTTACGGTGGAGCGGGGACGCATTGTGGAACACTGGGTGCAGACCCTCTCCGGCAACGCCGAGACGGTGGAGCTGCCCATCGCCGTCGACTATGCCCCCAACGTCTACGTCTCTGTGGTACTGGTCAAGGGTGTTGATGACACCAACCCAGTGCCGAGCTACCGCGTTGGCTATGTCTCGTTCGAGGTATCCACGATCCAGCAGGAGCTGAATATCACTTTGAGCCCCGACCGAGATCTGGAGACTGGCGAGCATTACGGCCCTCGAGAGCAGGTCACGGCCCAGATCGAGGTCACCGATGCCGAGGGACAGCCAGCGGACGCGGAGGTGGCGTTGGCGGTAGTGGATAAGTCGGTCCTCTCGCTGGCCCAGCCCAACGCCCCCGCCATCCTAGAGGCCTTCTACGGTCAACGTGGGCTAGGGGTCCGCACCGCCGACAGTCTCTCCATTTCCGTGGATCGCATCACCGTCCAAGTGGCAGAGGAAGGAAAGGGAGGAGGCGGAGGAGGGCGAGAGGCAGCGATGGGTGCTGAATTCATCCGCCAAGAGTTCCCGGATACCGCCTTCTGGGATCCTGCGGTGCGCACCGGAACCGATGGCCGCGCCACGGTCCGGTTCCGCCTGCCGGACCAACTGACCACCTGGCACGTCGATGCCCGGGGAGTGACGGAAGAGACACTGGTGGGTCAGGCGGAGCTGGAGATTCTCTCTACTAAGGACCTGCTGATCCGACCAGTGACGCCGCGCTTCTTCGTCTCTGGCGACCAGGCCGAACTGGCAGCGGTGGTGCACAATAACACCGACCGATCGTTCGCCGCAGAGGTCTGGCTAGAGGCGGAGGGGATAGCGCTGCTGGGTGAGACCCGCCATTCTGTCACACTGCCCGCTGGCGGCAAGGAGCGAATAGAGTGGCCCGTGGAGGTGGGACAGACCGACGACACGTCCTATGCCGATCTCACCTTCTACGCCGCGGGCGGCGGCTACACCGACGCCGTCAAGCCCCCGGCCGGTCTCCCGCCTGACCAACTCTTGCCGATCTATCACTACACTGCCCCAGAGACGGTGGGCACCGCTGGCCAGCTGGATGAAGAAGGAAGCGTGCTGGAGGCCGTGGCTCTGCCTCGTACCGTGGACGTGACCCAGGGTGACCTGACCGTCCAGATAGAGCCGTCGCTCGCAGCGGGCATGACCGGCGGACTTGACTACCTGGAGCACTTCCCCTACGAGTGTACCGAGCAGGTCGTCTCCCGCTTCCTGCCCAACGTGCTCACCCGTCGGGCGCTGGCACGGTTGGGACTGGAGGACCCGGAACTGGAGGCAAATCTGCGCCAGCAGGTGTCAGTCGGCCTGCAGCGACTCTACGCTCGCCAACACTACGACGGCGGGTGGGGTTGGTGGGTGAACGACGAATCAAACCTCCTCACCTCCGCCTACGTAGTCTTTGGAATGGTGAAGGCCGAAGAAGCCGGCTTCGCCGTCGACGAAGGGGTACTAGATCGCGGTGTAGAGTTCCTGCTGGAGCAGCTGGGGCCGACCTCCGAACTGGATACCGCCTTCAGAGCGAACCGACGGGCCTTCGTCCTCTACGCACTGGCCGAGGCTGGTGCAGTCCAAGAGAGCCACCTCGCGGCCCTCTACGACGTGCGCGGCCGCCTGGGCCAGTACGGTCGAGCCTATCTGGCGCTCGCCTTTGACCTGGTGAATGACAGAGACCCACGCATCCAAACCCTCATGTCCGATCTGAACAGTGCAGCTATCGTCAGCGCCACAGGCGCACATTGGCAGGAAGCGGACCCGGACCACTGGAACTGGAACACCGACACCCGCACCACGGCAGTCGTGCTGGACGCCTTGGCGCGTCTGGATCCGGAGAATTCGCTGGCCGGCAATGCAGTCCGCTGGTTGATGCACGCCCGTACTGCCGATCACTGGGAGACGACGCAGGAGACAGCTTGGGCGCTCATCGCCCTGACCGACTGGATGGTCGCGACCGGGGAGCTGGAGGGTGAATACGACTGGGGGATCCGCCTCAACGGCGAGGATCTGGGCTCCGGAGAAGTGGCCCCGGAGACGTTGCAGGACGCGACCCAATTCCGCGTGGCAGTGGCGGATCTCCTCCTTGGGGAACCCAACCGGTTAGAGATTGCCCGCAGTGAGGGACCTGGGCGCCTCTACTACACCGCCCATCTGCGGGCCTACCTGCCGGTAGAGGAAGTGCAGGCGCTGAATCGAGGTATCGTCGTCGGGCGAACGTACGAGATGGCCGATTGCGAGGCGGATTGTGAGCCCGTCCAGCAGGCTGAAGTGGGGGAGGTCGTTCGGGTGCGCCTGACGATCATCGCCCCTCACGACCTTCAGTACGTCGTGATTGAGGATCCCTTCCCGGCAGGAGCGGAGCCGGTAGACACGAGTCTCCAGACAACCAGCGTCGTGGGTGAACGACCTGAGCTGCGCCGCACTGACGTTGAGACTCCCTGGTGGCACTGGGGTTGGGGCTGGTGGTGGTTCTCCAACACAGACCTGCGCGATGAGAAACTGGTCCTGTTTGCTACTTCGCTGCCTGCTGGTACCTACGAATACACCTACCTCTTGCAGATTGGCCTGGAGGGTGAGTACCGCGTCCTGCCTGCGGCTGCCTATGAGATGTACTTCCCGGAGGTGATGGGGCGGTCGGATGGAATGGTGTTCACCATAGAGCGAGAGTGAGATAGCGAAGAATCTTGCTACGCTTGAGGAGAACCGAGAAGGTCTTAGGGCTCACTTCCCCCCTGGCCCGCCATCAGCTGTTCCAATAGTCGACGGTAGGCATCGGGGTTGGGAGGGTTGAGCCGAAGGATAGTCTGGATAGTCGTGATGGCCTCCTGGGTGCGTCCTGCCTCTAACTGCAAATCACCCAAGGTGTCCAGCTCCAGCAGCGCCTTCTCGACCTCACGAGCGTCCAGATACGCCTGTGCCAGCCGCGTGTGCAAGGGGATATCGTCCGGCTGCTCCTGGATCGCGTCCTCAAGCACGGTAATGATCTTCTCAGTCTTGCCGCTTTCCCGGAGAGCCCGGAGCAGGCCATCCAGCTCGGCGATCGCCCGCGCCGGCTGATCCAACCGAGAGTAGAGATTAACCAGAGTCAACCGGGCCTTCTCGTCATCGGGTTCCAGTTCGCAGATGCGCTCGTACGCCCTGATCGCTTGTCGCCAGTCGACGCGCTGCATGTCGATGTCGCCGATTCGATGGAGGATGCGCACCGCCCAGCGATGCTCGACACTTCCCCGGGGGGCCAACCGGAGGGCCTCGCTAAACTTCTCCCGCGCCCGCTCCAACTGGGCCATCCGGTAGTAGGTATCTCCCAGGATCAGGTATTGATCCAGCGCCCTGTCAATCTCTCCGTGGCTGACCAGCAGATCGATCAGTCTGGCCCGCACCACCACGTTCATCGGCTCCAGATTGAGCGCCCGCTCATACATTGCCGCTGCCTGGGAGTAGCCTCCGCGGACGCGATAGACGTCGGCGATGGCGAGAAACTTGTCGACCGCCTGATCTGTCTTCCCCATGCCGACCAGCGCCTCCCCCATCTGCCGATGAAGGGGGAGGAAGGTGGGATTCACGAGTATCGCCCGGCTCAGCTCGTCCACCGCAGCGTACCCCATGCCTCGCCGCTGGTACTCCTGAGCCAAGCCAATGGACTGAAGGACGCGCTCGGAGCCAGGGACGGCGAGGATCTCCGCCAGACTCAACACCGGCCCTTCGCGAGCAAGTGTGTCCAGCTGCCCTCGCGCCTGGACCGCCTTGTCCTCCCACCCCTTCTCGCTTAGAAAAGAGATAAGGGTATTGGCAAACTCCACTGCCTGCTCGTTCTCTCCCTTGGCCGCGTAGGTGCGGGCGAGCTCCTCGTAAAGATGGATCACATCGTCCGCCTGCTCCCGACGCACGGTCCCCAGATCCACGAGCTTGAGGACCTCGATGAAGTGAGTCAAGGCTTCCTCTATGCGGCCCAGGGCTCGGCAGCACTCGCCCATGGCGAAGTTGCTGCCAAGCCGATACTCGGGATCGCTGACCGACTCCTCAAACTGCTCAATGGCAGCTTCGAAGCGAAGCTGATCCTGATAGAGAAGCCCCAGGTTGAAGTTCACTGCGGGCTGGATGACGCCGCCTCGAAGAACACGCTCGTAGCAGGCTATCGCCTGCTTGACATCTCCTAAGGTCTGAGCATCCAGGGCTCTGCTGATCAGATTGTCTACCTCCTGCTTGGAGATAGGGCGCAGGATCAGCGGGCCCGTCTTGGGAGGAGTCTCATCAAACACCGCCTCTGCCAGGTCGCTGAGGGCCTTATGGCGAGCGATGTCGGCCGGACTCCCCCGATCCCCCTTCTCCCCTTCCCTCCGTACGGGAAACTCCAGACTGCTCGTGTCCGGAGGCCTGGAAGCAGGAGCGGGGTGCTCGCCAGAGCGCAGGTGCTCCAACCTAGTAAGGAGCTGGGGGTTGTTGGGATCCAGCTGGGCAGCGCACTGACAGAGTTCCAGCGCCCTTTCGTCCTGTCCTCTGGTTTCGTAGATATCGGCGAGGGCCAGGTACTCGCCAACCGCCTCGCGGTTCTTCCGTTCAGCCAGGTAAGCCTGGAGGAGAGAAACGTGGGCGGGGACGTAGCTGCTGTCGGCCTCCACCGCATCTCGCCAGCGCTCCATCGCGAGGGCGGGGGCCTCGAGACGCTCGTGCAGTTCAGCCGCCCTCTGGTAGGCCCTCGCGGCCTCGCGGTTACGCCCCAACTGCTTCAAGATCTGTGCAGCGTGTTCCAGGAGAGCAGGGTCCTCCGTATCTACTCCCGCAGCCTTCCGGTAAGCATCCAGCGCTTCCTCAAGCCGACCTTCCTCGGACAGCGCCAGCCCCAGTCCCGCGAGGGCAACTGCGTCTTCCGGGAACTCGGCGAGCGCACGCTGGTAGGCGACAATGGCCTGCTCCCACTCTCGCCTCTCGACGCAGTCAGAAGCTTCGTCTACTGCCTCTTCGTATGCCTTGCGATCTCCATCCACGGAAACCCTCTTGAAGAACTACAGGTGATACAGGCTCCTATGTGAGCAGCTCTGCCAAGATAGCCTTCTGAGCGTGCATACGGTTCTCCGCCTGGTCCCACAGGACCGAGTGGGGACCATCGGCCACCTCATCGGTGATCTCCTGGCCTCGGTGAGCCGGCAGGCAATGCATCACAATGACATCCGAACGCGCTTTCGCGACCAACGCACCGTTGACCTGATAGGGCGCGAAGACTCGTGCTCGCTCTTCAGCCTCTTCCTCCTCTCCCATCGAGGCCCAGACGTCCGTATAGATGACGTCGGCATCGGCCACCGCCTCGGCGGGATCGTGGGTGCTCATCAGATGACTGCCGCTCTCAGAAGCAAACTGCTGCCCCAGACCCCACACGTCGGGGGCCAGCTCGTACCCCTCCGGCCCAGCGATACTGAAATCCATCCCCAACTTCGCCGCGCCGAAGAGCAAAGAGGTGGCGACGTTGTTTCCATCGCCCACAAAGGCCAGTTTTCGCCCCCCCAGGTCCTCTCCCTTCTTCTCAAAGATGGTAAAGAAATCGGTCAAGCCCTGACAAGGGTGATTATAGTCGGATAGGCCATTGATGACAGGAACACGGGAGTACTCGGCCAGAGTGACTATGTCGGAGTGACCGAAGACCCGGGCCATGATGCAGTCCACGTAACGGGAAAGGACGCGGGCCACGTCCGGAACGCTCTCCCGCTTGCCCAATTGGATCTCGAAAGGCGAGAGATACAGCGCGTGCCCGCCGAGGTGTTCCATTGCCATCTCAAAGGATACGCGCGTGCGCAGCGAGGGCTTCTGGAACAACATTCCCAAGGCCTTTCCCTCCAGGTACGGAGGGTTCCCTCCGCGTTTCCATTCCTCCTTGAGGATGGCGGCCCGTTCCAGCAGCCCGCGCATCTCTGCCGACGTGAGGTCAGCCAGACTGATGAAGTGTTTCATGTACGATCCTCCCAAGAAAGGCGGGATTCGAGGCAAGTATACCACAAGGGAAGTAGAGAGGCAACGACCAGACGTCGATGCGAGGACTCTGCACGCGATTCTGGGTCAGCGGTCCTCTATGTCTATCCAGTTCTCATCGCCAGACACGTTCAGCACCCACTCACGCACCAGGGCCAAGCTGGCATCGGCGGCCCAATCCCGCACAAGCTCCCGATCTCCATTCAACCTCAGGCTGCGGCACACCTCTCGACCCCCCAGAATCACCGCCACGCTCACCTCTCCCCAGGGCTGGCGGCGGGCGCTGTCTGGGGAGATCCAGATTTCTCCTACCCCGACACCGACGTCGGCATCCGCCGCTTCCCGAATGGCGCGTGCCATCGTCAGGGCAAGCTCCGTACGCGACAGTTCCTGCCCACGTGCTGTACCCGTCGCCTCACGTGCTGACCCGAAGACCAGGCTGCGGCGGAACCAGCGCTGGGCTCCCTCCGGCCCGCTCAGGCGCGCAGCCACCAGGCCACCGGTCCCCAGTTCAGCCGTAGCAATCGTCAGCCCTCGCTCGACCAGCAGGTCGGTCACCACCTGAGGCAAGCTCCGCTCGTCCTCGTTGACGATGTAGCCCTCCAGCTGCTCGCGAAGCGCGGCCAGATCCGCCGCCAGCAGCGACTTGGCCTGGGCGGGGTTCTCTCCGACGGCCACCACCTCGACGGTGATAGTACCCCGGTGGGGCAGGAGCCCCAGGACTGGGTTGCGGCCCCGGGCAAGCATCGGCTGGATGCGCTCGTTGATCTCCGATTCCGGCAGCCCGTAGACCTTTACGGCCGCCCGACGAACGTGGCGCCCCGCTGACGCCAATTCCCGCAGCCGGGGGAGTATGAACTCCTCGAGCATCCCCTTCATCTCGTAGGGAATGCCGGGGGTGACAAAGAGATGTCTAGCCGCGTGCTGGAGATAGAAGCCGGGGGCAGTGCCTCGGTCGTTCTGGATGATCTGGCTGCCGGCGGGCACTCGGGCCTGGGCACGGCTGCTATCCGACATACTGCGCCCCCCGCGGGTCAGACGCTTTCGGATGCGGGCCAACGCCTCGGCGTCCTCCACCAGATCCAGGCCAAAATAGGCCGCGACGGCCTGACGGGTCAGGTCGTCCTCCGTGGGACCCAGCCCGCCGGTGACGATCACGATGTCGGCCACGTCCAGGGCCGCGCTCAGAGCAGAGCGGATACTCTCTGCGTCGTCGCCCACCGTCAGATGGAGTTCCACCTCTAAAGGCACAGTCGCCAGTCGCCGGGAGATGGTCTGGGAGTTCGTGTCCAGCCTGTAGCCGCAGGTGAGCTCATCACCCACGGTCAGCACGGCCGCCTTCAGTGATGGAGATTCCTTCATTCGAGTCGCTCAGTCCCTGTTGACGACCAGCAGGGCGTTTGTGTATTCGTGCGCCGCGTGCCGCACTACCGGAGGGGCCGCCGGTTTGTGCGCATCAGCGGCCACGCCGCGAGTAAGACGACGAGGGTGATCGCCGCTTCGGCGACTTGCTCCTCGTCGAGGAAGCACTTGATCAGCCGGCCGCGGCCGGCCTTGAAGGTCTTGAAGAGCAGTTCGCTCACACTGACCATCCCACAAGCCCCACTCCTCGCCGTCGTCAGAGTCGCGCATCCATCATCCTCCCACAACTCCTCCCGAAACACCCGCGCCAGGGTCGATTGCTCCAGGCGGTTAAGCTCGGCTCTTGTGGTTTCCTGTGCTCGCGTGAGGACAGCCACCTGAGCCTGCACGCTGTCCAGATATTCGACGATGCGGCGTTGTTAGAGATGGTCTCCCACCGCTCCGGCAACTCCCACAGGACCTTGTTCATCGTCTTTCTTTCCGCTTCGGTAGGGGTCGCGTGGTACCGGTCCAGCGTCCACCGGGCGGGGTTCTCGACGAAGTAACGGCGGATGGCATCCAGGGCGCGATCGGTACGGATGATGTGATCATAGTGATTGCGTTGCCAGACGGGTTCACCCGGTCTACCGCGCCGTTGGTT
>JASFWK010000134.1:0-5828 GCA_050049355.1 Anaerolineae bacterium | reverse complement strand
TGATGCAAGAGAATGAGTGGGGCATCGTCTACGTGGGGATCAAAGGCTTGGAAGCTTTCAACGAAGTATATGGCTTCGTTGCTGGCGACGAGGTCCTCCGCTTCACGGGCATGGTGATGGGCGAGACCGTGGATGAGCTGGGGACCCCTGACGACTTCATAGGGCACATCGGAGGCGATGACTTCCTTATCATCACCGAGAAAGGCCGCGTCCAGTCGATCGCAAGAGATCTGGCCTCCCGCTTCTCCAAGGAGATCGGCACACACTACGACTTCAAGGCTCGACAGCGCGGCTATATCACAGTGGAGGATGATGAGGGGAACGAGCGGGAAGTCGGATTGATGGAGTTGACTATGGGCTTCATCACCAGCGAAGATGGCCCCTTCACAGACATCCGCGAGATCACCGAGGCAGCAGCCAACGCGAGGCGGGAGGGGAACCGTTCTTGATTTCTGACTGTGAGCACTCGTCTGGCTGCGGATAGAGGAGCGTCTACGGACGAATGCGCGGACGGCGAGAGGGGCCCTTTAGGCAGTAGTCTTCAGTCCATGGAGAATCTGATCGAACGAAGAGAGACACTCATAACCGCAGCGACAGTGGCGCTGCTGCTCGCCCTGGGCTATGGGCTCAACCGAGCTCCGGTCGAGTGGACGCCGCTGCTCCGTCTGATGCTGCCCTTCGCTGTCGCCCTGCTGGCGATCTCCTCCGGTCGAATCATGGGCCTGGTGGGGTCGCTTCTTTCCCTGGGCTTCCTCCTGCCGGGACTGGTGCAAGCTATCAACGCTGGCTCCCTCCCGGGGGCGGCAGTCACATTATTCATTCTTGCCCTTTGCCTAATCGCGGCTTGGCAGCTTCCCGCGCTGGTGAATCGGGAACGGCTGCGCGGGCGCTCTGCGCCCAGGGCGCGGGAGCGAAACTCCCTGGACGAGGTGGCAGAGGTCCTGTTGGACGAGGCACTTCAGGTGACCGGCGCTTATGCTGGGGAAGTGCTGCTGTGGCAAGGAGACGACCTGCAAAGAGTCGCCGTTCGGGGGCACCAAGGGGAGAGCTTGGCGGCCCTGGAGGCACCTGGCGGGGACGAGCGCACCATCGCTCAGTGGACGATGGAGGAGGAGCGCTCCTGCGTATGCGTCCAGCCGCCGGCCTCCGAAGGGGAAAGGCCGCACGTCGTGATGGCTGTGCCTTTGCGGGGAAAGAATGGAGTAATCGGGCTCCTCTGCGTGGCGAGTCGCGATGGACACACATTCGATTCTCAGATAGGCGCTGAGCTGGAGAGGAAAGCAGAGCAGGGAGCATTGGCTCTGGAAATGGTCTCCCCTCACCGATCGGAGGAATCCTCAACGTGGCAGGCGGGAGAGCCGGATGTCCTTGAGGAGATTGCCCGCACCATCGGCGCCAGCCTTGAGCTCAGAACCACATTAGAGGCGATTCTAACCTCTACGCGGCGGCTGATCGCCTTCGACATGGGAGAGATCACGCTGTGGAATACGGAGCAGCAGTCTCTCGTGAGCCGGGGAGCTCTGGACGCTGAGGCTTACCACGCGGAAGTCGGGGCCACCTACCGGCTGGATGAAGGATACACCGGCTGGATTGCTCGACACCGCCATCCCCTCCTAGTCCGAGATATCCCCAGCCGGAAAGACGTGCGACCCAAGCTGGATCGGCCCGACCATCCCTTCCGCTCCTATCTGGGCGTCCCTATCGAGAAGAAGGGAGAGTTCATCGGCACATTGGAGTTGATCAGCTATGCTCCTAGCGCCTTCTCCTCTCACGACCAGGAAGTCCTCCAGGCCATTGGCCTGCAAGCAGCTGTGGCGATTGAGAACGCGCGTCTCTACCAGGAGGCCCAGCGCCGGGCAGCAGAGTTGGCTTCGCTGATTCGTGTGTCCGCCACCGTCACCTCAACGCTGAATCTAGAAGAGGTACTGGAGACCATCGTCAACTCGGTGCTGGAGGTGGTAGGCTGCCAAGGTTTGACCATCTTCGTGCTGGACGAAGAGACCAGACTGCTTCGACTTGCTGCCGCTCGTGGCCTGAGCGAGAACTACATCGCCAACTCCCAGACGCTTCCTCTGGAACGGGGAGGACGGGCTCACGCCGCCGCTGCCGGGGAGCCGGCGGTCGTGGAGAACATCGCCGTCGATCCCTCCGCCCGCTCCTTCGGCCCCCTGGCCGAGCAGGAGAACGTCAGGGCATTCGCCGACCTACCGTTGAAGGTGGGAGAGCAAGTCATCGGCATGCTCTCCGTTCTCTTCCATCATCCCCATCGCTTCACCGAGTCGGAGCACGAACTCCTGGCCGCCTTCGCCGACCAAGCAGCCGTGGCGATCGAGAACGCCCGCCTGTACGCCCGCGTTGACCAGGAACTCCGTCGCCGGGCCAGCGCTCTCTCCGGCCTCCAGCGAGTTGGACGGGAACTGAGCACCACGCTCAGCCAGGAGCATATCCTCCGATTGGTGTTGGAAGAGGCCATGGGGTTAGAGGGGACCACCCACTGCGCCATCATCCTGCGCGAGGTCAGTGACCGCGAGTGGGAGCTCGCCCTCTCCCTGGGCTATGGGGAAGAGGAACAGATCACCCTGGAGAACTACCTCAACGACCTCCCCGAGGAGAGCGCTGTTGCCAAGGTGGCGCGGACTGGGCGTACCCTTCGCATGGCAGACACCTCCACCGAAGGATGGGCGGAGGTAGGAAAAGCCGATGCTCGTTCCATCCTCTTGGCCCCGATCTGGTATGGAGAGGGAAGCACCCTGGCAGGCATGATCCTCCTGGGAAGCACACAGTGCGGCGCGTTCGATGCGGAGACGCAGGAGTTCGTCGAGGGGCTGGCGGCCCAGGCCGCGATCGCCATTGGCAATGCCCGTCGGTATCAGGAGCAGATGGCTCGAAATGAGCTGCTGCGCAAGAGGGCCGACCAGTTGAGCCACATTCTGGAGGTCAGCCAAGCCCTTCGCTCCAATCAGCCCTTGGAAGAGGTCCTCGAGGAGATCGCCTACGCCGTCCAGGAGAGTGGGGGCTTCGATCTGGTTGTAGTCAGTATCAAGGAAGAAAGCCCACCCCGCCTGCGGCGGGTCGCGGCAGCTGGCCTGCCGGTGAAGGTCGCCGAGCGGATGAAACGAACCCCCCAACCGTGGGAGGCAGTGGAATCTCTGATGCGGGACGAGTTCCGCATCGGCCGCAGCTACTACATTCCGGCAGAGGAACAGGCACAGTGGCGTGGAGCACTTGACGTCTATGAGTCTGAAGCGGCAGAGAAGGTTGAGCGGGAGCCCGATCGCTGGCATCCGCAGGACTTGCTGATCGTGCCCCTGCTGGGTCCCGAGGGAGAGGTCTGGGGTATTCTCAGTGTGGATGAGCCTCGCGATGGGCAGGTGCCAGACATCGCCACCACCGAGGTATTGGAGATATTCGCAGCCCAGGCCGCCGCTGCCATTGAGAACGCCCGGCTCTACGACGAGATCCGCCACTTCAGCGAGGACTTGGAGGAGCGAGTCGAACAGCGCACCGAGGAGTTGGCAGACGCTCTTAAGAACCTGACCGCGGAGCGGGACCGGGTGGAGGCGCTCTACGGTATCGCCTCTGAACTCTCGGCCAGCCTGGATCTGGATCACGTCTTGAACCGAACGCTGGATTTGGTTGCGCAAGCCGTGCAGGCAGAGCAAGGGACCATCTTGCTCTACGATCCAGAGAAGAACCAGTTGATCCGCCGCGCTACGCTGGGTTTCGCGCTGACTCTTCCCCCTGGCGGCCAAGAGACGGGCATGCGCCACGGTGAGGGACTTGCTGGGTGGATCATCGAGCATGGGGACCCGGCAATTGTCAGGGATCTGAGCAAGGACCCCCGCTGGACCCCCTGCCAGGGCGAAGACGACGCACAGCGGGCCTGCCTGGCTGTCCCCCTGGGCACAGCCGGCGAGATGCAGGGGGTACTCCTCCTCTACCACCACATCCCAGGTTCGTTCACCGAGGATCATCTGCGGCTGGTCGAGGCAGCCGCCTCTCAAGTCTCCAACACGATCAGCAATACCGCCCTCTATGGCTTGATCCGTGACCAGGCGGAGGAACTCGGAACCATGCTGAAGCAGCAGCAGGTGGAGGCTGCCAAGAGTCAAGCCATACTAGAGGGCGTGGCCGACGGCGTGGTGGTCACCGACGAACAAGGCCGCGTGATACTGTTCAACGCGGCTGCGGAGCGGGCCCTGAAGACGTCTCGGCACAACGTACTCGGTCGAAACACCAGGGAGCTATTGGAAGTCTACGAAGCCGAGAACCAGACGTGGCTGGAGGCCATCGACAAGTGGGCGGGGGACCCCGCCGATCGTCCTCCCGGTGACTTCACAGCCGAGCGGCTTGAGGTCGGCGATCGCGTGGTGAGCGCCCACACCGCGCCGGTCACTATGGGCGGCGAGTACCTGGGCACGGTATCCGTCTTCCGGGATGTCACCGCCGAGGTTGAGGCAGCGCGGGCGAAGAGCGAATTCGTCTCCACCGTCTCCCACGAATTGCGCACGCCGATGACCTCCATCAAAGGATACGCTGATCTGCTGCTGATGGGCACGGTGGATGAGCTAAACGATCAGCAACGCCACTTCGTCAGCGTCATCCAGAATAACGCCGATCGCCTGACCTCCTTGGTGAACGACCTATTGGACATCTCCCGCATCGAAGCCGGGCGGGTGAAGCTCGAGCCCCAAGTCATCAACTTCAGCCAAGCGGCCAGGCAGGTCGTCCGCATGCTGGAAGGCCGCGCGTTGGAGAAGGACCAGACGATGGAAGTGCAGCTGCCGGAAGAGCTGCCCCCCGTGTGGGGAGATAGCGACCGGGTGGCACAGATCCTCACCAATCTGCTGGCAAACGCCATCCAGTACACGCCTGACGGCGGCAGGATCACCCTGTCGGCTTGCACTAACGACGGCATGCTCGAGGTCTCCGTGACCGATACCGGGATCGGTATTTCCGAGGAAGATCAGGCGAAGATCTTCGAGCGTTTCTTCCGGGCCGATGCCCCACTCGTCCAGAAGAGCAGCGGCGCTGGCTTGGGCCTGTCCATCACCGCCTCGCTGGTCAGGCTGCACGGCGGAGAGATGTGGGTGGGAAGCGAGCTGGGAGAAGGAAGCACCTTCACCTTCACGCTTCCCCTCGCGCGCGAGGCCCAGGTCGCTTCGCTTCCGCTGCGTTCCCCTCGCATCCTGGTCGTCGAGGACAACAGAGATGTGGCGAACTTGATCCGCATCCACCTGGAGTCGGGCGGACACGAGGTCATCATCGCGGAGCAAGGAGAAGAAGCTATTCGCCTGGCGAAGGAAACCCGCCCCGATCTCATTACACTGGACATTCGCCTGCCGGACGCGGACGGCTTTGTCGTCCTGCAGAAGCTCAAGGAGGTGCCTTCCACGGCCGACATCCCAGTCGTCATAGTCTCGGTAGTACCCTGCAAGGAAGAGGGCCTCAGGCTGGGCGCAATGGGCTATGTAGGGAAGCCCATTGACGAGGAGGTGCTGCTGAGCACAGTGCAGGGGGGGTTGGAGCGGAGCGGCATCGTTCTGGTGGTGGACGACGACCAAGACACCCTCAGGTTGGTTGAGGAGGCGCTCACGCGGCAGGGGCTGGGAGTGCGAACCACGCGTCGTGGCCAACAGGCGCTCGAGATTGCCCAGGAAAGGCGCCCAGCGTTGATTCTGCTGGACATGAGACTTGAGGATATGGATGGCTACCAGGTGCTGCGCAAGCTCAAGTCACATCCACTCACGTGGGATATCCCCATCGTGGTGATGACCGGAAGTCTGACTCAAGAGGAACTCAAGCGGGAGGGGGTGCTCGCTCTGGGG
>JASFWK010000008.1:0-43362 GCA_050049355.1 Anaerolineae bacterium | reverse complement strand
GGGGGGTGCGTTGTCGCATTAAACCCTGGGGGGGGGCCGGGGCGTCCCCGGCGCACCCCCGCTTCATACCCGGGAGGTTAGATGTGCCAGAGTCCCTAGCCATTGATAGGAGTACCGAGCGTAAGGAGCCGGGCATAATCCCGTTAACTTCGCGACTGAAGCAGCTTCCTTGGTGGGTTCTCATTCTCCTTCTCTTGGGGAGTGCTCTTGTCTACAGCATTGTCAGCATCCCCAACTACACCGATGCCTTTCTATTCATCTTCCCCGGCCTGCGAATCACGCTCTTTGTCAGTCTTGTGGCGTTTCTCATCGCCCTGCTAATTGGCCTTGTTGTCGGGATGGGGCGCATATCGAGCAACGTCGTGCTCTACAACATCGCAACGTTCTACGTGGAGGTGGTGCGCGGCATCCCGATCATTGTTATCATCATCTACGTCGCGTATGTTCTGGTCCCAGTCTTCGTCACTGCGGTCAACGGCATTGGGACGTCTATCCTTCAAGTGGGTTGGCTTTCTTCACTGGCTGGACTGGGTGAGCTGTTCTCCAAGTTGGATATCCGCGACATCGACCCGTTAGTCCGTGCCATCGCTGGGCTGGCCTTTGCCTACGGAGCTTACGAGGCAGAGGTCTTTCGCGCCGGCATCCAGTCGATCGAGCGTGGACAGATGGAGGCAGCTCGCTCACTGGGCATGAACTACTTCCAGGCCATGCGCTACATCATTCTACCTCAAGCCGTCCGCGTGATCCTCCCTCCGCTGGGCAACGACCTCATCGCTATGTTGAAGGACTCCTCTCTTATCTCCGTACTGGCGGTGCGGGACCTGACCCAGTTGGGGAAGTTGAACCGTTCGCGCACCTTCCGCACCTATGAGACCTGGAATACGGTCACCTATCTCTATCTCTCGATGACCCTTCTGGGTTCGATGGGCGTTAAGTGGCTGGAAAGGAAGATGAAGATCAGTGAGCGATAGAATCATCGAAATCCGGCATGTCTACAAGAGCTTTGGGGATGTCACCGCACTGGTGGATGTTAGCCTCGACGTGTGGCGGGGAGAGGTGCTCTTTGTCTTCGGTCCCAGTGGAGGCGGTAAGTCCACTCTTCTGCGCTGCATCAATCGGCTGGAGAGGGTTGATGAAGGCAAGATCATCGTGGACAACATCGAGGTGACAGATGCCCGACCGGACGTTGATGCGCTGCGGGCGGAGGTAGGGATGGTCTTCCAGCTATTCAATCTCTTCCCCCATCTGACTGCCTTGGAGAACATCACTCTCGCTCAGGAGAAGGTCCGCAAACGGCGGCGCAAAGAGGCAGAGGAGATCGCCTTCCAGTTGCTGAGACGGGTTGGGCTGCCAGAGAAGGCGGATGCCTATCCTGAGCAGCTCTCCGGCGGACAGAAGCAGCGCATCGCCATCGCCCGGGCGCTGGCGATGAATCCCAAGATCATGCTCTTCGACGAGCCGACATCCGCCCTCGATGCTGAGATGATCAAGGAGGTTCTGGATGTGATGCTGGACTTGGCTCGTGAAGGAATGACGATGGTCGTCGTCTCTCACGAGATGGGCTTCGCCAAGGCCGCCGCCGACCGGATGGCATTCTTGGAAGGCGGGCGGGTGATCGAGTCTGGCACACCAGAGGAAATCTTCTCCGCGCCAGCGGAGGCGAGGACGAAGGACTTCCTGAGCCACGTGCTGTATTAGGGATTCTAGTCCGCCGGCAGGTGGTCCCTTGCACCAGACACGGTGGGCCAGAGTCTGGGTAGGAGAAACTCAGTCTCTGCGCAGGGTTCCGGCGCCCGTTGTGGGAGCTGGTCTTTGACTTTCGCATCCGCACGTGCTAAAATGCGAACCGCGGGGCAGTCTGCACACAGGTGGCCGAATTCTGTCCCCGCTATGGAAATCGTGGCCGAACTACCATCAGGGGCAAAGGAGGTTTGCCATGGAAGTCAAGGGTATGGATCTACTTCTTAGGGCCGCCGATATCGCGTTCGATCAACGGAAGATCCTCGCTGCGGTCGCCGGGATGGTCGCTATAGCCATCGTGGTCGGGCTGCCCATGCTGTTGGTGACTCGCACGGATAGCGCCGTGTTGGGGGTGTGCCTCACGATCCCGGCACTCATCGCTGGCTGGGTTCTCACGTGGCTCACCATTGGCACTGTCGCTCGCTTGAGCTATGAAGACCTTAGCGGAACTCCCCAATCAAGCGTACAAGAGGCGTTGTCGATCGCAGGCCGTCGCCTACCTAGCCTTCTCTTCTCCCCGCTCCTCCTGGTCCTTGGCGCTGTGGGGCTCATCGTCGTCGAGTTGCTCATCTTCCTTGTTGGACGCATCCCTTACGCGGGCGAACTCTGGGCGGCGTGCTGGTTCCTGCCTGTAGTCATTGTCAACTTAGCCATCCTGGTTGTCTTCATGCTCGGCTTCTGGATCATGCCGTTTATCATCGTCGGTGAGGAGACGGGCGTAGTGGAGACGCTGCCGCGTACAGTGAGGACGGTGCTCCGTGCCCCTGGGCAGATCTTCAGCTATCTCATCCTGACTTGGGTGGTACTCGCGCTGATAGGCATGCTGCTCTTCACGCTTCTCTATGGTGCTATCGGAATCACCGCTGGCGTAGCTGGAATAGGTCTGGGCGCCCAGAAGTTGAGCCAATTCCTGGGGCCGGTGGGCCTGGCGCCAGGCCTGATGCCTGGCATGGGTCTGCGCGGGTTTGGGGGAGGTGGGCCTTTCACCATCCGCTTAGCCCAAATCATCTTGGGTATTGCCGTGCTCATCCTCGTTGCCGTCATATACAGCGTGTTCTTGGTCCTCCCACTCAGCCTCGGCTGCGCTGTCTACCTCAGCGTGCGCGAGGGCGCCGCTGTGGGGGTTGGTCAGGCTGAGCCAACAACCCGCGCCTGCTCCAACTGCGGTGCCCCTCTGGGGCCGGATGATCGCTTCTGCCTCCAGTGCGGTGCGGAGCAGTGAGGAACATGTTAGGAGGGTAGTGTATGGAAGATCTCTTGGACCGGGTACGTTCAGGCGCCGGTCGGGTCGGTTTCGAGGCTGAGAAGCAGCGTCGCGTTGCACAGGCCAGGGTGGAGCTCCGTGGGCTGAAGGGTCAGGTTGATGAGGTGATTCAGCAGCTTGGCCAGAGGGCGATGGAGCTTTACAGAAGTGGGCAGATAGAGCAGCCGGAGTTGAGGGAGGCCTGCGAACAAGTGGCCTCGCTGGAGGCGGAGATCGCTCAGAAGAAGGAGGAGATCGAGAAGCTCCGCGCCGAAGAGTACGTGGCACCTACTCCTCCTCCGCCGACCGGCCGCATTTGCCCTCAGTGCCAGATCTCTCTGCCGGAGCAAGCCAGGTTCTGTCCTGAGTGCGGCTCTGAAGCGGTGGATGTGGCACCCGAGCCCACCACCGGCCCTGCACCGGCGGAGCGTGTGTGCCCCAACTGCGGCGCAGATGCCAGCTCAGAGGCGCTATTCTGCCCGCACTGCGGGACGAGGCTGGAGAAGGAAGAGGCAGAGGCCACCTGAACCATCTCTTCTCCTTTCTTCCCGATCTTGGGCTAGACCCTTGAGCTGGGGCTGATAGATGTTGACGCTTGGAGACCCCTCCTCCCATGCCTTGGAGGAGGGGTTTCCCCCTTTCCTGGATTGTGGTAAGATACACCCCGTTGCCTAGCTCTCACAGGAGGAACCTCTGACGTGCTGACCGGTGCCCACCATTGGCAAATCGCTGATCCCGTTCCTGACCGGTATGTGGCTTCCCTTCCCGATCTCAATCCTCTAGTCGCGCAGGTTCTCTTTAACCGGGGCCTGACCGAGCCTGATGAGGCTGCTCGCTTCCTGGACGGTCGCCTCGAACTGGACGATCCCTTCCAGCTGCTGGATATGGACCGGGCGGTGAAGCGGCTGCGCCGGGCGATCCAAGAGGAGGAGCCCCTTGCCATCTACGGCGATTTCGACGCCGATGGGGTCGCCGCTACGGCGCTGCTTGTGCTGACGCTTCGGGCGCTGGGTGGACGGGTCCATCCCTATATTCCCCATCGCGTCGATGAGGGCTACGGTCTGAACGGGGAGGCCCTCACGGAGTTGGCTGGCCAAGGGGTGCGCGTGGTGGTCACCGTGGACTGCGGGATCCGCTCCCCGGACGAGGTGGCCCATGCCCGCCGATTGGGAATGGATGTCATCATCACCGATCACCACACCGTGGGCTCCTGCGTGCCCCAAGCGGGTGCGGTGGTCAATCCACGTCAGCCGAATTGCGCCTACCCGTGCAAGCATCTGGCCGGGGTTGGCCTGGCCTACAAATTGGCTCAGGCGCTCCTGCGAACTAACCAGCAGGTCCCCCTGTCGCAAGAGGTTGGATTGCGCGAGGAGGATCTGCTGGACTTGGTGGCGCTGGGGACGGTGGCCGACTTGGCGCCGCTGATTGGTGAGAACCGGTCCCTCGTCAGGCGCGGGCTGGAGCGACTGAATGACGCGCCTCGGCTGGGGATAGAGGAGCTAATGCGGCAGGCTCGAGCTCATCGCGGAAAGGTAGATGCGACCACTATCGGATATGTATTGGGACCCAGGATCAATGCGGCCGGACGGATGGCCCATGCCAAGATCGCCTACCAGCTGCTTGTGGCCGACTATCCAGAGGAAGCGAAGCGGCTGGCGCAGCGGCTGGACGCTCTGAATAAGGATCGGAGGCGGCTCACCGCCGAGGTCCTGAAGGAGGCGCGGCAGATGGCCCTGGCTGAGGGGACAGAAGGGCCGCTGCTTCTCATCGCCGGGTCGGACTTCCCGGCAGGGATAGTGGGTCTGGTGGCCGGGCGGCTGATGGAAGAGTTCTATCGGCCCGCGGTGGTTGTCGAACAGGGGAGTGAGTGGAGTAAGGGTTCGGCTCGCTCCATTCCAGAGTTCCACATCACACGCGCGCTGGAGGCCTGTTCGGACCTGCTGCTGCGCTACGGCGGGCACAGAGCTGCGGCTGGCTTCACCGTGCGCACGGAGTATCTGCCCGAGCTCAAGGCCCGTCTCCGGGGCCTGGCAGCACGAGAACTGGAGGGCAGAGAGCTTGTCCCTGTTCTCAACGTGGATGCAAGCGTCCCGCTGAGGGAGATGACTTGGGAACTGTGGGAGGGTCTGCGGGCTCTCAGGCCCTTCGGCCAGGAGAACCCGGAGCCAGTCTTCGTCAGCCAGGATGTCCAGGTGCGCCACTATCGGGCCGTGGGGGCCGACCACGCTCACCTCAAGCTGTTTCTTTCCGACGGGCGTGCCGTCTGGGATGGAATCGCCTTCCGACAGGGGGAGTGGGTCGATCGCCTGCCTGAGCGAATCGACATCGCCTACCATCTGCAGCTCAACGAATGGAAGGGGGAGAAGAGGCTGCAATTGAATGTTCAGGACATCCGGCCATCAGGCTGCGAGGGGGAGGTGTGATGAGAGTCCTAGTGACCGGTGCGGCTGGCTTCATCGGCAGTCACGTTGCTGGTACCCTTCTGGAGCGAGGGGACGCTGTCGTTGGGTTGGATAACTTCAACGACTACTACAGCCCGGCCCGCAAGCGGGCCAACGTCGCCACGTTGACTGCCAACCCCCGCTTCACCCTCCACGAAGCCGACGTGCGGGACGCGGAGGAGATGGATCGCATCTGCGCCCAGGGTGGATTCGACGCTGTGGTCCACTTGGCGGCCCTGGCGGGCGTCCGATACTCGATTGAACGTGCCCCCTTGTATACGGACGTCAACGTGCGTGGGACGGTCAATCTGCTGGAGGCCTTACGCGGAGCGGGGATCCCCCATTTCGTCTTTGCATCCACCTCGTCGGTGTATGGGCGCACCGATCGACTCCCTTTCCGCGAGGACGATTCCCTGGGGCACCCCTTGGCGCCTTACCCGGCCACCAAGATCGCTGGAGAGGTGATGGGTCACGCCTACCACAGTCTGTTCGACCTCTCCTTCACTGCTCTGCGCTTCTTCTCCGTTTACGGTCCCCGTGGTCGGCCCGATATGATGCCTTATCATTTCACCGACTGCATCGTTCACAATCGAGAGTTCATGCTCTTCGAGGCAGGGGAGATGCACCGGGACTGGACCTACATCGCGGATATCGTCTCCGGGGTGGTGGCAGCGGTGGACCGGCCGCTGGGGTATGAGGTGATCAATCTGGGCCGAGGGGAACCGGTGCGAATGGCCGACTTTGTCACCTTGGTGGAGGAGTTGGTGGGGAAGCCGGCCCGGATGACCACGCCTCCGGCTCCACCCAGCGAACCTCCTATCACCTACGCCGATGTTTCCAAGGCCCACCGCCTCCTGGACTACGCGCCCCAGGTCTCGGTGGACGAGGGAATGCGCCGGTTCTGGGAGTGGTACCAGGCTAAGATCCTGAAATGACAAATGGCAAGTTCCGCATGTCCCGCCTGGCGCTTGTCACTCTTCTGGCATTTGCTGCTTGTCGTCTGGCGTTTGCCGTTCCCTCCGTCCGGGCGCAAGGGCCGCCACCTGACGTGCGCTTCGGTGCGGTGGAGGCCTTCCTCGACCCGGGCGCGGCGGCGGAGGCGGGCGTAGGCTGGGAACGTATCCTCTTCTACTGGTCGGAGCTTCAGCCCAACGGCCCCGAGGACTGGAACGGTTATCACGTCCCCGACGAATGGCTCACCCAGGCCGCCGCCGTTGGACGGGAGGTGGTCGGGCTGCTGAAGCATACTCCCACCTGGGCCACTGACGGGCTGCCCGGCTGCGGCGTCCCGAGGGGGCTCGATCTGCCGGTGGACGACCCGGGTAACCTATGGGCGGCCTTCGTGCAGCGTGTGGTGGGGATGTACGCCGGGCGTGTCGACCGCTGGATCATCTGGAATGAACCGGATATCACTCCACCGACCTACGGGTTTGAGTGGTGCGGGTCGGTAGAGGAGTACTATCGCCTGCTCAAGGTAGCCTATCTGGCCGCGCACTGGGTCAACCCCAACGTCACCATCCACCTGGCCGGTCTGACCTTTCATCACGACTGGACCTACCTGCGTGACTTCCTGACAGTCGCCACCCAGGATCCTACCGGCGCGGAGCATGGTTACTACTTCGACATCGTCTCTCTACATATCTACTTCCAGACCGAAACCGTGCCCTACATCATAAACGAGACCCGCGCCACGCTGGCTGGCTACGGGATTCGGAAGCCCATCTGGGTCAACGAGACCAACGCGTCACCCGACTCCGATCCCCTGTGGCCCTTGGTGCGACCGTGTTGGCGCGTGACTCTGGAAGAGCAGGCCAGTTTCCTGCTGCAGTCTTTTGGCCTGGCGCTGGCGAGCGGAGCGGAACGGGTGGCGGTGTACAAATGGGTGGACGCAGGTCTTCCTCCGGGAGGGGAACCCTTCGGCGTGATTCGCCCCGACTTCAGTCGCCGTCCTGCTTATGAGGCGTTTCGACTGATCACCACTCACTACGCTGGGACACAGACAGCGCGCGAAATCCGCCAGCCTCTGTTCTACCAGGTGACTTTGAGCCGAGGGGGGGAGACGACCCGCGTCATATGGGCTCGGACGGCGACAACGGTTACGGTGGCGGTGCCGGCCCTGGCGGCGGAGGGGCTGCTGGTGGATCAAACGGGAGAGACTTATGGGATGGAGCCGGTTGACGGGTACTACACCCTTAGACTACCCGCCGCGCGATGTCCCGAGGAGTATCTTGAGTGTGCTGTCGCCCACGACAGATGCATCATCGGCGGGCTCACCTATCTGCTGATAGAGGCCGGGACGGGTGACCCTGGCTCTCCATGGGTGCTCGCGCCTGTAGAGGAGGCACCCCCTGAGCCCACTACCCAGCCCATCGCCAGCCCGTCTCCTAGCCCGTCAATGACACTGACTTCTCCAGCCAGTCCTACACCGACCCCCACCCCCACACCGACACCCACCTCCACTCCCATCCCGTCTCCTACTCACACCTCTACTCCAAGGCCAACTCCGACGCCTACTCCCGCTCCCACCGCGACGCCTACGCCTGTCCCTGTCCATAGCCCCTCTTCCGCCCCCACCTTCTCCTTGCTCTTGTCTGTGCTCCTGATGGGCTTGCTGATCTGGGGCGGTGTCCTTCTTGGCCACAACTTCGCCCAGCAGTATCGCCGCTGAGGAGAGAAGGAAGATCAGGAAGCGGTCCCTGGCGGGCTATTCGCCGTCCGCCAACCGCCTGCCGAGCGCCAGAGCCTCTTCGCGAGTGCTTACCTCTCCGGCTGCTTGAGCCTCTTGGATCGCCCGCAGCAGCCATCCCACCCGAGGCCCCTCCTCCAGTCCCAGTTCTGCCATCAGGTCGTGCCCGTCGACCAGCGGATCGGGCGAGATGGTCTCATTCTGGTGTTCGAAGTAGTGGGCCAGGAGTGTCTGGGCCACCTCCAGTCGCCGTGCCCAGCGCTCCGCCTCGAGGTTGGGTCCCCAGCTCGAGACATGGTCGGCCAGGCTCAGCAACACCACCCCTACGCCAGCGCCTTCTGTGGCGCGGAAGAAGCGATAGACGGCTCGGCGCGTCGTCCTACCCTGAGCCTGGGCTAGATGGGCCGGCCTCAGGTGATCTCGCACCATTGTCCGCACCTCCGCTATTTCGGCCCGGCTGAAGCGCAGTCGCTCCATCCATTCCGCGGCGATCCTCGCTCCCACCGGCCCGTGGCTGTAGAAATGGAGCCGCCCCTGCTCGTCCTCTGTGCAGGTGAGCGGTTTGCCCAGGTCGTGGCAGAGGGCGGCCAGGAAGAGCAGCACGCGGTGGGTCCGCCCTCCCTTGAGACGGGACTCCATGTGGCTGGTGACCTTCGGCTCGAGTTGGGCCAGCGCTTCCCTCAGGTCGCCCCAGACGCGTTGGGGCGCGTCCACGTAGGCCAAGCGGGGCTGGCTGCCGGACAGCGCTTTCAGCACTCCCTCCACTGCCTCCACCACCAGGAGAGTGTGCCACCAGACGTCGAAGCGGTGCGGTGGGGACTGGGCTTGCTCCTTGAGGGGATCCACCTCCGGCAGGATCTGGACCATCAGCCCCAGTTCGTCCAGGATGTGGAGATGGTCGGCGACCGCTGGAGCGGCCATGAGGCGGACGAGCTCGTCTCGCACACGCTCGGACGAGGCGAGCGAGAGAGAGGAGGTCCGTTGGATGATCCAGGCGGCGGTCTTGGCCTCCAGCTGCATACTCAGCTGCGCGGCCAGCCGAACTGCGCGGAGCATCCGAAGTGGGTCGTCGTCGAGAGCCACCTCGTCCACGACGCGGATCAGGCGAGCTTGGAGATCGGCCGCTCCCCCCACTGGGTCGATGAGGCGTCCATCCTCTTCCACCGCCATCGCGTTGATGGTGAAATCTCGCCCGAGCAGATCCGCCTCCAGGTCCGGCCCGCGCAGACCGGCGAAGTCCAGCTCGAATTGCTGGTCGTCTCCTTGATCCAGTACGACCCGGCCCGTATCCCGCTCCTCGTCCAGGGGATAGAAGGCCCCACCAAGGGCGTCTCCCACGGCCCGCGCCAACTCCATCGCTTCGTGCTCGACAGCAAAGTCCCAATCGTGGGTGGTGCGGCCCAGGAGTGCATCTCGCACGGCGCCGCCCACCGGCCACACCTGCACACCGCGCTCCTGAGCTATGGCGCGGACCCGCCCCAGGGGCCACTCAGGGAGAGAAACGTAGGTGTCCATAGCTGGTACATGATACTGGATTGGGGCTTGCGGAACAAGTCAACACTCTGACAGCGACCAGATGCGAGGGACTGTGAACTGGGGAACCTCGTCTGACTGGAGGTGGGTGTTACTTACTCCGTCTCACGCGCCGACGGAGTAGCGCCCCACCTCAATGCCGCGTCGTACATAGCGACGACGTTCTGAGGAGGGGCGTCAGGCTGGATATCGTGAATGGGGGCAAATACGTAGCCGCCGCCGGGGGAGAGCATGCGCAGCCGCTCTCGGACGTCCGTCTCTACCTCCTCCGGCGTGGCCCAGGGCAGCACCCGCTGGGGACAGCAGCCCCCGCCCCAGAACGTCAGCTGATCTCCGAAATCTTGCTTCAGTCGCTCCACCTCCATTTTCGCCGCTGACTGTACCGGATTCAGGATGTCCACGCCGGCCTCGATAAGGTCTGGGATCAGATCATAGACAGAGCCGCAGCTGTGCAGAAAGACACGGCCCCGACTTCGGGCATGGACCAAACCATACAACTGACGGTGGTGGGGCAGGAAGAAACGACGATATAGATCGGGGTGGAACTGAAGGCCAGTTTGAATGCCCAGGTCATCGCCGAAGCCGACGACGTGGACGTACTCCCCCACGGCGCCCAGGTACCGCTTGAGGTCGGCCAGAGCCACCTCGGCCAGCTCCTCGACCAGCGCGGCAGCGAACTCGGGCTCCCGCTTCAGGTCCTGCATGAAGCGGGCCCACCCTCGGGCGAACTGGGCTCCCTCTATCAGGCTTCCTCCGAACCAGCCGAAGATGGCGTAGTCGGTCTCGTCGTGGAGGCGGCGGGCGGCTCGACACAGGGAATCTAATTCTTCATCCGAGATGCGGGAGGGTTCAAAGCGCTGTAGATCCTCCAGCGTGGCCTTCGCCAGAGGTGGGTCGCATGGAACAAAGTGGTACGTTCCGGCGGCCATCCACTGGGACACGGAGCCGTTGGGGGCGCGGATGAGCAGGTCGCCTCGCTCCGTGACCTCCGGTTTGAAGTCGGCGGAGATGAGGGCCGAGGAGCCATCGGGGAGGATCCAGGGCTTCCAGCGGGTGTTGCGCACGCCGGGGAGGGGCTCCAGGAGCGGCAGCCCTATCACGTCCACGCCAAAACGCTGCCGAATTGGTTCCTCCACCTCGGCCAATTGGAGAAGGATGTCGGCCACGCGGACCGGCTGGCCGCCTGCCCCAAGGTGCTCCTTCAGCTGGCGATACGCAACGGCGTTGATGCCTGTGACGGGCGAGGCCCCCAGGTCGATGGGCACTCGGTCGGGTTCCTTGTGGGCCAGAGCCGTCAGTACGCGCTCGCGGGAGTTCATCGCACGCTGTTTCCTCAACCCAAGCAGACTTCAGGAGAAGGGAGCTTTCAAGTCCTCTCCAACTTATGGATATTCACCGGCCCTTTTCCGCCGACAAGGCTGCCGCAAGAGTGGAACTCCAACCCGGCGACACCGCCGCCCCCTGACCACTACTTCCAGAACTGCCACCAGGCACTTTCCTTCTCAAGTGGAAGCTCCTCGGGGATCTCTTTCTCAATCTCGCCGATGACGTGACGGACCGATCCCATCTTGACCACCCTACCGTCCTCCATAACAATCTGGAAGCTTCCGAACTGCGTGCGATACTCCCAGTTCTCTCGCTTCTGCAAGTAGGCTGGTGCGCGCTTCCCGAGAGGACCTGACGCTTTCATGGAAAATGCCGGCCCTCCGATCAAGCTGGTGAGCTCTTCCTCGCGCATGCCGATCTTAACTTTGCGGAGGTTCCTAAGCAGCTGCACAGTTGCCCTTGTCTCTGCTTCCTCCTTCATGCCGCTCAGCGCCTCGGGATCAGATCCCAGGTCTTGCAGAGCTTGCGTGATGGCATTAACCAGCTTCGGGTTATCCGCCTCCAACAGCCCAGCCTTCAGATGCTCGATGGCTTCAGGGTCGCTCGTGGCTCCGAGAGCCTCCGCTGCCGTAACCCTGTCGAAAAGCGGAACCGATCGATCGGTCAACACAACAACTAGCGGCTGGGTCGCTCGGGCGTCTCCCATAGCCTCCAGAGCGACCAGGGCGCCAGAGCGCCGATCATCGTCTTTGAGACAGCGGATGACCGGCCTGACGGCCTCTTCGCCGAGCTCTGCGAGCGCCTCACCAGCGGAACGACAGGGACTGAAGTCCCTCTGGTCCCACGTTAGAGTGGATAGCAGGGGGTCGAGAGCGCGTTGATCGCCGATCTGCCCCAAGGCCTCAGCCACATGACTAACCACCGTACTATGTGGATCCTGCAAGGCCTCAATGAGCGGGTCGACGGCGTCGGGAACACCGATCTCGCCCAACGAATCTGCCGATTTGAATCGGACAACCCATTTCTCATCCTCCTGCATAGCGACGACAAGCGCATCGACAACATCCTCATCATCGAACTCGCGCAGCTCCTCGGCTGCGTCCCGTCGGGCCTCCCATTCGCTGTCGTTCTTGAGTGTATTGATCAGAGTCTCTTTTCCCATCGTTTACCCCCTTTATGTGTCCCTTCAAGTGAAGGATCATTCAATCGCACTAAGCGTCGTAGGATATGGCGTTCAGCCTCGATAATGCGGACTATATAATGCCTTGTGTGGCGCGGTCAGGCAGGTGGGGCCCCCACCCGACGTGACCTTGACAATGGTGCCGTTTGCGAGTAGAATTACTACTGCTCTAAGGGAGCGCGGGCCGAAGTGGCGGAATAGGCAGACGCGCTGTGTTCAGGACGCAGTGGCCAAATGGCCGTGTGGGTTCGACTCCCACCTTCGGCATCTTTGCCCAGGTCTATTAGACCTGGGCGCTTTTGCTTTGACCTGCAGGCGGGTCTACTCCTGCTCCAAGAGGGCTACCCGCCCGCCGTATAGATCGGCGAAGCGCTGGCCGTCCTCAGGGGTGCCGATGTCAGCCCCATAGTGCATTGGCACCGCGATCTGTGGCTGGAGATCGCCGGCCGCCTCCCGTGCCTCCTCAGCGGTCATCACGTAGATGCCGCTCACCGGCAGCAGTGCCACGTCGCAGTCGATCTCTGCCATCGTCGGGATGTGGTCGGTGTCCCCGGCGAAGTACAGCTTTGTTCCCTCCACCGTGACCACGTACCCGACGTGCTCGGCCTCCTTGGGGTGATAGGGAACACCAGGGGAGCGGAACTTGTTGATGTTATAGGCCGGCACGGCCTCCACCTCGACCCCTGCGATGGCTACCCGGTCGCCAGGGCGGACTGCTTGTGCGCCAGGTAGCTCGGTGGCCGCATTGGCGCTTGCTATGAGGACAGTATTCTCCCCCCTGATTCTGTTAACGTCGTCTGGGGAGCAATGGTCGAAGTGCTCGTGGCTTACTAGCACCAGGTCGGCCAGAGGCGGCTGACCGCGCAGCTTCCAGGGGTCGAAGTAGATCACCGGCGGTCCGTCCAGCCGGAAGCTATCGTGGCCCAGCCAGTGCAGTTTGCTAACCAGTTCCTCCGCGTCCATATGTCCCTCCGTTCTTGCTCTCTTCTGCCGAAACGGCTCGACTCGCTCGGCGGAACGGGGGAAGTATAACATCCGTCGATACTCGATGCAAGCTGGAATGCCTGAGAGGGGGTCTCGGCTTGGGGCGAGCCGAAGGCGACGCCGCCGAGTGAAAGCTGAAGTCCGTATCGTGTCATAGGAAGAAGGAAAGTCCAACTCCTTCAGCAATCTCGACGGCTTGTCGGTGTCATCAGTCGTAGTATAATAGCTCTGTTCGGAAGGAGATCCCATGGCAGAGGAGGCAAACCCTTCAACCCGTGCTCTGGCCCGCCTGCGGGCAGAGATGGAGTCAGCTGTTACCTCTTGTACCTACCTGGACCACGCGGCGGTCTCGCCACTGCCCAGGCGGGTCCGGGAGGCGATGGCCGAGTACACGGAGCGCCGGGGGATTACCTTCGGTCATAGGGAGGAGCTAGAGGACATTCCCGTGCGCCTACGCCAGGCGATTGCTCGTCTTATCGGAGCTGCCGCCGAGGAGATCGCCTTCGTCCAGAATACGAGCCATGGCCTCAACATTGCCGCTCAGTCGCTGCCCTTGAGACCCGGGGACAACGTCGTCTTCTGCGATATGGAGTTTCCCTCCAATGTCTACCCCTGGATGCTTCTGGGGCGGCAGCGGGATATCGAGGCACGTTGCATCCCCCACGACGGTGGTGGGCTGACGTTGGAGGCGTTGCGCGCCCACGCGGACGAGCGGACACGCGTGGTGGCAGTTAGCTCCGTGGAGTTCTTAACCGGCTACCGCACCGACCTGGAGGCCATCGGGAAGTGGTGCCGAGAGCGAGGCACTTACTTCGTCGTAGACGCCATCCAATCGGTAGGGGCGGCGCCACTGGACGTCGGGTCCTGTTATGTTGACTTCCTCTCTTGTGGTGCGCCCAAGTGGCTGATGGGACCAGTGGGAACGGGTTTTCTCTACTGTCGGCAGGGCCTGTTGGAGCGAGTGGTGCCGCCGATGGCCGGATGTGTCAGTGTGGTTGGGTGGGAAGATTGGCGAGACTACGACCTGACCTTCTTGCCGGATGCCCAGAGGTTCCACATGGGCGGGCCGAACCTTGTGGGGATGACGGGGCTGCTGGCGGCAGCGGAGTTACTGCTGGAGGTTGGCGTGGAGTCTATCCATCAGCAGACCCTGCATCTGACCGATCAGCTGATCGCCGACCTCGTACAGCGAGGGTACCGAATAGCCAGCAGTCGAGATCCGGCCCGGCGTTCGGCCATTGTCTCCTTCGCTGTGTCGGATGACCCATCTGCCGTTCACGCTCGGCTGCAGGAGGCGGGGGTGGTGGTCTCATTGCGGGAGGAATACATCCGCGTCAGCCCCCACGGTTACAATACTGAGCACGAGATCGCCCGTGTGGGCGAGGTATTGGGCGACTCAGCGGCGTAACGTTCGACGCCTTTTCACAATTCGAGTAGTCGACTCTCTATCTATCACTCTCGTCGACACCTAGCACCTTCGGAATACGAATGGCACGAGTCTCACCGGTCCTTCGGAGGAGGGATCCGTGGGATTCGCTTGCGGATTTGTGATCAAGAGCCAGGCGTCTGAAGGAGCGGTCCGGTGGTAGTGTCCAGAGTACTGATCGACTGACAAGTAGGGAGGATCGCAGTGATGGCACAATCGCAGAATGGTAGCCTTGCCTCGTCCGGGTTTATCCCCCGCGAGCCCAGTTCCGTCGATGAGACGGGGCTGAGCTTGGGTTTTCTGACAGATCTTGCGCTCAAGGTGATGTACTTCGAGGGGTATCTCTCTGGCTACGAACTGGTGGAGCGGATGAAGCTCCCGTACGCTGGAGTGGTGGATCAGGTGCTGGAGTTCCTCAAGCGTGAGAAACTGTGCGAGGTAAAGGGGGCCGGGGGATTCGCCGAGGCGGCCTACCAGTACGCCATCTCTGACAAGGGGCGGCTGATGGCACGCGAGGCGCTGGACCGAAGTCAATATGCTGGGCCAGCCCCCGTAACCCTGGAGGCCTACAGCGAGGGGATAGGCGGGCAGCCTTTGGGACAGGTGGTGGTCCATCAGCGGACGATGCGTCAGGCTCTCGCTCATCTGGTTATTGATGAGGACACTTTCACCCAGTTGGGGCCGGCTGTCAACTCCGGTAGGTCAATCTTCCTCTTTGGCCCCCCGGGCGACGGCAAGACCACCATCGCAGAAGCGATTGGCAAGATGATGTTGGGCAATGCCATGTATGTACCCTACGCCGTGGAGGTGGATGGGCAGGTCATCAAGGTCTTCGATAGCGTCAACCATCTACGGGCAGATCGGGTGGACAACGAGCGAGCGGTGGATCCCCGTTGGGTCCTCGTTCGGCGGCCAGTGATTGTCACGGGGGGGGAACTCACGCTTGAGACATTGGACTTGGTCTACGACGAGGCGAACAAGTACTACGAGGCTCCTTTCCAGATGAAGGCCAACGGAGGCATGCTTCTGATCGACGACTTCGGTCGCCAGCAGGTCCGCCCTCGTGATCTGCTTAACCGCTGGATCGTGCCGCTGGAGAAGCGGATCGACTATCTGACGCTCCACACAGGCCGCAAGATCGAAGTACCCTTTGACGTCTTGATCGTCTTTGCCACCAACTTGGCCCCTAAGGACTTGGTGGACGAGGCGTTCCTGCGCCGCATTCGTCACAAGATTGAGATCGGTGACCCGTCCTTTGAGGAGTATCGGGAGATCTTCCGTCGGGTCTGTGCCGAGCGTGAGGTGGCCTACGACGAGCAGGGTCTGCGCTACCTCTTGCAGGAGTACTACGTTAGGCCGCGCCGGTCTCTGCGAGCCTGCCATCCACGGGATATTGTGGATCAGTTGCGCGACATCGCCCGCTATCTTAACGTGGCGCCGAAGCTGAGCCGAGATCTCATCGATCGGGCGTGCGAAGCTTACTTCGTTGAACTGTGAGAGAGCAACAGCGAGGAACGGCCCTCGGCACAACCGTTGATTGACGGTTAGCGCCGTTTGTTTCTGTTTGGCCGCATCCCACGGGAAATTGGTCCTTGACATCGGCCCAATATGCGGTAGAATTGGATAAGCATTAACCGAATAGTTGTCAAAGGCTGCGAAGAGGAGTAGTAGGCCATCTCTCCCAGCGAGTCGGGAAAGACCAGGTGGAAGCCCGACGACCGGTGCGATGAGAGAGCGCCGCATAAGGCTGAACTCGCCTGTGAGCTGCGTCGGCGAAGTTGGCAGTGAGGAGTAGTCGGCGACGGGTGCCCACCGTTATCGGGCTGTGAGTGGGAGGCACCTCATGTATTGAGGAGAGCCTTCAATCAGGGTGGTACCACGGAGTATGCCCCTTCGTCCCTGAGGCGAGGGGGTTTTCTATTGGGTAGGTCGGGAGAAGAGGCGATGGAACAGGTCGAGTTGTCCCCCGGTATCTTCCATCTGCAGAGCGGCTCCAACATGGGGCTGGTCGTGCGGGATGGGAGGGGGCTGCTGATAGACACGGGGCTGGACAGTGACGCCGGCGGTAGGGCGCTGCGCGTCGCCCAGACGTTGGGCGTGGCCTTGGAGGCGGTGGTCGTCACCCATGCCCATGCCGATCATTTCGGCGGTGCTTACTTCCTCCAGCGCCGCACAGATGTGTCGCTCTACGCCCCGGCGTTGGAGGCGGCGATGATGGAGAACCCAATCATCGAGCCGCTCTACCTTTTCAGCGGCGCGGCTCCTATCGGAGACTTGCGCCACAAGTTCACTCTGGCTCAACCTTGCCATGTCGACCACGTTGTGGAAACAGGCCCGTTGGAGATCGGACCGTTCCGGGTGGAGGTGGTGCCGCTGGCGGGCCACGCTCCCAACCAGATCGGCGTAGGGGTGGGGGAGGTACTCTTCTGCGCCGATGCGCTCTTCCCGGTGGAGACGCTCGAGAAGCACAAGGTGACGTTCTGTGTTGACCTCGACGCGGCGCTGGAGGCACTTGAGCGATTGTCGGATCTGCCCTACACGCACTTCGCCCCGGGCCACGGCCCGGCCTACGCGGCCGGTGAGGAGATTACCCAAATCTGTGCCGCCAACGGGGGGCGGCTGAAGGAGGTGCGGGCGTGGATCTTCGCTGCGTTGGAGGAACCAACAGAGACATCTGCCTTGGTCCGGGACATAGCCGATCAACTCGAGCTTCGCTTGACGACGCCGACCGCTTACTTCCTCACCCGAACAACGGTCCTGGCCGCCCTTTCCTCGCTGGAGCGGGCCGGGAAGGTCGAGGCCGTGATAGAGCGGAATCGGCTGCAGTGGCAGCGAGGAACAGGGGGATGATAGAAGGTCAGAAGGAGAGGAGAAGAAGATGACAGAGGAATACGTGCCCCAAGAGATCGAACCTAAATGGCAAGAGCGATGGGCGGATGATGAATTGTACCGCTCCGTAGTTGACCCCAGTAAGCCCAAGCACTACGCTCTGACCATGCTCCCATACCCCAGCGGCGACTTGCACATTGGTCACTGGTACGCCATCACGCCCAGCGACGTCCGCGCCCGCTACATGCGCATGCAAGGCTACAACGTCCTCTTCCCTATGGGCTTCGACGCCTTCGGTCTGCCGGCCGAGAACGCTGCCATCCAGCGCGGCATCCACCCCTACGAGTGGACGATGTCCAATATCGAGAACATGCGGCGGCAGTTGAAATCCATGGGGACCATGTTCGATTGGGAGCGCGAGGCCATCTCCTGCCTGCGTGGCTACTATCGCTGGAGCCAGTGGTTCTTCCTCAAACTATACGATATGGGCCTGGCTTACCGCAAGGAGGCTGCAGTGGATTTTTGTCCCCAATGCAATACTACCCTGGCCCGGGAACAGGTCTGGGGCGAGGATCGTCACTGCGAGCGGTGCGACACGCCAGTGATCAAGAAGGAGCTGGAGCAGTGGTTCTGGCGCATCACCGACTACGCTGAGGAGCTGCTTGACTTCTCCGAAATCGACTGGCCCGAGCGCGTGGTCACTATGCAGACCAACTGGGTCGGCAAGAGCGTTGGCGCAAATGTGACGTTCCTGACTGAGGAAGAGGATCCGATAGAGGTCTTCACCACCCGCCCGGATACTCTCTGGGGCGCCACGTTCATGGTGTTGGCCCCAGAGCATCCGCTGGTGGATAGACTGACCGCGCCAGAGTTTCGAGAGGAAGTGGAGGCGTACAAGTTGCAGGCCGCCCGTCAGAGCGAGATCGAGCGTCTTTCCACCGAGAAGGAGAAGACCGGTGTCTTCATCGGCGCCTATGCCATCAACCCGGTCAATGAACAGCGCATCCCCATCTGGATCGCTGACTATGTGATGATGACCTACGGCACCGGAGCGATCATGGCTGTCCCAGCCCACGACGAGCGGGACTTTGAGTTCGCGCTCAAGTTCGGTTTGCCCATCATCCCGGTCATTGACCGACCTGACGGCGTCGCCAAATCCTGTGTGGCTGAGGATGCGATGAAGGACGGCTTGGCTGAGGCGCTGGCTGAGGCGGGCATTTCCTTCGAGGAGCGCGATGGTGCTCTGTGCGTCACAATGGACAAGGCTGAAGTGGATCGCTACATCGAGCTGGTTGAGGCATATCTCCAACCCGGCTCCTGGACCGAGGTGGTCGGAGCTCGCTGGGCCTTCGCGTTTGAAGGTGGGAGCATCCCCTTCGACGGTGTGGAGGCCGGGGAGAAGATCCTCACTCGCTGCAGGGAGCTAGAGCCGGAGCTGCGTGACAAGCGTACGGTCATGGAGATACTTTGGGGGGTTGAGTTCTACCGCGATGTGCTGTTCCACGCCGAGTATGACACGATGATCAACTCGGGGCCGTTCACCGACACACCGGGGGATGTGGCTGTGCAGAAGGTGACGGAATGGCTGGATGAGCAGGGGATCGGTGAGTTCGCCATCAACTACCGACTGCGAGACTGGCTGGTCAGCCGTCAGCGGTACTGGGGTGCGCCCATTCCCATTGTCTATTGCGACAAGTGTGGCATGGTCGCGGTACCCTACGAGGACCTGCCGGTGCTGCTGCCAGAGGATGCCGAGTTCCTGCCCACTGGCGAGAGTCCGCTGAAGCACCACGAAGGATTCCTGCACACCACTTGTCCCGAATGCGGCGGTCCTGCTGCTCGCGAGACTGACACTATGGATACCTTTGTGTGCTCCTCGTGGTACCATTATGCTTACCTGAGTCCGTACTACAGGGAGGGCGAGCCGGCTCAAGCCGACTCCATCCCCTTCGATCCCGAAGAAGGTGAGTACTGGCTGCCGGTTGACGTGTACACTGGAGGCATCGAGCATGCCACCATGCACCTGATCTACACTCGCTTCTTCACCAAGACTATGCGGGATATGGGCCTGGTGGACTTCGATGAGCCGATGGAGCAGCTGCGCAACCAGGGAATGATACTGGGCGAGGATGGCGAAGCAATGTCCAAGAGCCGGGGCAACGTCGTCGCCCCCGATGACCTGGTGGAACGGTACGGAGCCGACACAGTAAGGGGTTACCTGATGTTCGGCTGGCGCTGGGAGCAGGGCGGGCCGTGGGATCCGCAAGGTATCCAGGGAGTTTATCGTTGGCTGAACAGGATCTGGGATCTAGTGCTGGTGCCAGGCGAGGCGGAAGGGGCCCCTTCCGACGAGGAAACTGCCGAGCTGCGCCGTTGGACCCATAAGACGATCCAGCGCGTCAGGGATGATCTGGAGGGCTTTGCCTTCAATACGACCATCGCCAGGCTGATGGAGCTGACCAACGCTCTGCGGAAAGCGAAGCCGACCCCAGTCTACGGGACGGAGGCGTGGGAGGAGGGGATAGAGGCGCTGCTGTTGATGCTGGCCCCCTGCTGTCCCCACATCGCCGAGGAGCTGTGGGTGCGAACCGGTCGACCCTACAGCGTTCACCAACAGTCCTGGCCGGAGTTCGACCCCGAGCTAGCGGCGGAGGAGGTGATCACGCTGGTGGTGCAGGTCAACGGGAAGGTGCGGGCGCGCTTGTCCGCGTCGGCCGATATCACCGAGGAGGCAGCACGGGAGGCAGCCCTCGCCGATGAAAACGTCCAGCGGTACGTGAAGGGCGAAGAGATCCAGAAGATCATCTACGTGCCGGGGCGATTGGTGAACGTCGTGGTCTAGATCCCCGGGCCCGGTCGGCTGCAGACAGCAGGGGCGACCTATTGGCCGCCCCTGCTTGTCATTCTATCTCTTCCTATTCGGGTTTCTTGCCCTCAGATTATGGCCACTGCTGTGCGCCTGCGACGCTTCCGCCCGCGTCAGTCTCAGGGCCTCCTGAAGTTCCTCCAGCTCCATGAGCATAGCGGGGGGAATCGAGTGCTTGGGGAGGCGGGCTTCAAGGTCGGCGATGCGCTCCTCCAACTCCGTGATCCGTGGTGCCGTACTGTCGCTCACTCCTCTGAGTGCGGAATCACACAGATGAAGCGCAGCGCCCCTTGACCGGTATTCCGATAGCCATGGGGCTCGTCGGGAGGAACGTAGAGGACCGCGCCGGGGCGCATAGGCGCCTCTCCCTCTACGCCTTCCACTATTCCCTCTCCCTCCAGTACGAAAATCTCGTGCTCGTAGGGGTGTTGATGGGTCTCGAAAATGGCCCCAGGCTGAAACTCAATCACCCGCATTGCGAAGTTGGGTGCTCCTTCGGGCTTTCCGATCACCCAGCGAATGGTGATTCCCTCGCCGGCTTGCTCCTCTGATACCTCGCGGTAGTCTCGGCTTAGCATTTCTATCTCCTTTGATCTCCAGCGGCGGCCGCCCTCCAGGCTCCCGAGAGAGCGCTGAAGAGGGCACGGGTGACCATTCGTCGATACATGGTCTGATCTGATAACAAACGCGAAAGGTCCTGAATGAGGGGGCTGAGCACCCTCAGGTCGAAACCGCGCCCATCTCAGATCCCCCAGCTGTCGCCGCCGATCTTGCGTTGGGTCCGCTCTACTCAGCGCGGTCGTTTCCAGAAGCAGATCATCTGCTGCGGGCGGAAGAGGACCTGCACCAGTTCCCAGCCCTCCTCTCCGACCTCGTCCAGCAGTTGCTCGATGGCTTGAGTGAAGGGGTTGGGACCGGCATCGAAGTAGCAGGCTCCTTCGTCGTCACAGTAGATCGTCGGCGGAACTGGCGGAGCGGGTTCCCGAAGTGTGTCCAGAATGTCAGCGGCAGCGTGAACGGTGATCTGGTGAGTCCAGTTGTCCATAGCTCCTCCTAGACCGCGATAGCCCCAAATGGGCACGCGGCCAAGCAGACCTTGCATCCCTGGCAGAGATTGCCAGCGATGAACGGCGTTTCACCTGGATCCAAGGCGAGGATGGCTTTGACTCTGCACGCCTTCCGTGCCTGGCATCTTTGACACGCCTGGCATTTCTCACCATCTATGTGGGGGATTCTCGTCGGGGGTGAATGAATGAGCATCGTCTCTTCTTGGCCCCAAGATCAATGCGCCCAGTCCGGCCGCAGCTTCTCTCGACCGCGTAGATAGCGGTCTGCGGCCAAAGCTGCCTGCGCTCCCTCGGCTGCTGAGACCACAGCCTGCTTCGTGTGATGGCACAATACGTCTCCCACTGCAAAGACGCCTGGGATCGCCGTCTGGAAGTCCTCGTCGACTATCAGGCATCCATCCTCTCTGGTGGGCAGCTGTTCGCCAACGAAATCGGTGATAGGCACATTACCCTGGAGGTAGATGAAGGCCCCCCTGACCGGGATGGTCGTCTCCTTACCCTGAGAAGAAACTCGCACAGCCTCGACCTGCTCCTCTCCCTCGATCTCGCGTATTCGCGTGGCCGGGTGGAGGGTCACTTTCGGATGGGCTATCAACTCGTCCACCAACTCTCCAGAGGCCCGCAGGTCGGAGGTGGGGCTGAGGAAGTGAACCTCCGAGGCGAAGCGGGCCAGCGTCAACGTCTCTTCCACCGCCTCGTCGTTGTTGCCGGCCACCGCTACCTGTTGATCGCGGAAGAAGGCGGCGTCGCAGGTGGCACAGTGACTGACGCCTCGTCCCAGTAGGCGCTTCTCACCAGGGAGCTGCTTCGTTCTCCCCATTGCGCCCGTAGCGATGATCACCGTTCGACCCTGGTGCATTCCTTCGCCGCTCCAGACCTGCCTGGACTCGCCCTGCAGGTCTGCACGCAGAACCCTATCTTTGACGAACTCCGCGCCGAAAGACGCGGCCTGATCGCGGATGCGGCGCGCCAGGTCTGCGCCGCTGATTGGACCGGAGATGCCGGGGTAGTTGGCGATCTTGGCAGCCATACCCAGGGCGCCGGCGGTCAGTCCTTTGTCCACCACCAGCGTGCGGAGCCCAGCACGCGCCGCGTACAGCGCCGCTGTGGCTCCCGCCGGTCCGCCGCCGATGACAATGACATCGTAGGCTTCCGACTCGCCAGGAAGAAGACTCATGCTCATTTGGCCCTCTGCTTTGGACTACTCACCCAGGAACCACTCCGCCTCCATTGCCGCGATGGCGCCAGTGCCGGCGGCGACCACCAATTGGCGGTAGCGAGGGTCCTGCACATCGCCGGCCACGAAGACCCCCGGTACGCTGGTGTGCTGCCGACGGTCGGAGACAATGTAGCCCTGCTCGTCCCGCTCTAGCTGACCGGCGAACATCTCTGTCTGCGGGTCCACACCGATGTAGACGAAAACGCCATCGACCTTGATTACTTTGGTTTCGTCGGTCTTCACGTTGCGCACCCGCACCCCTGTCACGGTTTGATCCCCCACGATCTCCTTCACCACGGAATCCCACTCGAGCCGGATCTTCGGGTTTGCAGAGATTTGCTCCTGGTAGATCTTCGTCGCTCGCAGTTGATCGCGCCGGTGGATGACCACAACCTCGCGGGCGAACTTGGTCAGGTAGATGGCTTCGACAATGGCACTGTCGCCTCCACCAACCACCGCGACACGCTTTTCTTGGTAGAAGAACCCATCGCACACAGCGCAGGTGGACACTCCGCGTCCCAGAAATTCCTCCTCACCGGGTACTCCCAAGCGGCGCGGGATGGCCCCAGTGGCGATAATCACCGCCTGGGCCTTGTATCCGCCCGTGTCCGTGCGAATGGTAAAGGGTGGGGCGGAGAGCTCGACCTCGGTAGCAGACTCCATCGCGATCTGGGCGCCGAAATGCTCAGCTTGGTTCTGGAAGCGTTGTGCGAGCTCTGCTCCTTTGATCTCGTCGGGGAAGCCGGGGAAGTTCTCCACCACGTCTGTATTTATGGGCTGTCCGCCAGGGAGGGAGCCTGCCAGTACCAGGGTGCTGAGCCGGGCGCGGGCGGCGTAGATTGCGGCCGTCAGCCCGGCTGGCCCTGCACCGATGATAATGACATTGTATAGAGGGAATTCATCCCCGGTGCTCTCTTCAGACTCCGGTTCTACTGTCGGCGTCACGGTCACTCCTCCGCACCCGTCAGTGCCTCCTGGAGTTTCGCCAAGACCCTCGCCTCTGGCGCCGCACCCTCAATGTGGATTGTCTCGTTGATTACCGTGCGCGGCACACCCATCACCTGATACTCAACCGCTAGCTCTGGGAACTCCGTCGCCTCCACCATGTCCGCTCCTACCATCGGGCTGGCGATGGCCATCTGGTGCCCCAGCACCACCGACTGAGGGCAGTAGGGGCAGGTAGGGGTGACGAAGACCTGTATGTGGACTGGCTCTTCCAACTCTGCCAGTGCCTTCTTTGTCTCTTCGCTCAGTTCTGGCTCCCCTGCTGCCACACTCTGCATAGCCTGCATCAAGGAGCTAAACTCATAGCCCGTGGGAATGCCGTAGAAGCGTACGCCGTAGTCTTCCGCGCCGATGATGGCGATGGCTGGGATCTTGTCGATCCCCATATCTTCAGCCTTATCCTTGTCCTCGGCGAAATCGTACACCTCGACCTCAACCTGCTCGGACAGTTCTCCAATCTCCTCAACCAACTGGCGGGTCTCGGCGCAGTATTCGCACTCGAACTCCTGGGTGAACATCACCAGCCGGATTGGATTGGGTATCTCATCAAGCAGACGCTTGGCTTCCTTGCGAACCTGTTCGTTCAGAATTGGCATTTCGTTGACCTCCTGAATCGATATCGGAATAGAACTCCTGCGGCCGCTAGGAGCCGCGGGAGAGTGTCTTGATCAGTGTCTCCACCACCTCCTCAGGGGGACTTTCGGAGGTTTGGATACATTCGATGGCGAAGGACCGCATCAGCTGCAGGCTAGCACGCTGGGCGGCCGCGCGAATGGCGGCCAGCTGTTGCAGCACCTCCTGACAATCTCGCCCCTCATCGATCATCCGGGCGACCCCACGGGCTTGACCTTCTATCCGCCGCAGACGACGCAGCAGGTCTGCTTTCACCTCTGGATCCTGAATCGCCATCATCATTCTTGTCCTTCGAGGGCTCACGGCCCTCTACGAAACCCCTCAGACCGATCCCGTGGAGCACGAGGCGTCCCGCGCCGACGTGGTCGTACCACCCACGCCAAAGAGGGAGATCACCTTCTTTAGGTCCTCGCTTCCGCAGTGAGGACACTCCACGTTCTGCTGGGTCGAAAGGGAGCGGACGAGCTTATCGAATTGCTCGCCGCATTTCGAGCAACGGTATTCGTAAACTGGCATCTGTCTCCTCCGCCCGTCATATACACTACTAGGGTATAGTATACAGCAAGGGTGGCACCTTGTCAAGTGCCCGTACCTCCCTTGCCCCTCTTCTCCCTGGGTTTGACACAGGAGGCGGGTGGCCAGCGTCGGTTGGCAGGGCACGCACCGTCCACGCGCCATCTCCCTGGCGGCACTTGCGCTCAGGCAGGAAGAAGGACAGGCTGGAGGAGGCGAGGGCATAAGCATCGAGCTGACCGCACGCGAGTCCCTGGCTCAAGCGATTGCTGGCCCGATTGGACTGGCTTGCACTGGTCCAATTGGCCCTTTACAGCCCCTCTGGAGGCCTGTATAATGTAATTGGATCAGGCCATTTGAGGAGGGATGGCATGCATCTGCAGCTGGATTCAGAGAGCAAAACGCCGATGTATCTGCAGATCCGAAACCAACTGCGGGAGCGGATCTTGCGTGGCCACCTTCCGGCTGGCGAGCGACTGCCAGCGCAGCGAACACTGGCCCGCCTGCTGGGAGTCTCCAGGACGACGGTGGTGAATGCCTACGATGAACTCGAGGCCGAGGGGTTGGTGGATAGCCACGTGGGTCGAGGTACCACGGTCGTCGACCGAGGCGCGCATGCGGAGGCGCAGCCTATCTCCTGGCCAGTGCACTTCAGCGGCCTGGGCCGTCGTCTCGCCCGCCACGCCCGGGCCTCAGAGTTGCTCACGTTGCGTCGCCTCAGCACGCGCCCGGATGTTGTCTCCTTGGCCCTCGGCTTGCCCGACCCGGCGCTGATCTCGCAGGAGAGACTCCAACAAGCTTGGGATGCGGTCCTTGGCCGGTTGGGGGTGGCTGCCGTGGGAGTGTGCCCGGTGCAGGGAACGCTGGAGCTGCATGAGGTGATTGCGGCACGCATGCGCGAGCGTGAGGTGACGGTGATCCCGGAGGGAATAGCTGTGGTAAACGGCTCTCAGCACGGGCTGGACCTCTTGGTTCGCCTGTTGGCTGAGCCGGGTGACACGGTGCTTGTGGAGACTCCCACGTACTTCGGTGCGCTGCAGTCCTTTCAAGCCTGGGGCGTGCGCCTCATTGGCGTGCCGGTGGATAAGGATGGAATGAGCGTTGAGCGGGCGGAATTCCTGCTTGCTCGCTACCGTCCTCGGTTCATCTACACCGTGCCTACATATCAGAACCCCACTGGCGCAACAATGAGCCTGGAACGGCGAGAGCGTCTCCTGGCTCTGGCCCAGCAGTACCAGGTTCCCATCGTGGAGGACGATCCCTTTGGCGATCTCTACTTCCGCGAGCCGCCTCCCCCTCCGCTCAAGGCCCTCGACCGCCACGGCCACGTTCTCTACCTGAGCACGTTCTCCAAGAATCTGGCCCCGGGCCTGCGGGTGGGCTGGTTGGCGGCCTCCCGCCCGGTTGTCGAGCAGGTCACTCTGCTGAACCAGGCCACGGATCTGCTGCCGAACACGGTTGGTCAGCATCTGGTGGTCGAGTTCGCGCGAAGGGGGTGGCTGGAGGAGCAGATTGCCCTGGCGCGCGCCACCTATGCTGCCAAGTGCCAGGTCATGGATGCAGCGCTTCAGCGCCAGCGAACGCTCGATCTGCGCTGGACGGTGCCGGCGGGAGGGATCTTTCTCTGGCTGCGCCTGCCTGAGCAGATCGATGCCCATGACCTGCTGGCCGAGACAGGTCAACGTGGCGTTGTCTTCTTGCCCGGTTCACTGATGTATCCCGGCGATGGCCCCCGCAGCGTCTGCCGGCTCAACTTCAGCATGCCAGACCGGGAGGCCATTGAACGGGGCATCACGACCATAGCCAGTGCTTTGGGGCAGCTGCGCAGGCCAGCGGACGAGTCGGGCAAGCGAGTGGCTGCCAGCCCGATCGTGTGACGGTATGGAGAGGAGGTGGATAGCATATAAGTCTCTTGTGTAGTGTGTCGCCTGAGAGCCGCCGAGGGGGCGATCTCTTTGACGGTTCGGGCAAACAGCGGTAGAATAGGAAATTGGAGTGACAGGTCCTATCCGAGAGATGGAGAGGATTTGTGAGGAGGTTGAAGGGAAAGATGGAGAAGGAAGTCGGCACCGATAAGGTCAAGCGCGGACTGGCGCAGATGCTTAAAGGTGGCGTGATTATGGACGTGATCAACGCTGAGCAGGCCCGCATCGCTGAGGAGGGGGGCGCCTGCGCGGTGATGGCTCTGGAGCGGGTCCCGGCGGACATCCGCGCCCACGGCGGCGTCGCTCGCATGGCCGATCCTGAGAAAATCATAGACATTATCGACGCAGTATCGATCCCGGTGATGGCCAAGTGCCGCATCGGTCATTTCGTCGAGGCGCAAATCCTGGAGTCGCTGGGAGTGGACTACATTGACGAGAGCGAGGTTCTGACTCCCGCCGACGAGGAACACCACGTTGACAAGCGAAAGTTCAAGGTTCCCTTCGTCTGTGGCTGCCGCAACCTTGGTGAGGCACTGCGGCGCATCGGTGAGGGGGCGGCGATGATCCGCACCAAGGGAGAGGCCGGCACGGGCAACGTCGTCGAGGCGGTACGCCACGCTCGGTCGGTACTGGGAGAGATCCGCCGCCTGACGACGATGGCCCCTGAGGAACTGATGGCCTACGCTAAGGAGATCGGCGCTCCCTATGACTTGGTGAAGGAGACGGCTGAGCTGGGCCGCCTGCCGGTGGTCAACTTCGCTGCCGGTGGCGTCGCCACTCCGGCCGATGCCGCGCTGATGATGCAGCTGGGGGTGGACGGGGTCTTCGTGGGGAGTGGTATCTTCAAGAGCGGCGATCCCGCCAGGCGTGCCCATGCTATCGTCCAGGCGGTCACCCACTACGACGATCCCGAGATCCTGGCCGAGGTCAGCCGAAACCTGGGCGAACCGATGGTCGGCATCAATATCAGTGAGATTCCTGAGGCGGAGCGGCTCGCGAGGCGGGGATGGTAGGCGTTGAGGTCATAATCCGGCGACCCACGGTCGCGGACGTTGCTGACCCGGCGCGGTGATTGATCATCACCCGTCTGCGCCAGGGAATCTGTCGGGTCGCGTCCGTCATAGAGCCTAGTCACCGCTTCTCGCTATCGCTGCCGGGGCATCGCTCGCCGAGTGACGCAGGCTGTGCTGAAGTGGCTGACGGAACAGGATCCCCGGTAAGTCGAACTGCGCGCGAGGGAGATGGGACGGCCACTTTGCAGAGAAGCGGGTTCTGTGGATAGCGAGAGATGCGGCTGAGGCTCGTTTGATGAGAGTCGGGGTACTGGCGCTTCAAGGCGCCTTCATTGAACATGAGAAGGTGCTGAACCAAATCGGCGTGGAATCGGTGGAGGTGCGGCTGCCCCGGCACCTGGAGGGGCTTGATGGCTTGATCATCCCTGGCGGAGAGTCCACTACAATCGGTCAGGTGGCTGAGCGTTGGGGGTTGCTGGAGCCCATCCGCACCTTCGCCCGGTCCGGACGGCCCCTGTGGGGGACCTGCGCGGGGATGATCTTGATGGCGGAAGAGGTAGTGGATGCGGTGCGCGGCCAGCCTCTGCTGAAGTTGATGGATGTCGTCGTGCGCCGCAACGCCTTCGGTCGTCAGGTGGACAGCTTCGAGGTCGATCTGGAGGTGCCTGCGCTGGGGGAGCTGCCCTACCACGCCATCTTCATCCGCGCGCCGCTCATTGAGCGTGTGGGAGAGGCGGGGGAGATTCTGGCGCAGTTGGACGACGGGAGTGTTGTAGCCGTCCGGCAGGCGAACCTGCTGGCGACCGCATTTCATCCCGAGTTGACGGAGGATGATCGGTTCCATCGTTTCTTCCTGACCCAGCTGGCGTCCTGAATGCTCGGCTGCAGGCCGTCCATCCTTGTGACAGCACACGGATGGGACAGATCCGCTAGTTGCCCGCGGGCCACGATCTTGGGAACAGCCGTATGCAGTTGTGGTTCTTTGGCTTGGATGAACATGCCATTTGTGCCAAATTCTGGAGAGGGATCTGACTGTTGTTGTGATAAATGAGCTACTACAACCATATCACAGACGATCTTGATGCTATGCTATCCGTCCTGCCGGAGGACATTCGTGCTGCTGTGCGGCACGTTAATCGGCGGGACGAACTGCTAGAGGTGATTCTCGACCTGGGGCGCGTGCCCACGGCCCGTTACACGGATAAAGAGGTGGTGCTGCGGGATACAGAGGTCGAGCGTGATGAGATTCATCACGTCCTGGGCCGTGTGGGTGAGTTCGATGCCGATAACCGCGCCGGCATTGCCCGTACCCTCCACCGCATCGCTGCCATCCGGAACCGCAAAGGGGATGTCGTCGGCCTCACCTGCCGGGTAGGCCGTGCTGTCTATGGCACCACTGCCATTATCCAGGATATCGTCGAGAGCGGCAAGAGTATCCTCCTCTTGGGGCGGCCCGGGGTGGGCAAGACGACGATGCTGCGGGAGGCGGCGCGGGTCCTGGCGGAGAAGAAGCGGGTGGTCGTCGTGGATACGTCCAACGAGATCGGCGGCGACGGTGACATCCCCCACCCAGCAGTCGGCCGTGCCCGCCGGATGCAGGTGGAGGCGCCCTCTCTGCAGCATGAGGTGATGATCGAGGCGGTGGAGAACCATAACCCTGAGGTCATCATCATCGACGAGATCGGACGGGAACTGGAGGCGTTGGCGGCGCGGACCATAGCCGAGCGGGGGGTGCAGCTGATCGCCACCGCCCATGGTAACACCCTGGATAACCTCGTTCTCAACCCCACCCTCTCCGATCTGGTGGGCGGTGTCGAGAGCGTGACTCTCTCCGACGAGGAGGCCCGCCGCCGTGGGACTCAGAAGACGATCCTGGAGCGGCGTGCGCCCCCCACCTTCGATGTGCTGATAGAGATCCAGGAGCGCCAGAGGCTCCTCATCCACCACAGCGTCGCCGAGTCGGTGGACGCGATGCTCCGAGGCAGGCCACTGGAAGCTGAACTGCGCTACCGCGATGAGGAAGGGGAGATCCACATTGAGAAGGCTGTCCCGCTCTCTTTGGGGGAGCGGGAGAGGAAGCGCCCTGAGGTCTCTCGTGCTGCTCCTGCGCCCGCCACGCGGAGAAGTCGGGAGCCTGTGCAGGTGTTTCCCTACGGCGTCGCCCGCGACCGCCTCAAGCAGGCCTCAAAGCGCATGCACGTGCCCGTCCACTTGACGAAGGATCCGGAGGAGGCCGAGGTGCTGATCACCACCAAGAGGTTCTACCGCAAACGATCCCGCGTTATCACGGACGCGGAACAGCGCGGCCTGCCTATCTACGTCCTGCGGGCCAACACCGTGGCTCAGATGGAAGCTTGCCTGGGTGATCTATTCGATGTGGAGAGGCAGTCGTCCGACTCGCTGCACCAAGCGCTGCGCGAAGCGGAGGATGCGATCCGGCAGGTGCGGGGAGGGGTGCCGGAGGTGGAGCTTTCTCCCCAGAACGCTTACATCCGCCGCCGTCAGCATGAGCTGACACGTGCCGCTGACCTGGACTCCTATTCGGTGGGGAAGGAACCCAACCGAAGGGTGCGCATCCGCCGGGAGGAGTAGCCGGAGTGTTCATCACCTTTGAGGGACCCGAGGGCAGCGGCAAGACCACCCAGGCTCAACTCCTCGCCAGCCACCTTCGCCAGGAGGGGTTCGTGGTGGTTCTGACTCGCGAGCCGGGGGGGACCCCTATCGGCGATCAGATCCGGGAGGTCCTCCACAACCCGGCCAACACTGATATGTACTCCTGGGCCGAGGTGTTCCTCTATTCCGCCTCCCGGGCTCAATTGGTGGCTCAGGTCATCCGGCCGGCGCTGGTGGCGGGAAAGGTGGTGGTTTGCGATCGGTACGCCGACAGCACCCTTGCCTACCAGGGGTGCGGCAGGGGGTTGGATCTGCAGCCACTAAGGGAGATCACCCGCCGGGCCACTGGCGGGCTAGTGCCAGACCTGACTCTCTACTTGGACATTAAGCCGGGGCAGGGCCTTCAGCGGCGGCTGTCAGGTGGAGAGGAGTGGAACAGGATGGATCAAGAGGCGATCGCATTTCACCGCCGGGTGCGGGCCGGCTACCTGGAACTGGCCAACCTTGAACCGGAGCGGTGGGTGATTGTCGATGCTGCTCGCTCAGTGGAGGAGGTGCAAGCCGAGACAAGGGTGCTGGTGGAGGCGAGGCTGAACGACGCAGGAAGCCACGCGTGAAGTGCGTGCAGCTTTGAACCTTGCAGTTGTCTGGGTGTGTCTTGCGCTTCGTGTTCTATGGGATGTCCATCCCGCCGCCGAGATCCTCACCGCCCTCGCCCATCAGGTCCGGTATCGCCTCTTCGATCTCTTCGGGACTCTCGCCGGCCTCCAGTCGGCCCACTACCTCGTCGAACTCTGGACCTAGATCCTCTCCCACCTCATCGGCCATTCGGCGCATCATGCGCGCCATGGAGCGGGGGTCGTTTTCGTCGAAGTCAGAGAGGAACGAGGGATCGGCTAGATCCTCAAGGTGGCTTTCCTCGGAGCGAATTGCCCGCACTCGAGAGATGAGTTGGGTAAGGGTGGTCCCGCCGCAGTTAGGGCAGACCGGCTCTCCTGTCTCCGCCTCCGAGAAGCTGCGCCACAGAATCGAAACACGGCGTCGGCAACCTTGGCAGAGATACTCATAGATCGGCACGGTATCCTCCGTTTGTGGTGTATTGCCGTAAGGGTTGGGGACCTGGAGAATCGATCCCCTCTTGACAATGGCGCAGAGGCGGTCAGAGCCGCTGGACACTGATGCGTCATTGCTGTGTGTTAGTTTGCTCATTCTGTCGTTGGTGTACCAGTATACCAGTTTGTCAACGTATCGCAAGTAGGAGTAGCCTGTGGAGGAACGCAACCTGTACGCTTCCATCGAGCCCCCGCCCTTACTGATCGTCGTCTCGGGTCCGGCTGGCGTGGGCAAAGATTCACTACTGCAGCGGATGAAGGAATTGGGATATCCGCTCCACTTCGTCGTCACGGCCACTGATCGCGCTCCGCGGCTTGGCGAGGTTCACGGTGAGGACTACTTCTTCCTCTCCACTGAGGAGTTCTTGCGCATGAAGCGGGAGGGGGAGCTGCTTGAGCACGCCACCGTCTACGGTCAGCACAAGGGCATTCCCAAGCAGCAAGTACGGAAGGCTCTGAATTCTGGGAAAGATGTCATCATGCGCGTAGATGTGCAGGGCGCAGCGACGGTCCGCCGCATCGTGCCGGAGGCGCTTCTGATCTTCTTGATAGCGTCGGAGGAAGAGTTAGAGGGTCGGCTGCGGCGGCGAGGCACTGATTCGCCCGAACAGCTCACCCTCCGACTCAGCAAGGCCCGTGAGGAAATAGAGCGTATGGAAGAGTTCGATTACGTGGTGGCCAACCGCGAGTGCGAGCTCGACCGGGCGGTGGAACAGGTGGCGGCGATCATTGAGGCAGAGCACTGTCGCGTGGATCCGAGGGTCGTGCAGCTATGAGACCTGGTTCTAACGACGATTCCTCCCCCTCGGTTCTCCGCCCGCAGCCCGCTGCGGTCCGGCTGCGGGTACCTCAGTCCAATCCTCTATGGACCTACGTCATTCTAGCTGTCAACGTGCTGGTCTTCGCCTCCACTTGGATCCTTGGGAGAGAGCTTGTTCTCTCGATGGGGGCGAAGATCAACCAAGCCATCGTCGCGGGGGAGGTGTGGCGGCTGGGGACCTCCATCTTCTTGCACGTGGACCTGCTTCATATCGCCTTCAACAGTTACGCGCTGCTGGCCTTCGGTCCACGGGTGGAGCGGCCGTACGGTTGGCTCAGGTTTCCTCTGATATACTTCTTGAGCGGGCTGGCTGGTAGCGCGCTCAGCTTCCTGTTCAGTCCCTCGCCCTCTGTGGGAGCATCAGGGGCGATCTTCGGCCTTATCGGCGTTGTGGGAACCTACCTCTATCGCTACCGAGATCGGATTGCTGCCGGCAGAGCCCGCCTCGCCAATGTGCTCGGCGTCATAGGCTATAACCTGCTGTACGGTTTCATGGTCCCGGCAGTGGATAACTGGGCTCACATTGGCGGATTGCTGGCAGGGTTGGCTCTGGGCTGGTTCCTGGCTCCTCGCTACGAGGTGGCTCAGCCCGATCTCTTGGGTCCGCCGCAGGTGGTGGATCGCCGGTCTCCCATCCGATGGCTGACCGGGATCGCTCTGGTCGCTCTGGCGATCGGACTGACCCTGCTGGGTGGTTTCGTCCGCTGGGGCGGCTGGTAGTATGATCTCACCTCCGACGACGCTGGGGGCCTGACGACCGATTTGCCTCTTGATTGACCATCGCGAGCGAATCGAGGGATGACGTTCTCTGGATACTTCCTGACAGACTCAAGGTGCCCTGGCTGGCCAACTGAGGTAGTAGCGCTAGGGACCGGCGGCCGGGCAATCGGGGCTTCTGACTCGAATTCCTGGGCTTCGAGCTGATGCTGATTATTCGCGTTGATGACGTGGTCCAGATGCGTAAGCCGCATCCTTGCGGCGGTACCCGATGGGTGGTGACGCGGGTAGGTGCCGACATCGGTATTCGCTGCCTGACCTGCGGACGTCGGGTGATGATACCTCGCTCCCGCTTCGAAAGACGTTTGAAGCGGGTACTGGGTCGGCTTGGTGAGGTGGGTAATGCCTGATGAGGGGGAAAGGACCGATCAGGCGACCCGCTTCCTCTTTCTTCACTCCAAGACTGGCGGAGGACACCAACGAGCGGCCGAAGCCGTAGCCACGGCCCTGGTGAGCCGGGAAGGCAGAGCGCAGGTTGAGCTGCTGGACGCGTTTGCTGCCTACGCTCCCTGGCCTTTCTGCCGACTGCCGGATTGGTACAGGGAGATGCTTTGGGACGGCGGTCGGATCTACGGGCTGGCGTTTCGCCTCTTGGACGGGCGTCGGCGCGCCCAAATCCTCTCGCACCTCTGCTGGTTGCGGATCTCCAGGGCAACAGAGCGTCTCTTGAAAGAGCACCCCGCCGACGTGGTTGCTGTCTTCCACGCGGGGCTAGTCTCTCCCATTGCTAGAGCGCTGTCGCAGCTGTCCTCCCCTCCTTCTTTGGTCGGCGTGGGAACCGACCTGATGGTGATGCACGCTCTCTGGGTCAACTCCGGTGTCTGGCGCTACTTGGTGGCGACGAAAGCAGCCCGGCGAGGGCTGATTCGCCATGGCGTGAACCCAGATCGGGTGGAGGTGACAGGTCTTCCGGTGGCCCGGGGATTCGTTAGGATGGCGGCGGAGGATCCACGGACGATCCGCAGCCGACTGGGATTGGATCCGGTTCGGCCGCTGGTGCTGGTGATGGCCGGCGGGGTGGGGTTCGCGCGGCTGGATCAGGTGGTGCGGTCCTTGTCCAACCTGCTCAGCCGAGCGGCGGTCGCAGGGGAGGCTCAGATCGCCGTGCTGGTCGGCCGCAACGAGCGACTGCGTGCACGACTCGTAGAGGCTGCTTGGCCGGGTTTGGTGAGCGTTAAGGGGTTCACACACGACGTGCACCGGTGGATGCGGGCGGCGGACCTGCTGGTCACCAAGGCTGGCCCGAACACTATTGCCGAGGCGCTGGTGGTGGGAGTGCCGCTGGTGCTCTGGGGTGCGATCCCTGCCCAGGAGACCCCCAACGTGCAGTTGGTGGTGCAGACGGGGGCAGGGATGTGGAGACCGGACCCCCGCCGGGCAGCTGCGGCGGTCGTCCGACTATTGGGCGACCCAAGTGCGCGGGCGCAGATGCGGAAAAGGGCTCGACGGTTGGCCCGTCCGGAGGCGGCAGAGCGCGTCGCCGGATCTCTGTGGGAGACGGCGCTCGGTACTGCGAGACAGACTCGCGGTTGACCCTACGCTGAGTAGATTGCCTGCTCCCGATCTGGCCCGACGCTGATCAGGGTGGTGGGCACGCCAACCGTCCCCTCGACGAGGGCGAGGTAGTCCCGCGCCTCGTGGGGTAGATCCTCCCTGAGCCGTGCTTCTCCAAGATCCTCGGTCCACCCGGCTAGTTCCTCGTACACCGGCTCCCAGCGGGCCAGCTCCTCAATCCCAAACTGAGCCGGGAAACGTGTCGTTCGCTCCCCCTCTCGCTCATACGCCACAGCCACGCGCAGTGGATCGATGCCAGTGAGCACGTCCAGCTTCGTCAGTGCCAACTCGGTCAGCCCATTGATCTCGACTGCGTAGCGGAGGATGTTCAGGTCGAGCCAGCCGCAGCGGCGAGGCCGGCCGGTCGTAGTGCCGTACTCCCTACCGACTTCCCGGACGCGCTCGCCCACCTCATCCTGGAGTTCGGTGGGGAAGGGACCAGCGCCGACGCGTGTGGTGTAGGCCTTGGCGACGCCGATCACTCGACTGACCTCTCGAGGCCCGAAACCCAAGCCGGTCAGTGCGCCGCCGGCGACCGTTGAGGAACTCGTCACGTAGGGGTATGTGCCATGATCCAAATCGAGGAGGGTCCCCTGGGCTCCCTCGCAGAGAATGGTCTGCTCTGCTGCCAGTGTCTCCGCCACGAGGGCCGAGCCGTCCACTAGGTGTTCCTTCAGGCGCTGAGCGTGGGCGCAGTAGTCACCTGCCACCTTCTCGGCGTCAAGAGGCTCAAGCCCGTACTGGTCTTGAAGCATCCGATTGTGAACCCGCACCGCCTCCTTCACGCGGTCCGCGAAGACCTCTGGTTCGCCCATATCCATAGCCCGGAGGCCTGTTCTGGATGCCTTATCAGCGTAGACGGGGCCGATGCCACGACGCGTGGTTCCGATAGCTGTCTCTCCCCTCGCCGTCTCCTGCCCTCCGTCGAGGGCGCGATGGCTGGGAAGGATGATGTGAGCAGCGGCAGCCAGCTTGACTCGTCTGGGGCCAACGTCAATGCCTAATTCTGCGAGCTCCTCCAGTTCTGCGATCAGCTGCGTCGGATTCACAACCACCCCTCCTGCGATCAGACAGGTCGTGTGGCGATAGAGGATCCCTGAGGGGACCAGGTGGAGTTGTAGTTTGTGCCCCTCGGCCACGACGGTGTGGCCGGCGTTGTCGCCACCGTTGAAACGGGCCACCAGATCGACGCCGGCCGCCACGTTGTCCACCACCCGTCCTTTTCCTTCGTCTCCCCATTGTGCGCCCACCACGATGATCGCTGGCATCTCACACCTCCACGTCATTGGCAAATGAAGAGGCGGTCCGGGGAACGCCAGGACCGCCTTCCCTAGGCATGATATATGAAAAGCGTGATCTGGTCAAATGTAGGTGGGCTGGTGAATCCCAAGTCACGTCCACGCAACGAGCAATTGGCCCGGACGTCTGTCCACCCCAGAGGCGCAGAGTTGGAACTTTTCCTCTCTCCACGTCTCGGCGGTGAGATATGGGTTATCGCTAGTAGGTCAGGTGAGGATGGCAGGTGCGAAGTTGTGACCAGGATGCGGAGCGGCGGGATGCTACCAGCCCGTGACCTCGTAGTTGAGGGCCGCGCGCGCCACCGCCGGGTCAGCCTGGAGGCGGGCCAGGATAGCCTGCTCCTGCCCCGGACGGACGTGCAGACGCCAGACATTGAGGGAGGAGAGAAATTCCGCGCTTGTCCCATACCGGAGGGTCATCTGCTCTGCACGAACCCCCGGCTGGAAGGAAACGATGATCTCGCCAGCCACGAAGCCTGCCGTCATCTGCGTCTCTTCAGTGGGGTCCGCCGCCCAGGTTCGTGTGCCAAGGCACGCCGGGTAGGAACCATGAGCGCCTTCAGATAGTGCTTGGTAGGCATTGATGGTGCCGCAGCCATAGTACGGATCCCATCCCTCAGCTCCCCTGTCCTCGGCGTTATCCAGGATGGCGGAGGCGATCTGGTCTGGCGTATAGTCTGGGTAGTGGGCGCTGAGGAGAGCAGCCAGGCCGGCCACGTGGGGCGTGGCCATCGAGGTGCCGCTCTTGTAGCAGTATCCGCTGGAACAGTAGGCCTCGCCCGCCCAGCCTGTGCTGTAGATGTATGATCCTGGCGCCGCGACGCTGACATGGTCCCCGTAGGTGGAGTAAGTGGCCCTCGATCCACTGGAGGAGGTTGCAGCCACGCCCAAGACGTGCTCGCAGTTGGCGGGGAAGATGTCTGTGTTCGTTCCTGTGTTTCCGGCCGCCGCTATCAGTACCACTCCCTGTTCATAAGCATAGCTGATAGCCTCTCGCATGTACCATAGGCCTTCGGCAGAGCAAGAGATTCCTTCTCCTCCCAGGCTCATGTTGATGACGTCTGCGCCGTTATCGGCGGCGTAGCGGATGGCGTCGGCCAGGTCTTCAGTGTTGCCGTAACCAGTGTCATCCAACACCTTAATGGGCAGGAGCGTCGTCTCCCAGCCCAACCCGGCTACTCCTCTCTCGTTGTTCGTTGCCGCCGCGGCGATGCCGGAGACGTGGGTGCCATGGCCCGCATCATCATCGGCCACGTTGTCGTCATTCACGAAGTCGTAATCTAGGTCGGTTCGTACTTTGTCCACAAGATCTGGGTGATCCAGGTCGGTGCCTGTATCCAAGACAGCAAGTGTGACGGAGGAGTAGCCACAGGTAAGGCTCCAAGCTCTGGGGGCCTCCACTGCCTCCAGTCCCCATTCGTCGTCGAAGTGAGGATCATTGGGGAATAGCTCATTGGCGAAGCTCCGAAGCACCAGCGGTAGATAGGTCGTGTAGACGCCTGTGGGCGCTGGGAGCCCGGAGGCTTGCACGGGTGCCGCTGGCGCCAGCCCCACGCTTTCGGCCAATGGCAGGAGTGCCAGACAGAGTAACGCCAGGGCAAGACCCAACGGTAGTATAGCGAGCAGACGCACCCTCAAGCTAGCGTGCGAGATGATGTGGCTTACCTCCCTGTGATCTTGAAGCCAGAGGCACGGCGACTGTGTGGACTGTCAACTTCTCCAGCGGAATCCCGTCTCCAGAACCGCTTAGTGCGGCGCTTGGGCAGAGGCAGCTGTTCACGTCATGAGCCGTAAGACACCTTTTGCACGTACATCCTGCCATACTATGCGCTGCCCAATCCCCCAGGAAGATCACTCAAAGACCAACTTGGTTATCCGCATACTCGCTGGTGTCTTCCTCGACCGACCACCAAGTTGGTCCAGTTCAGAGTCGGGGCCATTGTAACAGAAGCCCACCACAGACTCAATGAGAAAATAGTACCAGATGGGAGGTTAGTACTACAGCGCGCCTTTGGCGGAATGGTATCCTTTGGAGGAGCGGGCCAAACCCAAGTCTTGGGATGGCACATCGTCTCCTGGATACCAGTCTATGAGCCTCCAGTGGAAATCAATGGTCTGACCAGGGGGCGTCACGCTGCAGTGTCATAGAGGAACATCTGCTCGGCGTCCACTTCCTGGGAAGGCATCCGATCCTTGCTGTCTGCCCTAGGCTTCCCAAGCGAAGCGGATGATCTTCTGTGTTTCAGGCTCTGCACTCAGCCCGTGCTCGGCTGAGCGCCTGGACTTTGCCCAGCAAATGAACCCGGCCGCACGGAGACGTGCGGCCGGGTGGGGAATGATTGAAGCGACAGCTAGTTCACGGATCTGGGATGCACAGGGTATCGCCGGCTCGGATGTAGTTGAGGTTGAAGATACCGTTGCACTCGGCGATGCGCCACATATTCACGCCGAAAGTGAGGGAAATTCGAGTGAGGGTGTCCCCACTGATGATCGTGTAGTACGTGGCGCAGGTGCAGTACGATGGCTGAACGCTGAACTGGCGAACGCAGACAGGCCCCGCGGGGAGGGCAACGTAGACGGCAGGGATGGCGAGGACGGCGCCGGGGTGAATGAGGTTGGGGTTGATTATGCCATTCTCGGTCGCAATTGCCCACGGATCAACGCCGTAGGCACGGGCAATGCAGAACAGGGTCTCCCCCGACCTGACGGTGTGGTAGCCCAGGATGGTCCACTCCGGCGGCGCTGCGCTGACCGTAGGCGAAATAACCAGAGCTAATAGCAGGGTTATCGCCAGAATGAGGACTGCTCTTTTCATCTCGCACCTCCTTCTCCCGAGGAGTGAGCAGACCGAAGATCTTCTATCTGATTATACAGCATTTCGCAGCAAATTACAACACCAACAATCTTTACTATCTTTGCACTTCGTGATTAGTCAGGCGCGCAAGCGATCGTAGACCTGTGTGGCTTTCGCGCCGGAACGGAAGTGTTCCTCCAGCCATAACAGGAAGTTGTGTTGATGTTCAGCCCGGATGTCACGACAAGCATCGCCCAGGGTGACGTGGGCTCCGGCTCGCTCCTCTTGAAGATAGGTGCGATGCTCATCAAGAAAGCAGGCCAAACAGGAGGCCAGGGTCCAGAAACGGACAATGGCTTTGGCACTCATCAGTTGGTAATGGTCGCTGCCCAGGAGATCCTTGAGGTCTTCAAAGAAGACCTCAATGTCCCAGCGGATGGCCAGGATGTCGATGACAGTCTGGGCGACGGCATTCACCAGAGTGCTTCCCCAGTAGCGAGCCTGCTTCAGCGGTTGGTCCAGGCTGAGACGGGTGATCAGCACCAAGGTGGGGCCCAACTTCCGCACCCAACTGCGTACCGCATGCACGTACACCGTGTGGCCACCTTGCTGGGAGGGCCAAGTCGCCTCTTGCCAATCCTCTGGCTCCAGCGTGGCCGCATACTCAGCCAAACTGAGCCACTGACGGTTACCATCTTGATCGATGATACGCATCCTGCGATTGCTCTTCAACCCTCCACTGAAGTCCCAGTTCCGTTTCTGGGCTGCCTTGCGCACCCGTGTGCAGTGATACCAGCTGTCGACCACCACGTGAGTATGGGTACCAGCAACCGGCTCGAACTGCTCAATCTCCTCAACGGCCATGTCGATCTTGCTCTGAAAGGGTACTCCCTCTCTCTCACAGACTGCTTTCTGCCGATAGAGCCGCGGCAGCAACGGGCAGCGACGACCCAGCAACACATACAGGCCGGTGAAGAGACAATGTCCTCGTACCACTCGTTTCTCGGTGCCGGAGTAATGGCGCCCCAAGCCTCCCATCTTCCGTCCCTTGGGCTTGGTGTGGACCGAATCATCGAGTATCAGGAAACCTGTAACCACAGTTGCCCGAGGACGGCCTCGACGCTTCCGTCGTTGAGCCTGTTGACGGAGGTGGTCAGCCCTGACCAATGGCGCCATCTGCCAGCGGAAACGGGTCAGCCAGACCATTGCTGCTTCGGCGGGAGCCCAAGGCCAGCGACTCAGAAAGCGAGAGAGCCCAGAGAGACTGACCTTCTCTCCAACGCAACGCAGACATCCCCTGAGGGTGCTCCGCCCTTCACATTCAACCAGCCCCAGCAGTACGGTGACGAAGTACTTCCACTGGCGCCGGCTGAAACAGGGGCGAAAGTTCTCCAGGAACTGGCGCAGAGCGTCGGAAAGGCATACAATAGGCTTGGGCACGGCTCACCTCCGGGAATATGGTTTGTTGACGCAGCCAATTATCCCTCGGGTGGGCCGTGTCCGCTAGTCAGCTATTGGTAAAGTGCAAAGATAGTGAATCTTGATGAGTGCAGAGTGATCGAACTATTCCAGCACGATCCGTTGACACACCAACGTGTCTTCCAGTCCCATTCGACCCATTGGGAGTCCTGGCCCCTGAGGACCTCGGAGATCCTGCGTCAGCGTGCTCTCTGGCCATAGAAAACGCTCCCATGCCGTCGGTCTCTATTCGACGGAACACTGGCCGCCCACACAACGTCAGAAAAGTGGAGTCCCACCTCAGTTCAAGTGGTCAGAGAAGGAGATAAGCGATGAGGAGATACTGCTTCTTAACGGTAACCGCCGCGATGACTGTTGTGACGCTCTTGGCGGTGGCAGTGCCCGCGCTGGCCGACGGGATAATCATCCCCGACCCCCCTCCCATCCCCGAGCCGGAACCGATCTGGCTCACCATCCGTTACCATCGAGTCACCGTCACCATCGAGGACCAAGTGGCGACCACCCGCGTTGATCAGGTCTTTGTCAATGAACACGAGTGGGAGGCAGAAGGAACTTATGTCTTCCCGCTCCCAGAGGGAGCCACTGTTTCCAACTTCACGATGTGGGTGGATGGAGAGCCCATCCAGGCGGAGATCCTGGAGGCCGACGAGGCTCGTGCTATCTACGAAGATATCGTCCGCCGCCGCCGTGACCCCGCGCTTCTGGAGTACGTCGGCCGCGATGCCGTCCAGGCTCGCATCTTCCCCATTCCGCCCGGCGGCGAGCGACGTATCCAGCTGGAATACACCCAGGTCTTGCCGGTGGAGAATGGCTTGGTGCGGTACTCCTATCCTCTGAATACCGAGCGTTTCTCCGCCCGTCCTCTAGAGGAATGCTCCATCCGCGTCGAGATCCGCTCTCCTGACCCCATCCGCGCGCTCTACTCTCCAACGCACCAGGATCGTGTCTTCATCCAGCGAGAAGGGGACTACGAGGCGACCGTCGGCTACGAAGAGATGGACGTCCTGCCCGAACAGGATTTCGATCTGGTCTATACGGTGAGCCCGGGGGATGTGGGGCTGAATCTGCTCACCTATCGAGAACCACCCGCCGATGGCTTCTTCTTGCTTCTGGTCGCTCCGACCGTTGAGACGGAGGATGCGGAGGTGGTTCCCAGGGACGTTGTCTTGGTCCTGGACACATCCGGCTCGATGGAGGGGGAGAAGATCGAACAGGCGAAGGATGCGCTGACTTATGTGCTGGAGCACCTCAATTCCCAGGATCGCTTCAACATCATCGCATTCTCCACCGGGTTGAGCCGATATGCCCTGGACCTCCGTCCCGCTTCGGAGGCTAGGGAGGCCATCCCCTGGGTGCAGCGACTGAACGCTGTTGGTGGAACGGATATCAATCGAGCGCTTCTGGAGGCACTGGCGTCCTTGACCGAAGGTCAAGGACTGCTGCAGAGCGATCCCCAGCGCCCCGCGGTGCTTATCTTCCTCACCGACGGTCTCCCCACCGAGGGAGTGACCGAGATCGAGCAGATTCTGTCCAACGTGAGGGCCACTGCGCCCGAGAATGTGCGGCTGTTCCCATTCGGCGTCGGGGACGACGTTAACACCACGCTGCTGGATACCCTGGCTGAACAGCATCGGGGGGCAAGCGGCTATGTGCGCCCCCATGAGCGGATTGACGAGGAAGTCTCCGCTTTCTATGCCAAGATGAGAACGCCCGTGCTTACTGACATCGAACTGGACTTCGACGACGTGCTGGTCTCTGATACCTACCCTGACCCCCTACCGGATCTCTTTGCCGGCACTCAGTTGATCCTGGCTGGGCGCTATCGAGGCGAGGGGCCTGTGCAAATCACACTCGCTGGCCAGGTAGGGGGGGAGCAGCGAGAGTTGGTCTACGAGGGAACGTTTCGCAGTCAAGGGGGCGATAGGTTCATCCCCCGCCTGTGGGCTGCGCGCAAGATTGGGTATCTGCTCACCCAGATTCGTCTCCACGGCGAGCGGGAGGAGTGGGTGGATGCGGTGATCGAACTGAGCACACGCTATGGTATCATTACGCCCTACACCTCGTTCCTGATCCAGGAGGACCTGTGGACCGAGGGTGGACGGGAGGAGGCAGCTGAGGAGTTCCGGGCGTTGCCGACCGCGCCCGCGCAGGGTGCGCCGGCGGTGGAGATGGCCGAGCAAGAGGCCCGCCTCCGTGGAGCCGATGCGGCGAACTATGGAATGCTGCCCGTCGAGGCGGCGCGGGCTGTCAGGCACGCCCATGGCAAGACCTTCATCCTGCGCGAGGGCGTGTGGACCGATACCACTTTCGATCCTGAGATGATGGCGCCGGTGCAGGTAGGCTTTGGCTCCGAGGCCTACTTCGACCTGCTCGCCTCCCGTCCGGAGTGGGGTGAGTACTTTGCCGTGGGCAGTCGCGTCTTGTTCGTCGCTGAGGGGACGGCATACGAGGTGGTGAGCGAGGAAACCGGTCCGGTGGAGGTCCCGCCCACTCATACTCCAGAATCTTCGACAGGTCCGGTGACCAGTGAGCGGCCGATCGAGATTGAACCAGAGGATAGCATCTGCCCAGGTGTGGGCTTGATGATGGTTGGCGCGCTGACGGCTGCGGTCCTGTGGGTGCGGCTGAACAGGTAGCGGGCGGCAGGACTTCTCCCAAGGAACTCTTCACAGACTTCCGAAGTGCACACACTTCGGAAGTCTGTGCTTGTGTCTTGTCCCGTCTTGTGTCTGTGTTATAATACCGCCCGTTCTCCAAGTCCTCCGGGAAAGGTGATGTCAATGATGAACCCGCACGTGATTCGACTCCGTGCGTTGAGCGGCGTGACGGCGCTTATGATGCTGGCTGCGCTGGTAGGTGGACTGGTAAGGTGTGGTCAACCAGCCGTTGAGGCGACCTCAACCCCGACCCGGACCCCCCAGCCTGAGATCACCCCTACATCCCTGTCACCTACCTCGACCCCTGCGCCCACTCCCACGCCTACCCTCTCTCCCTATGTCAACCCACTGACCGGCGAGAGCGTGGATGATCCCAGCCTGCTGGACCGCGTGCCGGTGGCGATCAAGCTCTCCAATTGGCCCCCGCAGTACGTGCGCCCTCAGGCGGGCATCAACAGCGCCGACCTGATATTTGAGCACTACAACGAGGGCTGGGACCGAGGCACGCGCTGGACCGCGGTCTATTTGGGGCGGGATGCAGAGCGCGTGGGACCGGTACGCAGCGGGCGCCTTATCGACCTTGAGATCCCAGCGATGTATGAGACAGTTCTGGCCTGTTGGGGCTTCAG
>JASFWK010000133.1:0-5892 GCA_050049355.1 Anaerolineae bacterium | reverse complement strand
TCCTGCCTAGCCAATACGCAGTCCCTTTCCCAACGGCAAGGATTATACACCGAAGGAAGCAACGGGAAAAGGGATGGGGCAATTGGTCCAGAAGCCGGAGCAGCATACGGCAAATTGACGGGATTCTCCACTACCCCGCTCAGCAAATCTGTGCTATAGTAGGCTCAGCCAGCTGCACCTGGCTCACTGGACCATCATCGTTGCCTGCTGAGGTGCATTATGACTCTAGTCTATCTGGCTTCCACGTGGATGGCCGGCATCGCGCTGGCCCGCACCTTTCCTGTCCCCTGGCAGATTCTGCTCCTCTTTGGCCTCGCCGGAGCCGTCGGCCTCATCGGCTGGGGTGGCTCCCGCCGCACTCGCATCCTTTGCGCCTGTGCCATCACGCTGGCCCTGGGAGGCGGTCGGCTGCTGCTATCCCTCCCCCACTTCGACGCGGACTCCCTGGCGACCTACAACGAGATCGGCCACGTCACGCTCGAGGGAGTAATCGCGGAGGAACCAGACGAGCGGGAGTTCTACACCAACCTGCGCGTGAATGCCGATCGGCTCATCCTGGCGGATGGCAGAGGGCTGAAGGTCGAAGGACTGGCCTTGGTGAAGACGAACCGCTATCCCCCCCTCGCCTACGGCGATCGATTGCAGATCGAGGGCGTGCTGGAAACCCCACCCGACTATCAGGGCTTCTCGTACAGAGACTATCTGGCTCGACAGGGGGTCCATTCCCTGATACGCGAAGCCCAGGTGACCCGGATCGGGAGCGAGGAAGGAAGCCCTCTCTACGCTGCCCTGCTGGCGCTCAAACACCGCGCGCAGGGTGTCATCGCCGCCATCTTGCACGAGCCAGCCGCCTCCCTCCTGACAGGAATCCTGCTGGGAATCGAGACCGGCATCCCGGCTGATCTGATGGACGACTTCTCGGCAACTGGCACCACTCATATCATCGCCATCTCCGGCTTCAATATCACGATCATCAGTGGCATCTTCGCCGCGCTATCTCGCCGCCTGGTGGGCGGTCGCCGCGCCACCTGGGTCGCCATCGCTGGCGTGCTGATCTACACGCTCTTCGTCGGTGCGTCTGCTGCGGTGGTGCGCGCGGCCATCATGGGTATTCTCTATCTACTGGGCAAGCACCTGGGCCGGGAGACCTTTGCCCCTGTCTCGCTGGCAGCCGCCGCAGTTCTGATGACCGCCCTCAACCCCTTCACACTGTGGGACGTGGGCTTCCAGCTCAGCCTTGCGGCCACCGCGGGATTGATCCTCTACGTTGGTCCGCTGGAGCGTGGCGCAGTGCGGTTGCTCTCGCGACTCACCTCTCGCAAGCAGGCTCGTCAGGCCGTCAGCTGGATCTCCGAGGCCCTGCTCGTAACACTGGCAGCTCAACTCACCACCACGCCGGTGATCCTCTACTACTTCCACCGTCTCTCCCTGGTCACTCTGCTGACCAACTTCCTGATCCTCCCCGTCCAATCGATGGTTATGATCTGCGGTGGCATAGCGACCATCGCCGGCCTGCTCTGGCTCCCCGCCGGGCAAGTGCTGGGTTGGGTAGCCTGGCTCCCTCTGATCTACACCGTCGGAATGGTGCGCCTCACCGCCCGCGTCCCCTTCGCCTGGGTCGACCTGGGCCGCGTGAGCGGCTGGACCCTTTGGGCCTTCTACGCCCTCCTGGGGGCACTCACCTGGTGGGGCCGTCAGGACGCCGAGCGGAGAGGGGAACTCTGGGGACGTGTGCGCGGCCGCTGGCACAGTCTCACCTCACGCCTGAGCGACCGTCTGGCTCTCGCTTCGTCCGCAGTCGTTCTCCTTCTGGCCACCATCGCGTGGCGTTCCCTCCCTGACGGTCGCCTGCGCGTCACGTTCCTGGACGTGGACCAGGGAGACGCCATCTTCATCCGCACTCCGTCCGGACGTCAAGTGCTGGTGGACGGTGGACCGAGCCCATCCCGGCTCCTTGACCACCTCGGACGCCGCATGCCCTTCTGGGATCATTCCCTCGACCTGGTGGTCCTTTCCCACCCCGACGACAACGTCCTGGCCGGGCTGATCCCCGTGCTCGAGCGGTACCGGGTGCGGGGCGTGATCGCTCGGGACCTCGGCTGCCGCACCGAGCTGTGCACCCGCTGGGAGCATGTATTGAACGAGACGGACGTGCCCGTGTGGCGAGGGGAGACGGGACTGCAGGTACGCCTGGATGAGGGCCTGCTCTTGACGGTACTCCACCCTGGTCCAGATCTCTTCTCCGACACCGGGGCAGACTACAACGTCAACTCGATGGTGCTTCGGCTGGATCACGGCGAGGTGTGCTTCTTGCTCACGGGGGACGTCAGCGGCGAGGTGGAGTCCCGTCTGGTGGAGAACAGGGCCTGGCTCGACTGCACCGTGCTCAAGGCGGCCCACCACGGCGATGCCGACTCAACCACGGAGCCGTTCCTGGAAGCGGTAGCCCCGGAGGTGGTCGTCATCTCAGTGGGAGCCGAGAACCGCTTCCGGCTTCCCCATTGGGAAACGCTGAAACGGCTTGAGGCTCGTGCTGAGCAGCCTGCCCCGAGTCTTTGGAGAGGACGCCGAAGCGAGTTGGCGATCTACCGCACCGACCGCCGCGGCACAGTGGAGGTGGTAAGCGACGGCAGGACCTACTGGGTGAGGACGGAGCAGTAGCAAGCCGCATTTGCCCACCGATCGCCGGCTAAGTGCTGGTAGATCTCATTCTGACCGCGTGCACCGAGGGAGGAATCTCGTTTCTCAGCCAGAATTGCGTGCTCAGCCGTAGCGTGCTAATATTGCGCTGCGATGACTACACCTCTTGTTTCCACCAAGCTCTACATCCCGCCGCCGCGCTCGGACCTCGTGCCCCGCCCACGCTTGGTCGAGCGGCTGGACGAAGGGCCGCGTCTGGGACGCAAGCTGACCCTCGTGTCAGCGCCGGCCGGCTTCGGCAAGACAACGCTGGTTGGCGAGTGGGTTGCGTCCGCTGACCGACCTGCAGCCTGGGTCTGGCTGGACAAAGGAGACAACAACCCCACAAGATTCTGGTCCTACTTCATCGCCGCCCTGCGGACCGTTCAGGCCGACATAGGAGAGGCCCTCCTCATTGCGCTCCGGTCCGCCCAGCCCCCTCCGATCGAGCCACTGCTCACCGGACTGATCAACGAAATCAGTGAGCACTCAACTCCCCTGGTCCTCGTCCTCGACGACTACCACGTGGTGACCTCGCCGCAGATCAATGACGCACTCGTCTTCCTCCTGGAGAATCTGCCGCTCCAGATGCACTTAGTCGTCTCCAGCCGGGCCGACCCGCCTTGGCCCCTTGCCCGGCTGCGGGCAAGAGCGCAGATGACCGAACTCCGCACCGATGACTTGCGCTTCAGCCCCGAAGAGGCGGCTGCCTTCCTCAACCAGGTGATGGAGCTGAATCTTTCACCGGAGGACATCGCAGCCTTGGATGCCCGTACGGAAGGCTGGATCGCGGGGCTCCAGATGGCCGCCCTCTCGATGCAGGGACGTGACGCAACTACGTTCATCAGAGCCTTCAGCGGCAGCCACCGGTTCATCCTGGACTACCTGGTGGAAGAGGTCCTCGATCGCCAGCCCGGTGACGTCCAGGATTTCCTGCTCAAGACCTCCATCTTGGAGCGAATGACCGACTCACTGTGCGATGCCGTCACGGACAGGAGCGACAGCCAGGCGATGCTATCCCGGCTAGAGCAGGCCAATCTCTTCCTGGTCCCCCTGGACGACGAGCGACGCTGGTATCGGTATCATCATCTCTTCGCCGATCTGCTGCGCACTCGTCTGGCACAGACCCAACCTGATCTACTGCCCACCCTTCACCTCAAGGCCAGCGAGTGGTTGGAGCGCCAAGGGTTCACATCTGAGGCGATCGCCCACGCTCTCGCAGCAGACGACGTGGAGCGAGCCGCGGATCTGGTCGAGCGCAATGCCAAGCAGATGGTCTTTCGAAGTGAGCATGCCACGCTCTCACAGTGGCTGGACGCCCTGCCGGCTGATCTGGTTCGGGAACGACCGTGGTTGTGCGTTCACCGCGCCTGGACACGGTACTGGATCGGCCCGAGAACGGAGGCGGAGCAGTGGCTTCAGGATGCAGAGCGAGCGCTTGACCCAACGCCCTCAGTCTCCTCCGCCCTTGAGGGCTCAGCTGAGGCGCGATCCCTAACCGAAGCAGAGATGCGGCATGTGGCCGGCAACATCGCAGCTGTCCGCGCCTATCTCGCGCTCCAGAACGAGGAGCTTCCGCGCGTCCTGGAGCTGGCCCAGCAGGCGGCCGAACTCCTGCCTGAGGGAGACTCCACCGCCGGCATGGCTTTCCTCGCCTTGGGGGGGATGTACTGGGGCAAGGGGGACGTCACGGCAGCGGAGCGCGCATTCGCCGAGGCACGAGCCGTTGGTCTGAGAAGCGGTCATCGCTCCTTGGCGGTGGCGGCTGCTTGCTATGTGGGCATCCAGCAGACGAAACGAGCCCAACTCCACGAGGCACTCGAGACCTATCGCAGTGCGCTGCGGGATGCAGTCAGCCCTGATGGACAGCAACTACTTTCTGCCGGTTACCCCTCCCTGAAGATCGGCGATCTGCTGCGCGAATGGAACGATCTGGAGAACGCCAGGCGGCACATCGTGGAAGGCATCGAACGATGCATTCGGTGGGGGCCTGCCGATGTGGTGGCTGAGGGTTACGTTGCCCTTGCGCGCCTGCAGTTGGCCCAGGGCGAGCTGGAAGATGTGGACAACACTCTGCAGAAGGCAGAGCAGGTTGCGCGAAGCGCGATGCTCGATCCCTGGAACAACTGCTGGCTGGATGACTGCCGGGTGCGACTGTGGCTGGCGCGGGGAGATCTGGAGGCGGCGTCCCGCTGGGCACAGGTGAGCGGGCTGACGCCAGATGGCGAATTCAGTTACCACTATGACTTGAACCACATCAATCTGGCACGGACACTCGTCACTCGAGGTAGGCGCGAACCGTCGGGGCCCTACCTGAGTGAAGCGCTAGGTCTGCTGACTCGATTGCTGGAGGCCGCAGAATCAGTCGGATGGGTGCACGAGGCAACCAAGATCCTGATCCTGCAGGCGCTGGCATTCCAGGCACACGGCGACGGCGAGGAGGCGGCCGCTGCGCTTGCCCGAGCTCTAATGCTGGCCCAACCCGGCGGCTACGTACGCACCTTCATCGACGAAGGTCCGGTAATGGCCAAACTGCTGCGCCAGGCGATAACCCGCGGAGATTCATCGTCGTACGCGGCGAAACTGCTGGCAGCGCTGGAAGATGAGGCGGAAGCGAAAGAGCGATCGGCGAGACCACCCCCTCTGGTTGAGCCTCTCACCGACCGTGAGATGGAGGTGCTGCGTCTCTTGACAACCAGCCTATCGAGCACGGAGATGGCGGAGGAGCTCTTCATCTCTGTAAACACAGTTCGCTCTCACATCAAGAGCATCTACGGTAAGCTCGACGTCCACAGCAGAATGGAGGCCGTCCGGCGCGCCGAGGAACTGGGGCTGACCTAGCGCTTGATCACTGACATTCTGATTTGCTGAAAGCCGCTATTTGCACCTGCCTGTCGGGAGCTCGCATATCAAGATCCGTATGATCAAGCACTAGCGCCCCCCCACCCTGCACTCTACCCCCACCAGATCGGTGGGGGTATGTCTTTTGCCCTCAGAATCACCCACCTCACTCACCCACTTTGGTGATGACAACTCTTCAGTCGTTGGCTACACTGTGCTCAGATGAAAGCAAGAGACCGAATATCGACAACACGCCGTAATGGAGGCTTGGTTTGGGTCCAGAGGTCGATTGGCATCACCAGGACGCTGCCCATTTGCAGATTGTTGATGCAGGGAGGTTGAGAGGGTGAAACAGAAACTGATGACTGGAAG
>JASFWK010000132.1:0-5913 GCA_050049355.1 Anaerolineae bacterium | reverse complement strand
GATCCACATAGATGGGCGAGATGAGACCCGACTTGAGGGTGAAGGTGCCAAACTTGACGCAGCCGCTGTCGAAGAGGGCGTTGGTCAGTCGGGTCATCGGGTGATCTCCTTGAGTTGGTTGATGCGCTTGCGCAGTTCTCGTGCTGCCGCGCGGGCTGCGTCGGCGAAGTCGGAGCCGGAGGAGGCGTAGATGATGCCGCGTGAGGAGTTGATGAGTGGCCCGAGGCCGTCCGCCGTGGGACCGTGGGTCACGGCTGGCTCCAGGCTCCCGCCCTGCGCGCCGATGCCCGGGATCAGGAACGGCAGATCGGGGGCGATCTGCCGCAGACGGGCCAGTTCCTCTGGATAGGTGGCCCCGACCACGAGGCCGCACGTACCCGGGTGTTCGGCGTCCCACAGCGCTGCAAGTTGGGCCACCTTCTCGTAAAGCGGCCGGTCGCCCACGAGCTGATCCTGCAGATCCGGAGCCGACGGATTCGAGGTCCGCGTCAGGAGGAAGACTCCCCGGTCGGACTCCTTCAGGAAGGGTTGCACACCATCCAGCCCCAGGTAGGGATTGGCGGTACACGCATCCGTGCCCAGTGTTTCGAAAGCGGCGCGGGCGTATGAAGCGGCGGTGTGCCCCACGTCGTTGAACTTGGCATCCAGGATCACGACCAAGTGGTCAGGAATGGCGGCGACGGTCCTCCGAAGCGCGCCCAAGCCGCTGGGCCCCTCGGCCAGCCAGAAGGCCAGGTTGGGCTTGTAGGCGCAGACTAGGTCGGCCGTGGCCTCTATTATGGCGCGGCTGAAGGTGAAGAGCGGATCCTCGGAGTCCAACGTGACCTTGGGCAGCCGCTCCATCACAGGATCCAATCCGACACATACCCACGAGCTGTTGGTCTGTTGGGCGGTGGTCAGCTTATCCTTCATGGTTATTTCGTTGGCTGGCTAGCTGGTTGGTTAGTTGGCTGGCTGGTTTGCTGACCGGTTGGTTGGCCAGCTAGGTCGGGGTGAACTTCTGTTCTACCGATGACAGAGTAACCCTTCCATCCAATCATCCACCAGACTCACCAACTACTGATGCCAGCAGTGCCATGCGCACCCACACCCCGTTGGCGGCCTGGCGGAAGTAGGCCGCGTTGGGCAACTGGTCCACGTCGGTGGCGATCTCGTCCACCCGAGGTAAGGGGTGCATGATGATGGCGTCCGGATTTGTGCCCTCGATCAGCGCTCGATTCACAGCGTAGCTCCCCCGCAGCCGTTCGTACTCGGATGGGTCCGCGAAGCGCTCGCGTTGGATGCGGGTGACGTAAACGACATTGCACTTCGCCATGGCTTCGGCCAGATCGACGATCTCGTTGACTCTGAGCCCTTCCTCCCGCAGTTCCTCGCTGATCGCGGTCGGCATCTCCAGGGCTGGCGGCGCGACCAAGGTAAGTGTAACGTCCCAGTGGGCGAGGGCGCGGGAGAGGGAGTGGACGGTGCGACCGTTCTTGAGGTCGCCTACCAAGGCCACCGCCAGCCCGTCCAGTTGGCCTCTTTCCTCTCGTATGGTGTAGAGATCCAACAGGGCCTGGGTGGGGTGCTCACCTGTCCCGTCACCGCCGTTGATGACAGGGACGGTGGCGCCTGAGGCGGCCGCCTCCGCCGATCCGACCGCTGGGTGCCGCTGGACAATGACATCGGCGTAGCCGGATACCACTCGTGCGGCGTCGGCAATCGTCTCCCCCTTGGCGGCCGACGTGGTCTTCGCACCCGCCGCCACCGAGATCACATCGCCTCCGAGGCGGTGCATCGCGGACTCGAAGCTGAGGCGTGTGCGGGTGCTTGGCTCGTAGAAGAGGGTCGCCAGCACGTACCCAGACAGCAGGTCCAAACGTCGCTCGCGGGCGACTGCCTTGCGCAAACGACCAGCCAGGTCCAGCAGCAGGACGATCTCCTCTTTGGTCAGATCACCGATGCGGATCAGGTCCCGCCCGGCCAAGGGGTTAGCTTCCATTATCTCTCCTCATAGAAGAAAAGACCTTTGGATGGGAATCCAAAGGTCTGGAATAGGTCATACTCGGACGGGCCTCATCTGTCGGCCCGTCCCTGCTGATCGTCCACCTGCAGAAGCGTCGGACTGACATCGCGCGAAAGTATACCGCGATTCAGAAGGTGTGTCAAGTTGTCGCTGTTGGAAAGGAATGCGCGCGATTGCTCTGCGTTCCCCTCGATGATAGAATCAGCGTATGAGGAGGCGTCTTCTCTTCTGGGTGGCTCTGCTGCTGGTGCTGCTTCTGGGGGCCTCGTTCCGTCTCAGCGGAGCCGATTGGGACGACGGGATCGGCGCTCACCCAGATGAGAGGTATCTGGTTGGAGTGGCGGAGGGGCTTAGGTGGCCAGATCGGCTCAGCCCTCTTAGGCTGGCTCCTGGGTTCCCGTATGGTCATGTGTTTCCATACCTCGTGGCCTTGGCGGGCGGGCGGAACCGGCTCCCGGCGGCACGCTTGCTGGCGGGACTTCTGGACACGGGGACCGTGATGCTGGCAGCGGCGCTGGCTCGGAGCACTGGCGGGAGGCGCGCGGCGCTTGGGACAGCGACTTTCCTGGCTGTGATGCCTCTTCATGTTCAGCACGCGCACTTCGGTATCGCCGACATCCCTCTGGCCTTCTTCACTACCGGGGCGTTGCTCTTTGGAGTGCGTCTGGCGGCTCGGGGACGCTTGGGGGATGCCGCTCTGGCTGGACTGTGGGCTGGGTTGGCGATGGGGTGCAAGGCCGGAGCGGTTCTGCTGACGCTGCCGCTGACCGCCGCCTGTCTCGTGGGACCGGGTCGGGATGGCCATCTGCTGAAGCGGGGGATGGTCGCAGGAGGAGTGGCCTTGCTGGTCTTTGCTTTCACCAATCCCTTTGCACTGCTTGGTCTCAGGCGGTTTATGGCCAATCTCGCTACTCAGGCAGCGCTCGTGCGAGGTGTGGTTGTGGTGCCGTACACGCTCCAATACCGTGGAACGTTGCCCTACATCTATCCCATCATCCAGCAATTGGTCTGGGGGATGGGCCCGATGCTTGGACTTCTCTGCTTTGGAGGATTGAGTCTTGCTGTGGTGCGAGCGATCCGGCGGCCTCTTGGAGCCTCGGAGTGGGTGCGATTGGCTTGGGCGCTTCCCTACTTCGCCTTCATCGGCGGACTGTTTGTCAAGTTCCCACGCTATTTGCTCCCTCTCACGCCCCTGTTGGCCGTCTATGCAGCCCAGGCGACTGAGAGGGTGAGTCGATGGCGGCCTTGGGTGGGGTGGGGCGCTGCGGCCTCCGCACTCCTGCCAGCGGGATTGCTCTCGCTGGCGCTGGTGGCCTCCTACCAGGAGCCGCACCCGTGGGCGGCAGCATCGGATTGGCTTGAGGCACTTCCAGAGGGAACAACGGTCGCCGTGGAGGAATGGGACCATCCCCTGCCCTTGCATGCAGATAGGTTCGACTTGAGGATCTTACCCATCTTCGATGAGGACACTGAGCGGAAGTGGGCGACCGTTGAGAGGGTGCTGGCAGAGGCCGACGTACTGGTCATTGCCAGCCGGCGGGGATACGGGGCGTTGACGAAGTGGGCGGATCGGTTTCCACAGACGAGAGCCTACTACCGAGCTCTCTTTGATGGCGAACTTGCGTTTCGGGCAGCAGCCTGCTTTGGACGCTGGCCTCGAATCGGGCCGCTGGCGCTGGCGGACGATTCCCTCAGGTCGACAGGCCTGTCCTCGCTGCCCTGCAGGCCCGGTCCGCCGGTGGTGTGGCTGCCTCGGCTCGATGAGAGCTTCGTGGTATACGACCATCCGTCGGTAGTGATCTTCTGGCAAGTTCGCTGATTGGCTGTTCAAAGCCCCCATCCATTGGCAAGGAGTAGAGAGATGAACGGAGGGAGTTCTGCCCTGCCCACACTCAGGGCCGAGTTGAAACGGAATCAGGTGGAGGTCGCAGGAGAGCGAATAGGCTACACGCTCTATGAACTCGATGGGAGAACGGAGCAGCAAAGAAGGGCTAAGACCGTTGATGGTAATCTGAACGTGTTCATTCCTGGGCACGGCCAGACCGCTGACGCTGCGAAGGCATTGATAGCGACAATTGTGCGCTTCAGCTCATCGAAGGTCGTGTGGTCAATTGACGTTGATCCTCCGCGGGGTGGGGATGCAGCGAGGGCAGAGGCTGTGATCAAGATAGTCGAGAGTAAGGCAGCCAGGGAGCTCGTCCCTGGTGGGGCTGAAGGGAGAGATAGCCGTCCTCCCATCAAGGCGACCCTGTTCGGTTGGTCCCACGGTGGTGCCGAGGCCTTGCGGGCCGCCGAGAGAGCTCCAGAGCTCTTTGGAGATGTGGTTGCCTTATGTCCCGCAGGACTTGTGGAACGGTCGCTTCAAGAACTCGTGTGGAGTTTCCTGCTGGAATGCCTGCGTATTCTTGGCGCTGCTGTGCTCAGGCCCAACCGGGCGCTCGGAAGGACTCTGGCCTTGGGAGCTAACATGCTTGCGGGGGTTACCCGCGACCTTGTGAGAAGTAGATCGTTGCATAGGGTGATCGATGACATCCGATGGGTCACCGATCGAGTTACCGGCGACGACTACGCATATGACGGAAGGGTGGTGATTCTATTTGCGGAGGAAGACACTGTGATCCGGTGGCGGGATCTCCTTCCTGACTGCGGCGATCCGGACCAGATAGCGCAGTTTGTTCAAGAGTACAGGGGTCGTGATCTTCCGAAAGTCCGTGAATTGCATGTGCGAGTCCTTGGGGGAAACCACATAGCGCCGGAGTTGAACCCTGGCCTGTACATCAAGACCGCACTTGATCTCCTGAGTTCGTAGGCGGGCGGGCCGGCGAACCTGTTTGGGAGGCGACACCACCTTCGTCGCTCTCCCCCTCTCCAAGGGAGCTGCCCGGGCTGTAGAAGTGCGTCTTTTTTTGGCCGCTACATTGCGAAAATCGTACCAGATTGTTGACATGATGACGAATTTGTGCTACAATACGTTAGTCATCTGGTGCGCGAGAGAGGACGACCCCGGGAGGGAGACGAAGTTGAGCCAGGTTGAACTTGACGAGCTCAGTGTCGCTATCATACAGCGTCTTCAGTACGACGGTCGTCGGCCATTTACAGACATCGCCGATGAGTTAGGGGTCTCGGAGGCGACGGTGCGCCGCCGCGTCAAGCAGCTCATGGAGGAGGGGGTACTTCAGATCGTTGGCATCGTGGAGCCACAGCTAATAGGGTGGGATGCGGCAGGGATGATCGGAGTCACCGTTGAGAGAGGGCGCATAGACGACGTCGCCGATCAGATCGCCCAATTTCCTGAAGTCAGCTACCTCTTCATGGCGTCTGGCGAGTTTGACCTCTTCGTGGAGGTCTTCTGCGAGGATATGGAGACCTTTGTCTCCTTCCTCAACAACAAGCTGCATGGTGTTCCAGGGGTCAGCCGGACCCAGACCTTTATGATCCTGAAGATGTACAAGCTCTCTTACCGGTGGGGCGAGGCCGAGCCGCAGCGAATAGACCACAGACCTCGCGTCCGCCTGAGGAATCACTGAACAGGTGAAGATGGTGGAGAGCGAGTGTTTGCCTGATTCTGTTGCGCAGCTGGTCCACGAGGCGTCGCTCGAGATCCTGAGCGATGTCGGATTCTGCGTGCCAGAGGAGGACGCGCTGACCCGCCTTGAGGGTGCCGGGTTCCCGGTCGATTGGGAGACTCAAATGGTGCGGGTGACTCCCGGATTGCTGGAAGAGGCCCTCGATCGGCTGCCTCGCGACGTCAAGTTGTACGACCGAGCGGGGGAGAAGCCGGCGCCTTTTGAGCATCCGTGCTTTATGGGGGCCGGCACGCCTCTGAACGTGATCGATCTTGACAACGGGACGCGGCGGCCTGCCACCCGCGAGGACGTGCGGAATCTAGTGACTCTGCAGGATGGGCT
>JASFWK010000040.1:0-15853 GCA_050049355.1 Anaerolineae bacterium | reverse complement strand
GGCGACCAGCTGCGGATCGAGTGGTTCGACGCGGGTCTCTCGATCCGTGAGATTGACCCACAGCACTTTGCCGTGATAAGCGCCTTGCATCAGAAATCCTTGTCCTTTCGGTATTCAAAGTGCGGGCAACGGCGGCATTGCCGCATGTACACCTCGCGCAGCTCTCGTCGTTGCTTCTGCGTGTAGTTGGAGGGGCAGATGGTGCAGGGAACGACGCCCGCCTCAGCCCAGGCGCGAGGAGCCTGCTGGAGCCAGCCCAAGGTGGAGAGGATGTTGATAGGCTTGGATGTGCCGAGGCGGAACCGTTCCGGAGTGCGCAGTTCGGGTTCCAGCGCCCCCGCGTACATCAGCCGCACTACATCCATCGCGTCTCGTATGCCGCCAGCTGCCTTGACGCCCAGATCAGGCCCCACTGTCTCTCGCATGAGCTGAATGTGATCGGGCGTGGCGCCGAAGGCATCCATCCCAGTGGAGTTCTTCACGAAGTGTGCTCCGGCGTCCTTGGCGAGCTGGCACGCGGTGACGATCTCGTCGCGGAGCAGTTCCGAGGAGCGGATGATGACCTTGACGTGCTCGCCGTCGGCCGCCTCGACGACGGCTGCGATCTCTTGTCGGGTGTAGTCGGGATCGCGTTTGAACCGACCCACGTTGATGACCATATCCAACTCCACCCAGCCGGGGCCCTCGTTCCGCAGTTCCCGACTCTTTGCGACCACCTGGGCGGCCTGGTGGGCCTTCATCTCGATGGGGGACTTGCCCAAGGGGAAGTCGATAACATAGGCTTCTCTCGCTGATGTGCCCCTGAGGAGCTTCGGCAACAGGTCCACCTCTGCCGGGTTAACGCAGACGGAGTAGAAGCCGTAGCGTTCAACCCAACCGGCCATCTTGTGGATCTTCGGTTCCTGAGTATCCGCTTTCAAGTCGGTGGCGTCGATCAGCGACGCCAGGCGCTGCGGCGTCAGCCACTCAATGATCTCCGCCAGCTCACCGACGGGGAGCTCCACCAGTGGCACACGGTCGCCCATGGCTCACTCTTGCTCCTGGAAGTCGGAGAAGTGGTGATGGGGCACAGGTCCCCAGTACTGGGGGGGCCAGTAGCAAAGGAGGGTCTTGCCTACGATGTTCTCCGTGGGCAGCGTTCCCCAGGAATGGGAGTCGCTGGAATTGGCTCGATTGTCCCCCAATACGAAGTACTCCTGAGGCCCCAGCTGCCAGGAGCCGGAATAGGGAGTAGAGGAGGCCGCGTAGGGTTCCTCCAGCTGATAGCCGTCGATCCAGATCGATCCATCGCGGGCCTCTACCCGTTCCCCCGGCAGGCCGATGATGCGCTTGATATAGTCCTCGCTGGCTCCATTGGGGGGCTCAAAGACAATGATATCTCCGCGTTGAGGCTCCTCCAGCCGGTAGCTCAGCTTGCTCACGATCAGATACTGACTTGAGTGAAGGGAGGGCTCCATGCTCGACCCGCGTACCTGGAAGCGGCCGGTGAGAGCGTTGACGACGAGGAAGATGACGAGGGTGAGGAGCAGTGTCTCAACTATGTCTCGCGCCATCGAACGACCACCGAAGGCGCGCGCCAGTGAGACCTCCTCCCTCTCCTCCGAGGGTTTGGTTCCCTCTGCGATTGTGTGTGGCTCCAAGTGCTTTGGCCTCCTGTGGCAGGGTTCTTGGCTAGTTGCGCTCCCTGCGGATGCCCTCCAACGTCAGAGAGAATCCGTATGGAGCGTTGTTTTGACCTGTCATCCGTGTCGCGATTATAGTACAGGTTGGGGAGGTCGGCAAACGCCAGAGCCTGCCCGGCGCGGAGGGAGTTGCGTCGGGGCAGAGGATCGTTCGCTCTTGCCCGAGATCATCCGCGGGCCAAACCCTGTGTGCGGACACGAAGGTCTGGCGTGTGTGGCAAGGGAGCCGGCGCGCCCGCGGGAAACCCCTCGTAGCGCGCGGATCAGCGAGTGGAGTGACGGCAGGAGCACGGAGGAATAGGGTGAGGGAACTCTCAGCGTGGCGGGTGACAGTTAGGCTACAGATGACGAACACCCGGAAGGTCTCAAATCTTCAACGGTTCCATCTCCTCCCAGTTAGGTCCCATCTTGAGATCCACCTTGAGCGGGACGCGGAGGGAGTGAGCGGATTCCATTACTTCCCTAACCAACGGCGCTACAGTCTCCAGTTCCGCCTTGGGGACCTCCAGGATCAGCTCGTCGTGGACCTGGATGATCATCTGCGCGGCCAGCCCGCGTGATTTGAGCGCCCGGTGGAGTTCCAGCGAGGCTCGCTTGATGATGTCTGCTGCGGAGCCTTGGATGGGCGTGTTGACCGCCTCGCGCTCTGCCCGCCGTCGGGCTCGTGTGCGCCCCCGCGCAGTGCTCTGGAGGACTGGGAAGTAGCGCCGACGGCCCAGCAGGGTCTCTACATATCCCTGGCTCTTGGCCTGCGCGATGGTGAGCTCCAGATACTCGCGCACCTTGGGGAACCGCCCGAAGTACTGCGTAACGAAGTTCTCTGCCTCTGCCTGGGTAAGCCCGGTCTCACGCGCCAAGCGATAGGTGCTCATACCGTAGATAAGGCCAAAGTTGACCTGCTTAGCGAAACGACGCTGGTTGGGCGTCACTTCCTCCAGAGTGACATCGAAGAGAGCCGCGGCGGTCGTAGCGTGGATATCCTCGCCCCGCTGGAAAGCGGAAACGAGTCCTCGATCGCCGGAGATGTGGGCCAGCACCCGCAGCTCCACCTGCGAGTAGTCCGCTCCCAGGAGAACGGATCCCGCCGGAGCGGCGAAGGCGAGTCGCACCTGTCGACCCAGGGGGGAGCGAATGGGGATGTTCTGCAAATTGGGTTCGCTAGAAGAGATCCTGCCGGTGACCGTGCCAGTCTGGTTGTAGGAGGTGTGGAGCCGTCCGGTCTCGCGGTTGACCAGAGCGGGAAGCGCGTCGACGTAGGTAGACTTCAGCTTGGCCAGTTCGCGCTGCTCCAGGATGAGTTCGATTACCGGGTGCGCCCCCCGCAGCGACTCCAACACGCTTGCGGCGACGGAGTAGTGACCGGTGGAGGTGCGGGGTACTCCTTCCGTAGGCAGCCCCAGTGTCACGAAAAGGGCTTCCTCCATCTGCTGGTGAGAATTGACGTTCAAGGGGTGACCCACCTTCTTTTGAATTTCCTCTTCCAGTTCCACCAGTCGCTGCCCCAGATCCTCCGACATGCGCTTCAGGAAGGAGACATCGAGTGCTACCCCTGTCATCTCCATCGCCAACAGCACCTTCACCAGGGGAAGCTCCGTACTGATGAAGAGGTCCCAGTGTCCCTTCTGCTCTAGCTTAGGCTTCAAGACGCGCGCCAGCCGATGGGTCATGTCCACGTCGGCGGCGGCGTACTCAGCAGCTTCCTCTATGTCCACCTCCGCCATCGTGATCTGGTTGCGGCCAGAGCCGATCAGATCCTCAATAGGAGTCATCGTCACGCCGAGGCGGGCGAAGGCCAAGTTCTTCAGACCTAGATTGCGGCTAGCAGGATCGGTGAGCCACTCGGCGATCATTGTGTCAAAGGCTAGACCCTCCACCTCCACCTCGTAGCGAGCCAGTACCTCCAGGTCATACTTGGCGTTATGTGCTTGTTTGGGCAGGCTCGGGTTGGCTAGAAGGGGGCGGACTGCTCTGAGGACTTCCTCCATCGGCAGTTGAGTTCCTCTGTGGTGACCCACGGGGATGTACCATCCTTCCGTCTCTCGATCTGTGAAGGCCAATCCGACCAGTTCGGCCTCCATCGGATTTGGTGAAGTGGTCTCTGTGTCGAATGCGACGGCGGAGGCGCGCGAGAGCTGCCTCATCAAGCTTGTCAGCTGCTTCGTCTCCGTCACCAGGTGTGCGACGGTAGACGTGGGTTGGCGAGACGGCTCCTCCGCTCTGAAGAAGGAGAGTTGGTGGGCGGACCCTTCAGACGGCGGGAGCCGGTCTGTCAGGGAGTGGAACTCCAGCTGGCGGAAGAGGTCCAGCACTCGTCTTCGGTCATAGTCATGGTACGTACACGCCTCCAGGTCCAGTTCCACAGGAACCTCGGTTTGGATTGTGGATAGGCGCTGGCTGAGGAACGCTTCCTCGCGACCTTTCGCCAATGCGTTCCGGAAACGTGTATTCTTGATCTCGTCCAGGTGTTCATAGATGGTCGTAAGCGACCCGTACTTGCGGAGGAGCTCTGTCGCTGTCTTCTCCCCTACTCCCCTCACGCCGGGGATGTTGTCGGACCTATCGCCTATCAGCGCCTTGTAGTCTTGCAGTTGGGCGGGGGCGAGACCCCCGTATCGATCCCGTACTGCCTCTTCGTCGTATACTTCGCGCTCGGATATGCGGCGGCCAGGCAGAAGGACGTGCACATGCTGCCTCACCAGCTGCAGCAGGTCACGATCGCCGGTGACGATGAGGATCTCCACCTTCTCGGCTGCCTGCCTTGCCAGAGTCCCGAGCAGATCATCTGCCTCCATGCCCTCCACCTCGAAGATGGGGATACCGAAGGCCTCCACGACCTGGCGGATGCGGCTCATCTGGACTCGCATCTCCTCGGGCATCCGATCTCGATGGGCCTTGTAGTCGGGGTAGATCTCGTCGCGACCGGATTGGCCGGCATCGAAGCAGACGGCGATGCAGTCGGGCCTGTGCTTGTGAAGAATGCTGAGAAGGGTGGAGGCGAAGCCGTAGGTCGCATTCGTGGGTTCTCCGTCGCGGGTGGAGAAACTCCCCAGCGGCAGTGCGTAGAAGGCTCGGTAGGCCAGTGCGTGGCCATCTATGAGAATCAGTCTCTTCTCAGGCTTGTCGTGCATAGGGCACTCCAATCGTGCTAGCTCAGGGGGATGTCGGCATTCCCTATCAACTCCCGAACCTGCTCCGCCGTCTCCTTGGCCCGATGCCGGATCATACCGAGGGGCACTTGCCCCTCGACAACGACGGAGAGGATAAGGGTGTCGGGAAGAGCCAGTGAGTAAAGGAGATACTCGTCCCCCTCAATGCTCTGCTCGAAGCGGATTTGCTCCTTGCCCAGAACCTTAGCCACGCGCGCGGAGGTGTGCCAGGATTCGTAGACGAGAGATGCCAGAGCGGTCACCTCCTCATCTGGGAGGCGGCCTACGTGAGCGACCAGTTCCTTACCGCGCGTGAGCATCACAGCCTGAGCGCCTGCCTCTTGGCTCAGGCGGGTCATCTGCCGGATCATGGCGGGGTGCTGCTCAGAAGCGGGGGCAGACGCTGGCGTCAGCTCCTCTCCGGCGCTTCGCGCCAGCGCAGCCTGGATCCGGTCGGGTAGCTCTGGGAGGAAGAATGGCTTGGGTAGGGTGCCCTGCACAGTCACGTCGGCCAGTTCGGAAGGGATCTCCTCGCCTTCGAGGGGGATTACCATCAGCGGGAGGTTGGGTTGCTCCTCGCGCAGCGCTCGCACCAGCAAGCAACTCTCCATGTCGTCGAGATCCATGTCTACGATGACCAAGTCATAGTCGTCCGCTGTCGCAGCTTGGAGGGCCTCTTTCCCGCTGCTGACGGCAACTGGCTGAGTGCCCCCCATCTCCTCAAGACCTTGGCACAGCATAGTTGCGAAAGCGCGGTTGGGGTCGACGATCAGGATACGGCGGCTCACCTCTTCCTCCGCTTGCGAGCGTGGGTGTTCTCAGACAATCCGCTGAGACGATAGTTTCAGCAGAATTAAGATCTGTGCAGAAAGGCACATTTGTCTGCAAGACTATCGGAAGCGTCATTATGAGAGACCGCAGTGAGCGAAGGATCTCGCCTGGGTCAAACGAATGCGCTGTTTGCGAGAAACGAGACCCTTTGGGCGTCACTCATAGTGGCGAATCGGATCTACTGAATTTCATTCTATTGACAGAGAGGGAAAAGTCAAGATAGGCGTCCAGGCGAGCTTCGCCTCAAACCATTCAGTTCGATAGGATACAGCCCCTCTTCTCATCACCAAGATCCAGAGGCCTCAAGTCCTCTACTCGACCGTGATACCAGCCTGAATCTCCTCGAGGATAGCAGGGCCGACACCAGGCACGTTCAGGATCTCTTCGACGGCTTCAAAGGCACCGTTGGTCTCCCGATACTCGACAATCCTCTGGGCTGTCGCAGGCCCAATGTGGGGCAGTCTCTCCAGGTCGGCGGGGACAGCGGTGTTGATGTTGATCAGGGGCTCGGTGGTGGTTTCGACGCCACCGGATAGGGGCGGTGGAGGATCTCCTTCGCCTTCGCGTGGTACGTGAACCTGCTGCTGGTCGGTGAGTTCGCGTGCCAGGTTAATACGATCCAGGTCGGCATCGGAGGCAGGCCCACCGGCGGCTCGTATGGCGTCCTCGACTAGGCTGCCGGGTGCGAGCCGGTATACGGCAGGAGCTGCCACCTCCCCGCTGACGTAGACGCGCAGCGGGCTTGGGGTTGGGGTGGGCGGGGGGGTGGACGTGGGATCGGGGGTGATAATCGCAACGGGCTGGCTCCACGGATGGGGGGTAAGATATCCAATCAAGCCGCCCGCAATCAGGCTCAACACTGAGCACAGAATAAGGAGGCTGCGATGATGCCTGTCTGCCTCTTCCATTGTCACCTCGCTGTGTTGTAGGCTGCGTTGTATGAGGGGATTATACTCGGGGAGATAGACACGACAAGTGTGGTGCGCGTCGGCCGAAGGACTCAGGCGTCTCTGCTGCCTTGTTCCTCTCCCTCCTTGTCGGCAACCGGCACGGTGAACGTGAAGCTCGAGCCTTTGCCAAGGGTGCTCTCCACGTCGAGCTTCCCACCCTGAAGTTCCACCAGGTTCTTTGCGATGCAGAGCCCCAACCCCGTTCCTCCCATCTCTCGCACCGTTGGATCCGTCGACCGGAAGAACTTGGTGAACAGTTGTGCCTGATCCTCTGGCGAGATGCCGATCCCCGTATCGGAGACGCTGCAGTGTACATAGCCGTCGGCGAGGCGTGCCTGTACGCGGAGGCTGCCGCCTTCGGGGGTGTACTTGCTGGCGTTGGTGAGCAGGTTGATCAGAACTTGCGCCAATCGCGCTGGATCGGCGTGGGTTGGCGGCAGGTGTTCTGGCACGTCTACCGTCAGTTGCTGAGAGCGTGCCTCTATCTGGGCGCGGGTAGTCAGCAGCGCGTTCTGCAGCGCGTCTGCCACGTGTACCGCCTCCAACTCCAGCCGCAGCTGCCCCGTCTCGATGCGGGAGATGTCCTGTAAGTCGGAGACCAGGATTCGCATCTGCTCCGCGTTGTAGCTGATGGCGCGGACGAACCTCGCCTGCTGCGCTGTCAGCGAGCCGACCTTCTTCTTCTCCAGCAAGTCGGCGTAGCCCCGGATGGAGGTCATCGGCGTGCCGAGCTCGTGAGCGACGAGGGAGACGAACTCCGATTTAGCCTGGTTGGCCCTGCGCACGTTTTCGTAGAGGCGCGCGTTCTCAAGGGCGATAGCGGCGTAGTCGGCCAGCGAGAGCAAGAGACGCCGGTCGTGTTCCGAGAAGGGCTTGGCACTCACGCGGTTGCTCACTCCCAGCGCACCTATGACCTCGTCGCCTACCGTGAGAGGTGCGTAGAGCATAGCGCCGCTTGAGGTGACGTCCTTCTTGCGGATTGCGTCGGATGCCAGTTCCTCGGCGCTGCGGCTTGCCAGGCATTGCACCTCTCCGGGCACTCGCTGACGGTGGAGCACCGAACGCAATCGACAGCTCTCCTCGTCTACGAGCATCAGCGTGGCCTCCTCCGCGCCGATTACGAAGAAAGCGGCGTCCAAGATCCGCTCCAACAGCTTCTCTCTTGAGAGTAGGGAAGTGACAGACTTCCCGACTCGGTAGAGGGTGTCTAGCTCCTGCACCCGGCGCCGCAGCTGCTGGTTTGCGGCAGTCAGACGCTGGGTGAGGGCGTCCTTTTCCCGGCGCAGGCGGATCTCGGTGAGGGCTCGATCGATGGCAGAGTACATCTGCTTGGCGGTGAAAGGCTTGATCAGGTAATCCCGCACTCCCTTTCGGAAGACCTCCACCGCAATGGCTTCGGACCCGTGGGATGTGATCAGGATGACCGGAGCATCAACTTCGTGGGCGTCGAGAGTGTCCAAGACCTGGAGACCACTCAAACGGGGCATCTCGAGGTCGAGTAAGATCAGGTCCGGGGGATTGGCCATAATTATCTCCATTGCTTCAGCCCCGTCTGCCGCCTCCAGGGGAAGGAATCCACCCCGATCCAACAGCGCCCGGACGACGAACTGACGCATGGGCTGGCTATCGTCAACGACCAGAATGCGTACGTCTCGCTTCATTTCACTCCGTTTTCGTAAGGGCTCTCCAGTCTCATCCTGCTTTTCCATTCTTTAATGATACTCGTCTTGACCCCATTTGGTCATTACGGAGGGGTTACGATTGGATAAAGAGAGGAGGGGACTCCAGATCCGGAGCGAGGAATCAGGTCGGCCTTGGTGGGTGGAGAGGCGAGCCTTGACAAGAGGGGACGCTCGTGGTAGGATTATACCGACCGGTCGGTATCTGGGAGGTGGGTAGTGAACGCGAAGCGACGAGGAAGCAGGACTCGCTCCAAGATCCTTGAGGCGGCCCGCGAGAGTTTCGCCCAGAAGGGTTACGACGCCACCAGTGTGGCGGAGATCTGCTCGCGCGCTGGCGTGACGAAAGGGGGCTTCTACCATCACTTCCCCAGCAAGCAAGCTCTGTTTCTGGATCTCTTGGAGCGATGGCTGGAGGGTTTGGATGGGCAACTTGTGGCAGTTCGCAACGGTGCAGCCACGGTCCCGGAAGGGTTCCTTCAGATGGCCGGAATGATCGGGCAGGTCTTCGAGGCAGCGGGCGGCCAACTGCCGATGTTCCTCGAGTTCTGGAACAAGGCCGCACACGATCCGGACATATGGCAGGCGACGATCGCTCCATACCGACGGTATCGTGCCTTCTTCGCCGAGATGGTGGAGGCTGGTATAGCCGAGGGTACGCTGCGGCGCGTCGACTCTGAGATAGCGGCCCAAGTCCTGGTGTCGCTGGCGGCCGGCCTGGTACTCCAGGGAGTGCTCGATCCCCAGGGGGCTGAATGGCGTGAGGTGACAGAGAGGAGTTTGAGGATGCTTCTTGAAGGTTTGAGGAGGAGAGGGTAGGATGAGAGTGTTGTTGACAGGTGCTTTTGGCAACATCGGCACAAGCGCGCTGGAGGAGCTTGTCAGGCGAGAGCATAGGGTGCGTTGCTTCGATCTCAGAACACGGGCCAACGAAGAGGTTGCCCGGAGGTTCAAGGGACGGATGGAGGTGGTGTGGGGCGACCTGCGTCGTCCGCGGGACGTCGCTGCTGCGGTGCGTGGTCAAGAGGTCGTGGTTCATCTGGCGTTCATCATCCCCAAACTGTCGGCCACCGGCGTGGAATCGGAAGATCGTCCCGGCTGGGCGGGGAAGGTCAATGTGGGAGGCACGCGTAACCTTCTCAACGCGATGGAGGTCCTTCCCGTATCTCCTAGAATCATCTTTGCCTCGTCGTACCACGTCTATGGCAGGACGCAAGATCAACCGCCGCCCAGAACCGTCTCGGACCCTGTCCAGCTTGTTGAACATTACTCACTTCACAAGATAGCATGTGAGGAAATGGTCAAGGCCTCTGATCTGGAATGGGCGATCCTGAGGCTATCTGCCACACTGCCGCTGGCGATAAAGCTGGATCCAGGGATGTTCGACGTGCCGCTGGACAATCGCATGGAGTTTGTCCACACGCGCGACGTGGGACTGGCGATCGCCAACGCAATAGAGAGCGAGGAAGTGTGGGGGAAGACTCTGCTGATCGGCGGTGGTCCCAGCTGTCAGTTGTACTATCGTGAGATCGTGCAGAAGATACTGGAGGCTATGGGGGTGGGCATGCTGCCCGACGAGGCCTTCGGTTCAACGCCGTTCTGCACAGACTGGGTGGATACCGCGGAAAGCGAGCGGCTCCTCCACTACCAGCGACGTGACTTCGATGATTACCTTGACGAGATGGTCGAGTTGCTGGGCCGCAGGCGGCATTTGATCCAGGTGTTTCGTCCCTTCATTCGTCGTTGGTTGCTGAGCAGGTCCCCCTACTTCACCCATTCAAAGGCCAGGCGACCAAAGCGCCGATCGGCGGCACATCCGATCTCCTGAGCAGGCTTTGGGGTTCCTCTTGCCCGGCCATCACCCTGGCAAGAAGCGCTGGAAGACCTGGTTACCCAGGAGACGTCCCCGCGGTGTGAGCCGAGCGACGTGACCGTCCCAATGCAGCAGTCCTAGCTCCCGCAGTCCCTCCAGTTCGTCCCCGAAGGCTGTTTCCAGTCTCAAGCTGAAGCGGGCGCGGAAGCGGCTGGCGGTCACCCCCTCGGCCAGACGCAATCCCATCATCATCGTCTCCCCCATCTCCAGGTGCGGGTCGATCTCTTCTGCTTCCTCCGTGGCCACGCGCCCTCCCTTGATCCGCGAGATGTATTCCTCTGGGCTGCGAACATTGGTCCAGCGGAGTCCCTCCCGCCAAGAGGCCGCTCCTGCGCCGAAACCAAGGTAGGGCTGGTTGCGCCAGTAGGTCAGATTGTGTCGGCAGATGAGGGGGGTGACATCTTCGGCGAGGGTTTCAGGTTCCAGGTTCCAGGTCTCGGACTGAGCTGGCCACCTTTGGCATTCCGAAATGGGGGTCTGAGATTCCACGTTCCAACGTGCCCAATTCGAGATCTCGTAATGGAAGAAGCTTTCCCCTGCCAGCATTTCCTCCGCCAGCTCGTACATGTCTGCCACCAGGTCCTGGTCCGGCGCCTCCAGCTTGCCCTCTGCAATCCGCTGCGCGAACGGCGTTCCGTCCTCCACCGTGAGCGCGTAGAGCGAGAGGTGCTCGGGCTCCAGTGCCACTGTCGCCCTCAGGGTCTCCTGCCACCGGGTCAAGCTCTGCTCTGGCAGGCCGTACATGAGGTCGATGTTTAGGTTGTCGAAGCTCGCCGACCGGGCAGCTTCCGCGGCCTCCGTCGCTTCCGGCCAAGAGTGAACGCGCCCCAGGAGTTGCAGCTCGTCATCGTGGACCGACTGGATCCCCAGGCTGAGGCGGTTGATGCCCAGTTCCTGCAGACCGTGCAGATACTCCGGCGTCACTGTGCCTGGATTGGCCTCCAGCGTGATCTCGGCGTTGTCCGGAACGTGGAATTTGAGACGGAGGGCGCGAAGGAGTTTCTCTACGAAGTCGAGAGTGAGGATGGAGGGGGTGCCGCCACCGATGTAGATAGTGCGCCCGCGGGCTCGGGGTGCGGAGCGGATTTCGGCGCAGAGGGCCTCCACGTAGGCTGGGATCAGATCCTCCAGCCCAACGTAGGTGTTGAAGTCACAGTAGGCGCAGCGCGAGTGACAGAAGGGCACGTGGACATAGAGCGCTGCCGCTTCAGAAGGGAAGACCTGACGTCTGTGGTCTGTCATCTACTCTCGTCCTTGCGCTTCCGGCGGCTCTACGAACTGTGGAGAGGGCGTGTCGGGAAGATCCACGTGGCGAGGGTGACTGCGAAGAGAGCGCCTTAGCTGGTGCAGGGTTGGCCAGGCAGGCGGACGGTTACCTGGGTCCCTTCTCCGGGGGCAGTGCGGACGTGGAGGGTGCCGTTCAACGCAGTGGCTCGTTCTTGCATCCCTACTAACCCGAAGTGTCCGACCCGGGTCAGCTCGTCAGGCCGAGGTGGCAGCGTGAACCCCACACCATCGTCGGTCACGGTAAGGGTGGTCCCTCCCTCATCGCAGCGGACACGAACGAAGATATCCTGGGCGTGAGCATGTTGAATAGCGTTATTCAGTGCCTCCTGGGCGATGCGGTAAGCGGCCAACTCTACCTCCGGGGGGAGGCGTGGTATCGGGCCCTTCTCCTCCAATCGCACCTGGGCGGCGGTTTGCCCATCTGCCTGTCGCACCAACATCTCCAGCGCAGGGAGAAAACCCAGATCCTCCAGGTAGGTGGGGCGGAGCGCGCCGATGAGGCGACGGAGCTCCTCGACGGTCTCCAATTCGGCTTGCCGCAGTTCCTCCAGCAGCCTCTGCGCCTGGTCCGTCTTGTTCCTTTCCACCAATCGCTGTGCCATCTCAGCGCGCTGTCCCAGAGCGATCAGTTCCTGCACGGGTCCATCGTGGAGCTCGCGAGCTAGACGGGCCCGCTCGGCTTCCTGTCCCCGGGTCATTGCGGCCAGGTAGTCCCGCATTCCGGTCTCGTAGCCTCTAATGCGCTCCACCATCTCTGCCAGCGCGCGGTGCAAATCCTGTACCTCCTGTACGCCGCCGACGGGCAAGGCAATGGCGGAGAAATCGCCCCAGGAGACCTGCTCAGCTGCATGGGCCAGCTGCTGAAGGGGGCGGACGATGGTGCGCCAGCCGAAAGTGAGGATCAGCAGCGAGACGACGGCTGCGCCGACGGCGACCACGGGGGCCAGGCTAGAAAGGCGAAGGATAGGACCGATAAGGTCCTCCACCGGTTCTCGAACCACGACCACCCAATCGGTCCCGCCGACGGGGGCAAAGGCGACAAGCAGCGGTCCCGTCGATCCTCCGGGTGCGACGATGAATCCTTCGGAGTCCGTCGATGGACGCTGCTCAAGGGCCTCTCCCACGCCGGGGGCGTCCCCCGCGTCAACCCCTACCTGATCCGGGTCGGGGTGAGTCAACGTGCGTCCCTCACCATCCACGATCATCAGCACCGCCGTCTCCGATCGGTTGCTTACAAGTGGCGGCATCCATGTCGAAAGGCCCTCGCCATCGGCGCTGACCACGCCGTGGGCCAAACCATCCTCTACCATCCGAGCGGCCAAGCGAACCAGGGTCAGGTTTCGGTCAGCCACGAAATCGCGCATTGCCCGCTGGTGGGCGTAGACGCCAGTGAACGCCAGCGCGATGATGATGAATGTAACCGGCAGCACTGCCCACAGGAAGAGTTGGGCCTGCAGAGTGCGGAACCAGCGGCGCATGGTGTCTCTCCTCACCCGATCACGATCCAGCCGCGTCGCAGGGCCTCGGTGACGGCCTCAGTGCGGCTGCTCACATCCAGCTTGCCGTAGACACTCGCCAGATGGCCCTGAACCGTGCGGTGACTTATCCCCAGTGCCTGGCCGACTTCACGGTTGGTCATCCCCTTCGCGACCAGCTGGAGGACCTCGACCTCCCGGGTGGTGAGGGGTTCCACCTGGTCGGAGGCACCCTGTGGCCCGCCGCTCGTTGCCTGCCGCACCACCTTGCTGGCGATCTTTGGGCTGAGGGCAGATTCCCCTCGATGGACAGTGTGCACGGCGCGCACCAATTCGTCGCCGCTGGCGGTCTTGAGGGCGTAGCCATCCGCTCCGCTCTGGAGCAAAGCAAAGACATAGGGATCGTCGTCGTAGGCGGTGAGGATCAGGATCTGTACCTCAGGGAACTGCCGCTTGATCCGGCGAGTGGCCTCTACGCCAGTCATCTCCGGCATGCGAATGTCCAGCACCGCCACGTCGGGTTGATGGGCTCCCACCAGGCGGAGTGCCTCGGTGCCATTCTCTGCCTCGGCCACGACCTCGATGTCGCCAGCCTCCTCAAGAAACCGGCGAATGCCCTGACGGACCACGGCGTGGTCGTCGGCCAGGAGAACGCGGATCTTGTTGCTCATTGCTTCTTCCTCTCGAACGGCCCCGCTGGAGACCTGTATCTGGTGGTGCTATACGCCTCGCCGGCGTGCTTCGACAGGAGGACTGTCGGCCCCTTTGGCTCCAGAGCACGTGCCACGGCCTTCTCGGCCCGGTGGACAACTACCCATCTGCACAGCAGGAGCGAGGCTGGGTCTCATCGCCGCAGGTCGCTTCTTTCTGACCAGTCAAAGCAGCGCGGAACATGGCGGCGGCACACCCCACGCCGCTATCCACCGTGATAGCACGGGTCGGGCAGTTGAGCTGACAGGCCCCACATTCCATGCACGCTTCGGCGTGAACGAGCTGGGCCAGACCGCCATCCATCGCAAACACGGCATGTGGGCAGACGATGGTGCACATCTCGCAGCCGATACACAGCTCTGGATTGTATCGGAGTGTGTTGATCACAGATAGATCAGCCATCGTTATCCTCCCAACACGCGCATCAAGATCAGGGTGATGGTCACCGCGATGCCTCCCCCAAACATCCAGGCCATGATGGGGATGTAGGTGAATATCTCGCGCCGGACTCCGCTTCTGGAGGTGAACGTCGTCGAGCCGGTGAAATTCAATGCCAGGAAAGCGGTGACCGGCGGTAAGGATAACAGGTACGTCAACGCTCCGCCTGCCCGCAGCCACCACGCAGCGTCTGAGCCGCACACGAATGATGCCAAACCGAAGGGGACTGCCACTGCACCGCCCAAAATGAACCCCTTGCTGCTGAAGTGGCGTGTCGGGAGCCGGGGCAGCAAGATGGGGAACAGAGCCGCACCGGCCAGCATTGCCGCCACCGCGCTCCCGGAGGCCAGGAGGCCGCCAGCGAAGAAGAGTGCCACCGCCGCAATCAGCATCGGCAGCAAGATGTGGACCAGTTCCACTGGGATCAAGATCAAGCGGTCTGCCAGCGTGAAGCGCACCCGGCGCATCTGCGGTGTAGCCTGGCGCGTCTGGAGAAACTCTGGCAGGTCGGCCGCCCGCACGGGCCCGTATTCGACCGTGAAGCCCGAGCGCTTCTTGACCTGGTGGGCGGCGACTCCGGCAGCACCCAGCTGGGGCACGATCAGCGCCCGGTGGCTGACGATGTCACCGAGCGCCGTGGCTTCGATCTGGTGCACAAGCTCGTCTGTGCCGAAGGTCCCCTTGGCAGCCGCGCACCAGACGTTGATGCCCTGCGTGTTCAGAACCAGGATGTAGCCATCGATCTCGGCAAGGGCTGACCGAACGGCATTGAAGCTGAGCGTGTAGTTGGCCGTGACGAAGACAGGTGAATCTGCTGCTGGGCTGCCCAGGGCATACAACCCCGGCTCGACGCGATGGCCAGTGCGGTTGACGCCCCAGCGAGCCAGGAAATGATCCCAGTGATTGGCCAGGGTGAGGATGCTGGTCGTACTTCGGATGTGAGGCCTGACGTTGGCGGTCGATGTCATCTTATCTCCAATCCTATCGGGTCTCCAGATTGATTGAATTGCCTTACCATTTTGTGCCAAGGATCATCATTGCTGGCCCGCCCACGAGGCGGGAGACCTACACAATGTGATTGCCCTAACCGGCGCGGCGGGAGAGTTGATCCGCACCCCGGTCTTCGCAGCGGTGTTGTCCAGGTGAGACTGCGTGCGCGCAGGGTCCAAGGCGGGCCGATTGGCCTTCTAGGTCGTCCGCGAGACGATCAACTTGACCAGACCCCCGGATGTCAATTCCTCCACTCGCTCGACCTCCAGATTGGCCTTTTTCACATTCTCTACCGTGTGGCGGTTGATGTGTGGACCCATCAGCCGCACCACGATGGGATCAAGTAGATCCATCACGCGGCCGATCACTGGCTTGTTCACCCGCACGTGCTCCAGCAGGGTGATCCGGCCACGGGGTCTGACGACCCGCCCCAGCTCCTGCAGACCAAGCACGGGATCGGGCACCGAGCAGAAGACAAAGGTCGCCACGACGGCATCGAACGTGGCATCGGGAAATGCCAGCCGTTGGGCATCCATCAATGCGAGGTCAACCCGGGTGCCCATCAGCTTGGCGCGGCGCTGCGCCTGCTCCATCATCCTCCCGCTCAGATCTATCGCCGTGACGTGGGTTCCCGCAGGATAGTGGGGTAGGTTCTTGCCTGTTCCAACCCCCACCTCCAACACGCGCTCTCCCTCGACCTGAGACCAGAGTCGTCTTCGCCAACCGCGGAACGCGAGACGCTCAACGATCGTCTCCATCAGGTCGTAGACCGGGGCGATGCGATCGTAGCG
>JASFWK010000131.1:0-5974 GCA_050049355.1 Anaerolineae bacterium | reverse complement strand
TCACCCCGTACCGTTCAGCTGCCTCGGTAGCTCGAATCGGCTCTCCCTGCAGACTCTCGTCCACCTGAATGGCCTGTAGTCTGTACACGATGTTTACGTCCTCCTCCGCTACAGCGACGTCTCCATTGATCTCCACCGCCCGTATCCTACCAGACTCGACCAGCCGCGTCAATGCGCGGTGGCCGAGGCGGTACCTATCGGCGGCCTCGCGGAGAGGGATGTAGGTTGGGAGATTTAGAGTGGTCATGGCTCACCTCGCTCACCTTGTGTCCCATGCCCAAGTTCTTGCAGTCAAGAGCTATCGTCGATCTCTTTGGCGGGCTCTGCAGCACGCATACTTCGCTGTACCCCCGGCAGGACTCGAACCTGCGACCTTCTGGTCCGCAACCAGACGCTCTATCCAGCTGAGCCACGGGGGCGCTCTGGCGGGGAGGCAGGGATTCGAACCCTGGGTGGAGCATTACCCCCACAGCCGCTTAGCAGGCGGCCCCAATCATCCACTCTGGCACCTCCCCACTACCGCCAGCGGAGGGAGAGGGATTCGAACCCTCGGTGACCTTGCGGCCACAGCAGTTTTCAAGACTGCCGCCTTCGTCCACTCGGCCATCCCTCCGGGAACGCAGGGGATGGCTCCTCCCCCAACGCCAGTCAATTCTACCACGCTCTGAACAGCCTGTCAATCTGCGTGCACTCCCGGGGTGCGCTCCAGTTCCAGGGCGACTTCGCCGTCACTGATCGCACCCCCCTAGACAGGCGGTGGTGACCGGCGCACTAGGAGACCCGGCAGTCGGTGCGAAGCCCACTGCGCTCACTCAATCGACGTGCGGCGGGAATCAAAGTGAAACCACCCGCATTCCCTCCCCTTCCCCCAGATTTCAGGGAGGAGAGGGGCAGTCGGTTGCGCCTGGCGCCGGACTCTGTTATCATTCTCTGGAATCGAAATGCGCGTTGGTCTAGTCTCCGATACTCACGACAACCTGAGGAACGTGCGCGGGGCGGTGGAGATCTTCCGCCGGGAGGAGGTCACCAGGCTGCTTCACTGCGGTGACGTCTGTGGCGCGGCCGTCGTAGAGGCGCTGGAAGGCTTCACCGTCCACTTTGCACAGGGGAATATGGACCGTATGCCCGCTCTGGGTTTGGCCGTGGAGGCGCTGCAGGGATCGGGGCACCTGGCCCGCTCCTATTCCCTGGTGCTTGACGGGCGCCGCGTAGCCTTGCTGCACGGCGACGACGAAGGGCTGCTCCGCCACCTTATCCACAGCGGCCAGTATGCGTACGTCTTCCATGGCCATGTCCACAGACAGGGAGATCGCCGGATAGGTCCCACGCGAGTCATAAACCCAGGAGCACTGGGAGGCCTCCGGCGTGGCCCCCGCTCCATCTGTATCCTGGATTTGAGGACAGGACAGGCGCGCTTCATCGAAATCGCAGAAAAGGCAGAGGGAGGATGATGAAGGACGATCTCTTTCGATTTTCGACCACAACGCACGTCCGCTGGCGCGATCTGGACGCGCTGGGGCACGTCAACAACGCTGTCTACTTGACGTATCTGGAGCAGGCCCGCGTCCAGTACATGCGAAACCTGGGGTTGAGCTTTGAGACCCTTGATGATGTGGGCATGATTCTGGCCGAGGTGACTTGCACGTACCACTCGCCGCTGTCGCTGGGGGAGCAGGTGACGGTCTGGGTGCGCATCAGCGATCTCCGTAACTCCAGCTTCGTCTTCGAGTACCGCATGGAGGGGGAGGATGGGCGCCTGGCGGCGACTGCCCGCAGCGTGCAGGTCTGCTACGACTATCAGAGCGAACGCTCCCTCCCCATGCCGGAGCGCTGGCGAGAGGCGATCACCGCCTACGAGCCGCGACTGGACGAAGGGGAATGAGACGGTCCACGATGCGGCCCACGGGCTCAACCAGGCCTCTTCTGAGTCCAGCGCTCGCGAGATCAACTTGCCTTGCGTCAGCTCGGGCCGCCTGGTCGAATCCCGAGGTCTCCTCGCTGCAATCATAGTCACCCAAACCGGAGCCCCTTGAGCGTGCCGAGGAGGGCCATCCGTGAGAGAGCGCTATCCTTGGATAGGCTCACGATAGCCCTTCCAGAGGCGAATAGGCTATCAGAAACCCCGCGTCGTGGAGGCTGAGGGTACAGCGCTACGGAGGTCTGTCCATCTCATAGAGGTGAACCTCCACCCAGGCGAAGCCAACCTTCTCTACTTGTGCATTGTTCGCCTCCAACCAGCCCTCAACCAGGTGGCGCCGATCCCACATCTCCGTCTCTGAAGCGACCAACCAGACCCTCGGGTAGCCTCGGGTGATCACCCTCATCCAGGCTGCGGACTCCTCTGCGCTCATGCGATAGCTGCCGTCGGGGAGTAGGTGGTTGGTATACAGCCCATCCGCCCAGGCGTAGTCGCTGGGCAAGAAGTAGCAGTCAAAAGTGGAGTGCACACGCGGAATCTGGAAGATCAGCAGATCCCCTTCCTCATATCTCTCCTCGACATAGGCGGCCGCAGCGCGGAGATCCGACTTGAGGGGGGTGGTGGCCTGCGACCACAAGTTGCCGGCAAAGAGGAGTAGCACTGCCGTCAGCAGAGGCAGCGCTGGCCACCGTCCATGTTGCCAGAGGAAAGCCAGCCCCGCGCCCGCCAGGAGATAGAAGGCCGGTGCAGCCCAGATCAGGTACCGGTCGGTGAAGAGAGGCTGCCAGAGGGATACGAACCAGATGCCGATCACCGGCAGCGCCATCCATCCCACCAGGCCTATCGCTGTCCGCTGGCTCCTCGCCTGCCTCCTGCCCAGCAGCGCTGACGCCAGTCCCAAGAGCGCGGCACCGCCGCTGGCCGCAGCGCCCCACTTCCAGTTCCACCCGGAGAGTCCTGTGCTCCAACTCTTGAGGAGTATCGACGCCATTTCACCCAGGCTGTGGGAGGGGAACCCCGTCTCCTGGCGGACGAAGACGCGGCGGACTTCCCAGGTCGCCAGAGGTAGGTAGGGGAGCGTGAGCAGAACCAGGCTGACCAGCCCCCCCAGCCAGCGACGACGCGATCGAGGCCACCAGGTCAGAAAGAGGACCGCCTGGATCGGGATCAGGAGCGCGCTCCAGATGTGGGTGTACAGAGCGAGGCTGGTGGCGGCGATCTGTGTGATCCACCAGCGCACGCCCTGTCCTTCCACTGCGCGCCGGAGCGCGTAGATGGCCAGCAGGGCGAGGGTCGGCAGCAAAGTGTACATCTTCGCTTCCTGGCCATACCACACCAGGTAGGGCGAGGTGGCGGTCAGCAAGGCGGCCACCAGACCCGTCGTCCGATCCAGGAGACGGCGTCCCAAAGCGTAGGTCAGTGGGACGCCGAGCACGCCAAACCACAGGGAGAAGAAGCGAAGCGCTGTGACGGAGGTACCAGCGGAGGCGAGCCAAATGCGCAGGAGCAGGTAATAGAGCGGGCCGTTGTTCCGCACCATCTCCCTGAGTGTCTGGCTCAGCCGGGTTGGAAGGGGGGTGTCGGTGTGCCCTATCAAGGGGATCGGCGTCGGCGGGCAGGCACAGGGAGGCTCAAGGGCGTTGGCCGTGCTGCCGGGCTCCACGGCTTCCGCCAGCGCCTGGGAGAAACCGAAGGCGTAGCAGAGGGCGTCCACTTCATCTCGCCAAAGAGACTGAGCCTCCAGCGAGACGGCACGAATGGCGAACGCCAAGAGCACCATCGACGTGGCAAGCAGAACGGTCGCCGCCCTGGTTTGAGAAATGTAAGTAGAATGAGCTTCCATGGTAGCTGTCACAATCCGGGATCCGAAGGCCGCTCAGGTAGAGGGCCAGGCCGCCCATCGCCTCGAGGGCCGGCAGTGATTATAGCGCACCAGGCCAGGGCGGGCCAGCGTGAAGGGCACATCCCCGATACCCTCTATCACAGGCGCGCTCTGCACATCATGCACAGGTCGGGTGCGTTGCGCGATACGCATCTCAAGCTGCGGGTCGAACCGGTGCGGTTGCACAAAATCCCCCCTGTAGGTATAATGTTCTGCATCTAGGGGATATGCACGGAGGAAACGACTGATGCGTCTGCGCCTAATAATCTGTGGGCTGGCCACCCTGCCAGTCCTGCTGGCCGCTTGTGAACCAGCGCCCACCGCTTCGCTTCCCACTTCTGCGCCGCCGGTGGCCTCTCCGTCCAGCGCTCCTGAGAGCCAGGGGACCACGTCATCGCCCACGCCGGAACGACCCCTGGCCGCCCTGGTCGACGGTCGACCGGTCTACCTGGTGGACTACGAGCGACAGGTCGCCCAGTATCAGCAGGCTATGGTCTCCTCTGGGATGGATCTTTCGACGTCGGAGGGTCAGGAGCGGCTCCTCCAGGCTCGGGAACAGATTCTCAATTGGATGATTGAGCAGGTGCTCATCGAGCAGGCGGCCGAGGCGCAGGGAATTGTAGTGACAGACGAAGAGGTGGATACTGCACTGGCGCAGATCATCCAGGACGCTGGCGGCGAGGAGGCGTTTCAGACCCAGCTAGAGGAGAGTGGGCTCACCCCGCAGAGTGTGTGGAACGAGCTGAGAGCGGAGCTGATCGGTGCCGCGGTCGTTGAGCAGGTGACGGCCTCTGTTTCGCAGACCGCCGAGCACGTCCATGCCCGGCATATCCTGGTGGACACGCGCGAAGAGGCGGAGCGTCTGCTGGCTCGGCTTCAGGCTGGGGAGGATTTTGGTGAACTGGCGCGGACCTACTCACAGGACGAAAGCACCCGCCAGGCGGGGGGGGACCTGGGGTTCTTCCCTCGCGGGGTGCTGATGGCCGCAGAGGTCGAAGAGGCTGCCTTCAGCCTGCAGCCCGGCCAGACAAGCGCAGTGATTGAGAGCTCTTTTGGCTTTCACATCGTGCAGGTTACCGAACGAGACCCCAATCGCGCTCTGAGTCCAGAGAACCTGCAGCATCTTAGGGAGCGGGCCTTTCAGGAATGGATCGAAGCGCTCTGGGCGGAGGCGAATATTGAACGGTTCGTCAGCGAGTGACCTTAGCCGGCCAGCACTGCAGCTTCGTTTGCCTGATGGCAGGAGTCCCTAGGCTGGTACTGGAGGCGAGTTGATGAAGAGGAACAGCGCGGCTATGTTCAACCTACTCAGCGTGGGGCTGCTCGGCCTCACGGCGTTGACCTCCATCTGCTATCTGATCATTCTGGCCAATCCTAACGTCTTCTACAATCCTTTTCCACCCTCAGGGCACTCGGTCAGCATGATCTCAGGGTCGCCCTCGCCCACGTCTACCGCGCCGCTTCCTCCGACCTGGACGCCCACCGCCACGGCCACACGTGGACCGACGGCTACTCCCCGTCCAACGCGGACACCGACCAGCATACCCTCTGTCACGCCCACTTGGCCGCCCACCATCACTCCCACCCCCCGTGTCACGCGAGCTCCCTATCCCTTTACATGCCAGGTGAACTACCGCCGTCCCGAGTATGAAGTCTGGTCGGGGGTAGCTGGTCACGTCGAGGACTTGGATGGAGATCCGATGCCAGGCTACCACGTCCGGATTGAATGCCCTGGCGCTCCTACACCTATAGAGACGAGGCGTGCAGGTGCTAACGAGCGGTTCAACCTGATGTACGGCAGCGATGCTGCGTGGGAGCGCGCGTGCAACCCAAGCCGCTACCAGGCGATGGAGGTTCGAGTACAGCTCTTCAACGATGCACCAGACCCGGATGGAACCTATCGAGCCGTCTCCGAGGAACTCATTGCCAGTCTGGGCGGCTACGCCAGCAGGTCGTTGGGGTATGTGACGTGCACGCTGAACTGGGAGGAGTGGCAACCGGAAGAGGAGGAGGGAGAGCAAGACTGAGGTGCAGGAGCCTGGGCAGAGGGGGCGTGTTGTTCGGTTGGCGAATGTACTCACCGCCCTAACCGTAGCTGCCACGGTTGGGTTGCTCACCGCCTACGTCGCCATTGCCCTTCACCCTGCTCTCCCTATCAACCCGTATCCCCCGCC
>JASFWK010000130.1:0-5993 GCA_050049355.1 Anaerolineae bacterium | reverse complement strand
CTCCTGAGTCAAGATGCCCTATTGTCCTCAATAACGTGAATTCGTTAAGCTTTGCTCAATCCGGGGGTTGATGTGAGGGCCTTCTTCCGCTTCGAATACCCTTCCCACCTAATCCTTGACAAATGGGGAAATCCTGGTAGAATGGTATATAAGTATCTTATGCGTATGGCACTGAGGTATTGGAAGGAAGAGGGGATGAAGGGAGAGAGGACTCAGCGCAGCCATTCCGGTTCTGGTAAGGGAGCCGTGGAGTGTCGGCTGGATCAGATGCGCAAGGGCACCACGTCCCTGGCGATCCTCAAGCTGCTGGTGGACACCGACGAGCCGATGCACGGCTATCGGATCATTCAGGAACTGGAGGAGCGCAGCCAGGGCTTCTTTCAGTTCAAGGAAGGGCTGATCTACCCTCGGCTTCATCGCATGGAGCGGAAGAAGCTGCTGAAGGGACACTGGGAGGGGGAGCCGGGCACCCGCCGTCGCAAGGTCTACACCATCACCGACAAGGGCCGGCGTCAGCTGAAGGCGGAACTCCAACAGTGGGAGGCTTTCCGCCAGGGGATGAGGCTGCTTCTGGGGTTGGAGGCGGCCAATCCGTAACGGATCAGGACTCCAGACGTGGGAGACTTCTGAGGGCCGAAAAGAGATGACTGGAGACGGTGAGCCTGTGAGCGTTGACGAAATTGTGGCCCAGATTCGCGCCCATTTGGACCTGGAAGCGGAGGCGGAGCATGAGCTCCTGGAGGAAGTCCGCAGCCACTTCGAGGAGGTGGTGGAGGAGGCTCGGGCGCAGGGGCTGAACGAGCGAGAGGCGCTGGCCGAGGCGGCTACTCGTTTCGGGGTTGATGAGGTGGCGCAAGAGCTCCAGGCCACTCACGTCGGACAGGGCGCGCTGGAGGGGATCGCCGCCGCTGCCCTGCCGGTCCTCTTGGCTTTGGTGCTGCGGTGGCTGATCTTCGCTCCGGATGGCACCGCTGTGGGCTGGCAGGAGACGCTTGGCCGTCCGGCGCTCTGGGCTGTGGCCGTCATCGCCCTGCTGGTCCCTCTGCTGCGCTTCCCACGTCGCCGATACGCTCTCATCTCCTGGGCCATCTTCTGGGGGCTCTCTGTCATCATCGCTGTCGCCCGGGCCACCCGCTGGTGAACCGACGGTGCTGGACGGTAGCCAGGCGGTAGTCCGCTCTGGGCTTGGTCTGAGCAGAGTGGCATTTCTGTGAGGTGAGGGTGTGGGGCCAATGAAGGGGCAAAGGAAAGCGCTGCTGGGTGCCGCCGCTGTTGTCTTGGTGATGGGTGGTTGTCTACTCGCTGCCTGGGTCTGGACCGCCGTGAATCTGAGAATCGCGAAGAACCAGGGAGTCTATGCAAGTCCTGAGGACGGCATACGTGCGTGCGTGGAGGAGGGATTCATTGACGTGCAGGAATCGGAGATGCGAGACGCAGGCCCCGATTCTCGCAATGGCAAGGGTCCGTACGTTTGGTATGCAGGGGCTAGAGTATGGGCGGCCGCCTGCGCCGATGGACGTCCACTTCCTCCAGATGGCAATGTAAGCTTTGGCCACTTCTACGTGCGTGTGGAGAACGGGTGGGTCTTGATGTCGGAAGCGCAAGCTCCCTATTTCACTAGCTTCTGGATGCGGGTGTTTGGCCTTTCATAACGGTGATGAAGGCTGCCGCGGGCGAGTGGGTCTGGGAACGGGTGCTCCGGGCCTGATCTGGCAGTCGATTTAGGGCTGGAATTCAAAGCGTAGGACAGATGGTCCGGCGAGTGAGGAGGTAACCCACATGAAGAACTTGACTGTGATCGAGATCATCCTGCGCGACCGCCAGGGATTCTTCCGGGAGATCCGGGAGGGTAAAGGGCTGATGGGGAAAGTACGTGCTTGCCTCATCTCAAGTGCTGCCTTCTTTGCCCTCTATGGCGCGGTGATGGGATCGCGCCACAGTCTGTGGCAAACCCTGAGTTCCGCTGCCAAGCTTCCGATGCTCTTCTTGGCTACGTTGATCGTCTGCGCTCCGACTCTCTACTTCTTCAATCTTATCTTCGGCTCCAATCAGAGCCTGAGCCAGAACGTGGCCTTGATGCTGACCGCTATCACCGTCACCGCGGTGCTCTTGCTCAGTTTCACCCCTGTTGTTCTCTTCTTCCTGCTGACCACCGGTCACTATCAGTTCTTCAAGCTACTCAACGTAGGCGTCTTCGCCGTCTCTGGCGTCGTGGGGGTACTCTTTCTCGACCAAGGGATGAGGATTGTCTCCTACGCTGGCGACGAAGGAACACGGGCACGGCGAAACGTGGTGCGGCTTTGGATTCTCCTCTATGCATTCGTGGGCAGTCAGATGGCGTGGACGCTGCGTCCATTCATCGGAGCGCCTGGTTTGCCGTTCGAGCTCTTTCGCCAGCTGGGCGGCAATTTCTACGCCAATATCCTGACCAGTATCGCCGAAATCTTGGGCTTTGTGGTGGTGAGGTAAGACTATGGAAGAGACCAAGCGCTCCCGGTTGGATCTGTTGTTCGACCTGTTGGCCGACGAGGTTGCGAAGCGACTGGAAGCAAGGGGGCCTCTCGATCGGTTGGAGCGGGAAAGGGCCGCCGAACCTCCGTCAGAGCCGGAGCCTGTGCCCGAGGAGGTGTCACGCGGGCCAGCTGTTTCTCCCGAACCCTCGAAACCGGAACCGGAATTGGAGCCTGGTCTCCCGCCTCCGGCCGCGGGCCCCTCCCACGCCGCCCGACTGATGGGCCGGCTGGCCGTAGGGCTGTTGGTCATGGTGGTGCTGATCAACATACCCATCAATCGCCACGGCACCACCCTGGCCACGGCGATGCCCGATAGCCGTTCCCTGGTCATCCGGGATGGGTTGGTGGTCAAGGAGGAGGACGATCCAGAGATCTACGTCTACGGGGACGGGCGGTTCCGTTGGATCAGCAGTTTGGATGCGTTCGAGTTACACCACTTCACGTGGGGCGATGTTCACGTAGTGGAAGATGGCTTTCTGGAGGACTTTGAGATCGGCCCGCCGCTCCACGTCTTGCTCAAGTGTGAGGGGAGCCCCCACATCTATCGCCTGGAGGGGGAGGAGAAGCGGTGGATCGTGGATATTGAGACCTTCGAGGCTGAAGGCCACGTGTGGGAGGATGTGCATTTCGTCTCCTGTGGTTACCTGCGGGACCTCCCGGATGGGGAGACAATCCCGCCCGGCCAGGACCCCCCGCCGCAGCCGTAGAGGGCGCTGTGTTTGCCCGCGGCTGTTTGATGAGAATGAGGGGCGCGGTCACCGCGCCCCCCCCGTTCGACCAGATGGTACCGGCTCAGATTCAGCTGGAGGAAATCAGTCCCGCGCCCGGGGTATGGTAAAGGCAAAGCAGCTTCCCACGCCGTCTGAGCTCTCCTCCACCCAGATACGTCCTCCATGCGCCTCCACGGCCATTCGACAGAAGGCCAGGCCGAGCCCCGAACCTCGGCGACACTCTGCGTACCCTTTCACTTGGGTGAATTTCTCGAAGATGCGCTCCCTCTCTTCTGGCGGAATGCCAGGGCCGGTATCCACTATCCCTATACGTACCCTTTCTGTTTCTGGTTGAAGCTCTATCCACGCTCGACCTCCGCGGGGCGTGAACTTGATGGCGTTGTCCAGAAGGTTGAACAGCACGCGCTGAAGGACGTCGCGGTCGCCCATGACGGAAGGCAAGTCCCCGGGCAGGCGAGTCTCCAGCGTCACGCCATCACTCTCAGCCAGCGGACGTTCCTCTGCTACCACCTCTTCGACCAGGCCGCTCAGATCCAGCGGCGTGAGGGAGAGCATCTTCTCCCCCTCTTCCAGCCGGGCGATGTCCAGGAGTGTGTCCACCAGGCGCTGCATCCGACGCACTGTGCGCTCCATCATCTTTGCCACCGAAGCTTGATACTCTGCCTCGGCTCCTTCTGCCGGGGAGCGTTTCAGCATGTGCAGACCAGCGGAGAGGACCCCCAGAGGATTGCGCAGATCGTGCACAATCGTATCAGCCAGCTCCTCCCGCAGGCGGAGGAGCTCCTCCAGACGAGCCTTCTCGGTGCGCAGTGCTTTGGCTCGGTCCAGGGCCAGTCGGTATGACCTGCCCAGGGTGATTCGGGCGCTGTCTGAAGCGGTGAGGCGCTTCGCCAGCAGGTGGACTATCTCTGCCGCCAGGCCCGGGGCCTCGTTCAGAACGCGGTTAAAGTCGTCGTCAGAGATGTGGATGACGCGAGATTCCTCTTCAGCCTTCACTGTGGCGGTGCGTGACCGCCCGGTTGTGGCTCCCAGCTCGCCGACGAACTCGCCAGGTTCGATCTCTGCCAGATGGAAGGAAGTCTCTCGCTCCTCCCGGTAGACCCCTAGCCGTCCCTGCTTGAGGTAGTACGCACCGTCACTCAGAGAACCCTGGCGCAGTAGGATTGCTCCGGCGGGCAATTCCTTTTCCCTGCCGTACCTTTGCAGGATCTTTGACAGGCTCTCCATATCAACATCCCTACTGCTGTATGTTTCATTATACATAACGGTGAACCTGGGTCTTTAGAAACGGCCAATCAGAGACATCAGGGGGCCAGTTGGCACAACCTCAAAGTCGCTCCAGCCAATTCCAGGTCTCTCCCAAATCTGACAAGGGTCACTCAGCTAACGGTTGAGGATCAACCTGGAAAGCAATTGCCGGCAAATGCGTCAGGGAAGGGACGGCGACACTCTCACCCATGAGTGCCGACCACCTCGGTCACATAAGTCCTGTAATCTGGACAGAACTAGCCGAAGCCAAATCGCTGCTGGGCGGCCTCCGCCATCATTGAGGGATCCCACCGTTCCATGCCCATCCGCACTCGTACCGGTCGGTCAGTGACCTCTTGGACTGCGGCGCGAGCCTGCTCAAGGATTATGGTCGCCATTGGACAGCCTGGGGTGGTGAGGATCATCGTGATGTGGATCTCTCCGTCGACTTCCTCAACTCTCCGCACCAGCCCCATGTCGACGACGCTGATGCCTATCTCTGGGTCGTACACCTCTTTGAGGGCGCTTCGGATCTCTTGCAGCTCCTCCTCAGAGAGGGCGGCCTTTTCTTCGCTCATAGATCACTCTTCCTTGTTGCCATCGCCGGGGGCGATTATACCACGGGTCTTTCGCCATGTCAAAAAAAGCAGAAATCCGTCGTGGAAACTCGGACGGGTTGCGCCCTCGTCCAGAAGTGCTATACTTCCAGCGCCTCTTGGGGACGGAGTCCTGCTGGCTTCAGGAAGCATCAGGCCAGCTGCGACTGTCACGAGCGCTGCAGCCCGAAGGGAGAGACTTATGTTGGATGTAGATCGAGTCCGATCCGATTTTCCCATTCTATCTCGGACCATTCATGGCAAGCCGCTGACCTTTCTGGATAGCGCGGCTAGTTCACAGAAGCCGCTTGCGGTTCTGGAGGCCATGGAAACAGCCTACCGGCAATGTTACGCAAACGTACATCGGGGGGTATACGCCCTCAGCGAGGAGGCCACCTGCAGCTACGAGGCTGCCCGAGATAAGGTGGCCTCTTTGATTAACGCCGAGGCGCGGGAGGAGGTTATCTTCACTCGCAACACGACGGAGTCCATCAATTTGGCCGCCTACTCGTGGGGGCGGAGTAACATCGGCTCCGACGACCGTCTCCTCCTGACCGAGATGGAGCATCACAGCAACATCGTCCCCTGGCAGCTCCTGGCCCAAGAGAAGGGGGCTGAGCTAATCTACCTTCCCGTTACCGATGAGGGGCTTCTCCAATTGGATCGGCTAGAGGACCTCTTGGACGAGCGGGTCAAATTGGTGGCCTTCACCATGATGTCCAACGTGCTGGGGACGATCAACCCTGTGCAGGAGATCGTGCGAAAGGCGCACGACGTCTGGGCGGTTGTGTTGGTGGATGGAGCGCAGGGAGTACCTCATCTGCCGGTGGACGTACAGGATCTTGAATGCGACCTCTTGGCCTTCTCTGGCCACAAGATGTGTGGACCCACAGGCATAGGCGTCC
>JASFWK010000039.1:0-16087 GCA_050049355.1 Anaerolineae bacterium | reverse complement strand
GAGCACGCTCAGGCGCGGAACCAAGCGGGGAAGCAGCAGTTCGTCGGGCCGGTCTCGCGAACGAGCTGAGCAGGGCCAAGGCTACGGAAGTTGGCTCAGAATTTCGAGGGCTGTGGGGCGATCGCCCTGGTGCTGGCCCACGTGGGACCACAGAATCCGTCCGTCGCCAGCGATGACGAACACCGCCGGCGCGGCATAGCCGTCCCCAAGCAGATTGTACACCCCATAGCTCTCCGCGACCTGATGGTCTGGGTCGGCCACCAGGGGATATGGGGCATCCACAGACTCCCTCGCTCCCTCCACGGAGCCGAGTGGGGCCACCGCTAGTGCCACAATCTCCGCACCGTGCTCCTGGAACTCGCGGTAGTGGTTTCGCAACTCACCGAGTTGCGCTCGGTCAGGCCCTCAGCCGCACCGCTGGAAGAAGATCAGGACGACCGATCCGTGCGCCAACTGATCCGACAGGGTAAAGACTCCCCCGCCAGCCTGGTCCAATGTAAAGTCTGGAGCTATCCCCAGTTCGGGAGTCGGTGACTGAGTGGAAGACGATTGAACCAAGCTTGCCAGGGTCTGCTCGACCTCCTCCGCGTCGAGCGGCCCGATTGCCCGATAGAGGATCCGTCCTTCCCGATCGAGGATCAGACTGGCGGGCACCCCCTGGATTTGAAGGAACCTCTTCGCTACACGCCCGTCGTGGTCAAGCAACAGCGGGCCAGCATATCCTGCCTCTCGGGCCAACGCAAGCGCCGCCTCTGGCTCATCCCGCACATCTACCACCAGCGTCTCAAGGTCTTGTGCCTGGTGGCGGTTCACGAGGGTCTGCACAAGACGGAGTTCCTCGGAGCAGGGTTCCGACCAGCTGGCACAGAAGGTCAAGAGTACTGGTTGCCCTCGGTAGTTGGAGAGGGTCACCCAATCACCGTCCGGTGTACCCAGCGCGAAGTCCGGGGCGAAGCTTCCTACCCCCAGCTCCCCTGAGCTGGCTGGCTCGGGTGATGGACCGGGCGGGTTGCTGACAGCGGCGAATTCCTCGTAGACGACGATCTCGGCCCGAGCTCGCTCCTGGCTCAGCCACTCTCCGATTGGAGTTTCCTCTGTCGCCAGGGCTTGCTCGCCGCGCTGAACCGTAAGCAGCCGAGCCACTGTCCGCTCCAGCCCTTCGCGTCCCAGTCCTGCCTCCTCAAGTGCTTCAACCACTTGTGTATCACCCACCCCCCAATTGGCCTCTAGATCGGCGATGGCGGCTTCGACCTCCTGGTCGGTGGGGGTCCACTCCGATGGTGCGGCCTGGAGTACGAGCATCTCGTTGATGAGTCGTTCGAGAGTCTCCTCTGGACTAGGAGCCGGCAGACCAGCCAGTCCGCTCATCACCTGATCCATCAGCACCATCTCCAGCCAGAAGTTGTGGTCAATAGGCTCGCCGTTGACGGCGGCGATGACCGGACTGGGAGGGGTAGTGGGCACTGGCGTCGCGGAGGGAGCAGGCGCTTCGCTGCTTTCGCGGCTCAGCGTTAGCACTACCATCAGCACGAGTAGGGTCGCCCCTATCCCCGTGACGGCGACTACTACCCAACGATTTACGCTCTTCCGTTTCTCCATATCCTGGGGAAAATACCACAGTTGGACCGAGATGTCAACGTGCTCTGGAGGAGCCGAAGAGTTGCCAGGGGCTCTCAGAGGGTGTCGTCGCAAGTTGCCACAGCAGATCGGTGATTGCTATCTCTCGCCCTCCAGATACGGAGAGTGTAGAAGAGGTAGAGAAAGAGCTTCCACTCTGCGTCCTCCTCCGTTCTGCAGTGGGCAGATGCCCCAGTCTTGTCGCTTCTCCTCTTTCGTGTTAGAATTCGCCCGCCTGTGGATGTTGGAGGAGTCATGCGTGACCTGGGAATCGTGATTGTCAACTACAACACCCGTAACTTGCTGCACACTTGCGTGAGCACGATCCTTGCCAGCCAGGGCGATTTCTCCTTTGAAATCTGCGTGGTGGACAACGCCTCGACCGATGGCAGCGCGGATATGGTGGCAGAGGAGTTCCCGCAGATACATCTGATCGCCAATCGACACAACACAGGCTATCCGGCTGCCAACAACCAGGGACTGCGCGCTCTGGGGTATCCGGAGGGCGCCGACGCGTCGCGATTTGTGCTTCTTCTCAACTCTGACACCGAGCTTCCCCCTGATGGACTGTCGAAAATGCTGGCTTTCATGAGGGAACACCCCGACGCTGGAGTAGCCGGCCCCAAGCTGGTGCGGCGAGACGGTTCACTCGATCTGGCCTGCCGTCGCTCCTTCCCTACACCCGCCGTCTCTTTCTATCGCCTTACACGCCTTTCCACCCTCTTTCCGCGCAGCCGCCGCTTCGCTCGCTACAATCTTACGTACCTTGATCCCGATGAGGTAGCCGAGGTAGACGCGGTGGTGGGAGCCTTCCTGTTGGCTCGAGGAGAAGCGATCCGACAGGTTGGCTTGATGGATGAGACCTTCTTCCTGTATGGTGAGGACCTCGACTGGTGCTACCGTATCAAGGAGGCCGGCTGGCGAGTGTACTACAACCCGGCCGTCACTGTACTACACGTCAAGCGTGCATCTACCCGGCACAGTGCCCGCGCGCAGGTGGAATTCTGGCGTGCGATGCTTTTGTTCTACCAGAAGCATTATGCGCCGCGGACCCCCTGGGCAATCCACATTCTCATCATGGGGGTGCTGAAGATGCGGATTGGACTGGAGCGGCTGTGGCAATGGCCAACGGGTGGGAGGAGGAGAGCGCAGGTATGGTGAGGCGGCAGCGAGCAAGACTCTCTTTTGTAGTTACCCTTGTGCTGACCGACGCACTGATGTCGGCGGCGGCATTCTACGCGGCTTACTGGCTCCGCCGGTTGTTGCCCTTCCCCGACCAGGCCCAAGAACTGACTCCTTCTTCCCGCTACATCACCCTGATGGTGGCGCACGTCCTTTCGATGCTGCTGGTCCTCGCATATAGCCGCCTGTATCACCTCGCCCGCAGCCCCTCTCGTGTGGACGAGTTCTACCGCATCATCGGAGCGGGTACGGTGGGCACCGTGTTGGGTGTGGCTCTCTCCTATTTGCTTTTCAAGAACACCCCCCTTGAATTGGACTATCCCCGAGCTATGGTCGTCTACGCCTGGCTCTTCACCATCGCGCTGACCACGGCGGGACGCCTGGCCCACAGCCGGCTGCGCGCCGAGCTGCGAGCCCGTGGTTGGGGGCAGGACCGAGTCTTGGTGGTTGGGACGGGCGAGGTTGCACGCATGATTCTGCATAAGATTCTGGGGAACCCCGGGATGGGTTACGAGGTTGTCGGCGTCGTCTCTGCGGATGGGAAGTTGGAGGGGACGTTGCCTGTGCCTCTTCTGGGTCGTGCCCAGGATCTGGCTTCCCTGATCGAGCGACACTACGTGGATGAGGTGATCATTGCCCTGCCTGAGGCTACTCACCAGGACATCCTGACGCTCATCTCCGAGTGCGAACGGGGCAAGGCCACCATCAAGGTGTATCCCGACGTATTCCAGATCATGGCTGGGCAGGTCGACATCGGGGATATGGGTGGGTTGCCCCTTCTCACCCTGCGTGACATTGCGCTGCGGGGCTGGCGGCGTGGCCTCAAGCGGGTAATGGACATTGTGGGCGCTGCAGCTGGCCTGCTCCTCTCTTCTCCTCTTCTGATGTTCACCGCCGTGCTGATAAAACTGGACTCGCCGGGTCCGGTGTTCTACATCCAGCAGCGGATGGGGTTGGACGCACGGTCCTTCCCAATGCTGAAGTTTCGCTCTATGCGGCGGGATGCGGAGGAGGAGGGGCCGGGCTGGACGCGTCCTGACGACCCCCGCGTCACTCGGCTAGGCGGTGTTCTCCGCCGCCTGAACGTGGACGAATTGCCTCAGTTAGTCAATGTCCTGTTTGGGGAGATGAGCCTCGTGGGCCCCCGTCCAGAGCGCCCCGTGTATGTGGCCCAGTTTCGTCGCTCGATCCCCCGCTACATGGACCGTCATCGGGCCAAGGCTGGAATGACCGGCTGGGCGCAGATCAATGGGCTGCGAGGAGATACCTCCATCGCGGAGCGAACCAAGTATGATCTGTGGTACATCGAGAACTGGTCCCTCCTGCTGGATATCAGGATCGTAATCCGGACCTTCTTCAACCTCTTCCACTTCCCGAACGCTTACTGAGGCCTCCTCCCTGGTCTCTCGAACCAACCGACAAGGGCGCCTAGGGAATGACCACCCGGTCGGGAAGGACGAGGCGCCCTTGGGGCAGCAGCTGTTCGTCCGCCGCGCGCGCCCTCAGCCGTTCTTCTGTCTCAGGATCGTACCAGCCCACAGCCAGTTCATAGACGCCCGAAGGGACATTCTCCAGCGATACTTCCACCTGATCGGAGACCACCTCGCCGGCCGCCCACATCCCGGTGGGATACGTGAAGGCCCGAGGCATTGTGTCCACTTGGGCTACGGGTCGGGCTGTGGACGGGTCAGCAACGTGGACGAAGAACATGTAATGCCGGTCGGGTACCTCCAGCGCCTGCCAGTAAAAGGTCAGCCTCAGCGCTCCCTCTTCCTCCTCCAGGTCGTATCCCGCCAACTGGATCATCCCTCCGAAAGTGGCCCTCACCTCTCGTTCCATCTCTGGCAGTTCCCAGACCCTTTCGCGCTCCTCCACGGTGACTGGTCGTGAGTGAGTGTAGGATCTCAGGGGCAGCCCGGCGGCATCGCGTAAGGTGAGGGTGAGTGTGTAGACACCCGCAGGGAAGTCGGGAGGGATGGGCAGTTCGGCCCGTCCTGCTACCAATGCGCCCGTGGGCCAAGTGGCGGGATCAGAGCCTGGGGCCAGGGGGAGCGTAGCCGAAAGCACCGTTGGTCCTTCTAATTGCCATTGGGTCGACGCTCTCTGGGGCCGCTCCAGCGCCAGCCACCAGGCTGTCCACTGGAGCTTCTCTCCCTGCCGGACTTGTGTCGGTGTCTCCAGAGCGCTCAGGGCTAGGCCGCCCTCCACGTGGGCAAGGATTGGCGCAGATGGACGGAGGGTGGCGCGGGTCAGCGGAACGGTCGTGGTAATCTCCCCTAGACCCTCCCAGGTCGTCACCCGGTAGGGGCTCACACTTAAGGTGTAGCCAGGACCAGGTGGGGTGCCCGGCGGCACGGGGAGAATGACGCGGTCGGGCAGCAGGAGCCCGGGGGACCAAAGACCGGTGGGCATGAAACCATAGCCGGGTTGGCTCTCCAATCGAGACCATTCGTTGCCCACCGGATCGATCAGCCTCAGGCTCAGGCCCCAGTTGGATATCGGGGGCCGGGCGGCGGACCATTCCATTCGCACCTGGAGCCTGTCTGAGCTAGTCTGGGTTGCCTCCAGCGTGTGCAGTCGGATCACGCCGTTGGCCATTTCTGCAAGGACGCCGGGCGGGGCTGGTTGCTTGGCTTCTACCCACACGGATCTCAGGAAGGTCTTCCCTAAGCTGCGGCCCGCCGGAGAGCGGGGCTGCAGCTCCCCTTCTGGTCCATTGATCTTCAGAGCTACTAGCGCAGGCCCTGGCGAGGTCTCCGCGGGCACCCCCAGGGAGATTACCGCAGTCTGCGTCAGGGGTACGCTCGCGTCTGCCCACCCATCCGGTACGTCCAGCAGATGAACCGCTGGGGAGACCAGGCTTGCTGTGGCTGTTAGGCCCTCTGTTTCCCCTGCCCACTCCAGCGTGAGTGTCAACGCGTCGCCTGCTGTCATCCGCTCGCCTGAGTACTCATACGCCATCAACTGTACCGGCCCGAAATCCACTCCGGCTGGGTTGTGGTGCAAGAGGGGCATCTGCTCGAAATCCATTGTAAGGTCGGTGTCGTCAGCAGACACGAGACGGGGGCTGAGCGCCACCAAAAGGGTCAATGCCAACCCCCCGGCGGCGAATCCAAGACCAAGCTGCTGGAAATTGAGCTGTCCCTGACGGGAAGCTCGGTGCAATCCAGTCCATCCCAGAACGGCGACTGCGAGAAGAGCCATCAAGGAGAGGATCTCCGCGGCGGAGCGAAGGCCGGTGCGGCTCAGCCGTAGTACAATCGTGTGCTCTCCCGGGGGGACGGACAGAGCCAGCAGGCCAGAATCGGGGACGGGACCCACCTCAACCGGCTGCCCGTCCACCGTCCCCTGCCATCCTGCCCAGTAGTAAAGGGGAAAGGCGATCTGCGTTTCCTCGCCACCCACCTCTACGACCCAGACACGGCGTGTGGGGCGATGAGATATCTCCTGCGCGACCACTAGTTCGCCGGTGAGGGGGATGGCTTGAGGCGGCGCCTGGGGGTCGAAGAGGGCTGGTCCAGTCCAAGGACGGGGTACCACTGAGCGAGGTAGATACTCGTAGCGAATGGTGGACCCCACGTTGCCAGTGAATAGTTCGTAGAGTTGCAGCCGCTGGACGGTCACCTCTTCAGCGGTGATAGGGAGGTAATCTGGACGCAGCGCGCCCAGCCCCCCTGCAGCCAGCAGAAGGGTCAGCGTCGCCGCCAGCACCTGGCGCCCGATGGGCAGAGCACGGATCAGCGCGCCAATCACCAGCGCGGCGAAGAGCGCCTGGACGGAGAGGAATCGCCAGGGAAACTGGACCAGCGGAAGCAGCGGCAGGTGATCCCACAACGGTCGAGAGAGAGGGACGATCATCCAGGTGCTCAGCACCAATCCCGCGAGCGCGGTCCCCTCTGTCCAATCGATCCGTCGGCGGCGGATCCAGCTCGCCAAGATGGTCACGGCCCCGGCGATGGTTGCCATTGCCTGGGTCAACCCCATGGCGAAGGGGGTGCTGCCTTGCTGAATTCCGTAGTCGAAAGGAGTTGAATGCTGTACCAGGTCCACCCTGCGAAAGTGGTTGCCATAGAAGAAGTAGCCCGTGGTCTGAGCGGTCAGCTGCACCAAATCCCTTTCAAGTAATGCAGGGAGCCAGAACCAGGCTGAAAGGAGGAGCCCCAAAACGCAAGCCATCAGCCCGAAGCCGAGCACGCGACCCCGCTTCCCCTTCCTTCGCCATCCCAGCACTGCGAGATAGAGCACTATGAACGGGGAGAAGATGAGGGCAGAGATGTTGTGGGTGAGGATCAACCCGGCGTAACCCAGGGCCAGGGGAAGCGTCCGATGGGCTGAGGGTCTCTCGGCCAGGTGGTCCGCCCCCCAGAGAATGAGGGGGTAGAGGGCGAAGGCTGCGAACTCGGAGAGGGAATCACCGCGTACGTAGAGGTTAGCCACGTGGAAGGGCGCCAGGGCGTACGCGGCGCCGGCCAGCCAGCCCCCGGCGCGGCTTCCCAGCATCCGGCGTGCCCAACCGTACATTCCCAGCGCTGCAGCTATGGAGAAGATGGTCTGGGTCAGCTTGATTGTCGAGAGGAGATCCAACCCAAAGACGTGAAGGATGGCGGCTAGGTAGTAGGGAGCGGCGGCGTAGTAGCTAAAGAAAGGGTAGCCCAGCCCGTAGGCAGCGTCCGGCATCCAACGTGCTGGAAAATGCCCTGCCCTGAGGTCGGCTGCCAACTGGTGAGTGCGGAGAAGGAGGAAGGGGCTGTCCCCACCGCCTCGAGTGTTCACCAGCCCTGGTCCCCAGAGGGGGCCAGCTACAGCCAGCCCCAGAAGGAAAAGCGCCGCCAGGGACAAGGCATTGCCCCAGGCGACGCTTCGCGTCCTCATCGCGCCCTTTCCGTCAGGGCTCAGCGGCGACGGTTGAGGACGAAGATGACCGCTACCGCGATCGCGAGAACCAACATCAGAACCCCGCTGACGCGGGCTCCCCAGCGAAGCACTTTAGGCCAGATCGACTCCCCTTCTTCCCCAGCGGCGGGCTCGTCCGCAGTCTCGTCTCCCGTGTCCTCTTCTCCTGGCATCTCTCCGCGCTGAGCACCCAGGACCACATCTGTACTGGCTGCGTCAACCAAGCCTACAGCCATGCTGGATGGTCCACTGGCGGTGTAATCCTCTGGGGGTCGCATCTCCACTCGGTAGGTACCGGGTGTCAGGCCAGTGAAACAGTAGGGCTCGTTCAGGCCGTCAGTGGTGTACTGCTCTAAGAGGCCGACGCTGTCGCTCACGGAGAAGACGGCGTTGGGCAAAGGTTCCTCCGTATCCGCCTGCCGGAAGGTATCCCCGTTCCGATCGTGGTAGGCCAGGACACAGATAGAGGCGGTCTCGGGGGTTGGAGTAACCTCTGGTGTCGGCGGTGGAGAAGGGGTGGGAGTCTCGGACGGAATACCGATCACCAGTTCCTGACCCACTGTAAGCCACTTGTTTGGGGGGATGGAGCCAGCGTTCAACTCCTCGATCTGCTCAACCGGCACTCCATACTGAAGTGCTACGCCGTAGAGCGTATCTCCCGGCTGCACGATGTGGACGATGGCGCCGTCAGGGCGGGGAGTGGGCGTGGGTAGCGGCGTGGGCGAGGGGCCAGGTGTCGAGGTGGGCGGCGGAGGGAGCGGAGTGTTGGTCGGCGTGGCTGGCGGCGTCGTGTAGACCAAAGAAGCGTCGTCCCAGTAGACGTCGTTGTGCTTAACGGACCACTTGGCAGTCGCTCGCAGGAACATAGTAACAGCGCCGGACTCACCCACTTGCGTCTCTACTGGGCCGATGAGGCTGTACTCGTCATAGGAGTATCCACCGGCCCATACGACGCTGGGACTCCATGGATTGGTGCCGCCGTTGGGATCGATGCCAACCCGGAACAGCATCTGGTACTCATCGCCGCAGGAGTACGCGTCTCTGTCATCACCGCAGGTCCAGGCGTGAGCGTAGGCCGAGGCTTGAACGGTACCGCCGGGGGTCAGCCCGTCGACGACCTGATAGACACCAGAGTCGATCGCATGGTAGAATCCGAACTGCTTCAGCGCGTAGTTGCCGTTGCGGACGCGAGCCGGCGGCCCTACGTATGGCGGTGCATCAGGGATAACCTGGCACTCCGGGCGACCGTAATTCCTTCCGTCGACGGAGTTCATCCCTTCGCTCCAGAAGGTTATCCACCCCTCGGGACTGAAGATCTCTGCGTAGGTGACATTGTTGAAGGTATCCCTGGTCCAGTTGCCTTCACACCAGCCAGTGGGCGGGCAGTTGATGCCCTCAAACCCCGGATTCTGCAGCAGGTTCTGCCCGACTTCCTGGGTGTGCGGGGTTGCTCCGACCCCCGTCGGCATGCTCCCCAGTAGCAGTGCGATCGCTGCAAGAGCGCCCCAAACAACACGCTTGTACTCTTTCATTACTATCATTCTCCTTGCCGTGCCTATCCTAATGGTTTCCGTGACCTGCGGCGGGCGGTACTGGTAAGGAGACCCCATCGTCTACGGGCCGTCCGTCCGCGTCCACGACAGCCAGACGCTCCAACGTCGACCGCAGATACAGCCCTACCCTCAGGTTCGGCTCTTCGCTCGGTTCTCCTGGGGGGACCAGGGTGTGGAGATCCACTACCTGGTCACCGATCCGCCACATGCTTGTGGGGTAATACCCCTCAGCCGGATCCCCATCCGCTTGGGCCACCGTAGTAGTTCCGTCCAGCAGGTGGACGAAGACCGTGTAGTCCGCGTCTACCTGGGATGTCGCCTCCCAGACCAACTCTAGCTGCCAGGTTCCGTTCCGGGACCTAGCAGTTGCCTCCACAAGGTGGATCCCGCGCTCGAAGCGGGCCAGCGGCTGGATTCCTCGCTCAGTCACCGGCTCAGCGGCGAAGGCCACGTAGGCGGTGAAGGGAGCGGGATCCAGATCTCCCCGCGCCGATGGCCCTTGCCAGACCTGGATGCGGGCGGGGTAGGGCATCAGTTCCAGGCGCCTTTCGTACTCTCCGTAGGGCCACAGGATCAGGAGGGTCGCTTCTCCCGCTGGCGAAAGATCCGCTGGTTGAGTGGAGACGGCCCCTTCGGCTGAGATCAAGAAGGGAACTGCCGTCCATTCCTCCCACAGTCGCCACTCAACGAAAGCCTGTCGGCCTAGGGGCGGATCCTGTGCCTGAACTGCCCATCCCTCACCCGGCCATCCACTTCCCAGGAAGTCATTGACGTCGGCAGCCAAGGAGGTGGCTGCTTCCTCGAAGAAGTAGCGGGCCTCCTCTTGCCCCGGATAGCGTATGAAGTAATCGTACGTGGTGCTGCCCAGGCCGATCATCAAGACCAGCAAAGCGCAAGCTATGCCCCACGTCGCTCGCCCCCGTCTCTCGAGCCATCTCCACAGGCCTTCAATCCCCAGGCCGGGCAAGACTGCCAGCAGGGGCAGAACTCCGACTGCTCGCAGGAAGTGGGGGGCGTCCTCAGCCAGCCACGTGGGCATCAGCATCACCCCTACCCACACCAGGAGCAGAGCAGGGGCCAGGCGTCCCCTGGCCTGTGCAATCGCCCACGCTACCCCCACGAGCATCATCAATCCCAGCACGGGATCGAAGACCGGCCGGCCCGGTAGGTTGTGACGGGGGATGGTGTCCCCTTGTACAAAGAACATCTCCAGCGTGCGGCCCAGGTGGCGCAGAAGAGTACCGGCGAGATCTCCCCTATTGATCAGCGGGTTGAAGACGGAGACCGCGCCGGGCCGGCCCATGACCACGTCCCAGTGACCGGCGGCGTAGGCAGCCAGGGGCACGAGCGCCACCCCAGCGCCCAAGCCAAACCACGCAGCGCCAGGCCACAGCTGCTTCAACCGCTTGCGCAGCGCCAGCACACCTGCCCATGCCGCCAGCACGAACGGAGTGAAACGCACCGCCAGGTAGGTATAGAAGCAGGCTCCATACAAGAGGCCCGCTAACAGCCAGAGTCCTCTCCGCCTGCTCCGCCAGGCCCGGGTCCCCAGCCACAGGGCCAGAGCGACCAGCAGCGGCAGCGTCACCGCCCGGAAGGCCACCCGGCTCAAGTGGACGTGCCACAGCATGACTCCCAGGACTGCGCCGGAGAGAAGTCCCACGCGCTGACCAAACCACGAGCGTGCCCAGAGGACGGTGGCGGGAATTGTCAAAGTGCCAATGATAGCCGCAGCCAAGCGCAGCGCGGCTGGCGTGCGGCCTAGCAGGCCAAGGGGGACGGTAGAAAGGTAGATGAAGAGTGGCTCACGGCCGCGATTGGCCGCGAAGTAGACAGGCCAGTGGCCTGATAGGACCCCAAGGGCGTCCAACCCGTTGCGCGCCTCGTCGTGATAGAGCCCAGGCGGGATCCGGCCAAGGGCAATCACTCTCAGCGTCGCCGCAAGCGCGATGACGACCAGGAAGAGCACTTCCGTGGTCAGCTGGTTGCGGCGCCGTAGCGCCTCCGTATCCAATCCTCGACTTGCCAACGGGCGCAAATTATAGCACAATGCAAGGGCTTGTCAAAAGCTGGACAACTTGAAGGAGTTCGCCTTCTGCAACTAAGATTGTGAACATCCACACGGGATGTGGGAACGACTCCTGAGTTGATGTTCGATCGCTCCTCAGGGACCGTCCCGGGTGGAAGGCTCGACCCAGCCCGCCCCCGGTGGTGGGAGGGGAGCCTTCCAGCAGTTCATTCTACCTCCGCGGTTGTAAACTTTCAAGCGCTGGAGCTATGCCGATTCTCTTGTGGGACACCGCCGAGTAATTCCGGAGGTCACTCTGTGCGCGTATTGATGGTCTCAAAGGCATGCCTGGTCGGAATCTATCAGCGGAAGCTGGAGGAGATCGCCCAGTACGATGACGTTGAGCTTGTGGTGGTCGTACCGCTCCGCTGGCGGGATGAGCGAGGGGTGATCCCGCTGGAGCGAGCGCACACCCAGGGATATGAACTGGTGGTTGAGCCGATGATCCTCAATGGCAGTTTCCACCTTCATTTCTACCCTCGTCTCGGGCGGCGCATCCGTGCATTCCGGCCCGACATCGTCCATCTGGACGAAGAGCCGTATAACTTGGCGACCTTTCACGGCATGGTCCTGGCCCGCAGGGCGAGGTGCCGCACGCTCTGGTTCACCTGGCAGAACCTCCTGCGGAGGTATCCACCTCCCTTCTCTCTCTTTCAGCGGTATTGTCTGCGCCACGCCGACGCGGCCATCGCGGGCAGCCAGATCGCGGCGCGAGTGTGGCGGGAAAAGGGATACGATGGGCCGCTTGCAGTTATCCCTCAGTTTGGGGTGGATCCGAAGGCCTTCACTCCTTCAACTCGGCGAGAGATCCGCCGGCGGTTCGTGGTCGGCTTCGCCGGACGGCTGGTGGAGGAGAAGGGAGCAGACCTGGTGCTCGCGGCGGCGGCGGGGCTTGCCGGTGTGCAAGTGGAAATCTTGGGCAGCGGCCCGCTGCAGGATCGGCTGGAGGGAGAGGTTCGAAGGCTCGGGCTGTCAGATCGCGTCACCTTCCGGGGGACCATTCCCTCTACCCAGATGCCGGCGTTCTACCACGAGCTGGATGCCCTGGTTCTGCCCTCTCGCTCGCAGCCCAACTGGGTGGAGCAGTTCGGACGAGTGCTGATAGAGGCGATGTCCTCTGGCGTCCCGGTGGTGGGTTCCGACTGCGGAGAGATCCCGCACGTCATCGGGGACGCTGGCCTGGTCTTCCCAGAGGGGGATGTGGGGGCGTTACGGACGCGTTTGGGACAGCTGATGGCTGATCCTGAACTGAGAGCACAGCTGGCCCAGCGAGGGCGGCGGCGTGTGTTGGCGCACTACACCCAGGCTCGGATAGCAGCGGACACCGTAGCTGTCTATCGGGAAGTGCTCCGCAAATGAGGGCTCTCATCTGGTGTTCTAGCTCCCTAATAACTTCGGTTGGAACTGAGTACTTTCGAGACGCGAATGCCACAGACCTATTCGGTGGTTTGAAGAGAGGATTCCTGTCTCGTGTCTTGCCTATCAGGAGGTGAGTTCGATGCCAATTATTCCACCCTTCTTACTCAAGAAGCTCTACGTAAAGGGGTCGCTGCGGGCCGAGGATGATGGCTTCGCGTTTGGATTGGAGAACCCAATTGCCTCTGGCACCATCTTGAGCTTCAAGGCACTGGACCTGGATGGCGAGGGAGTCTCGCTTGAGCAGGTGACGGTGGTGACGGAAGAGGGACGTGTGCGACCCGCCACATCCATCACAAACGAGGATCCCCTCTCCTTCCCGGTGGGGGATACCTTCACTGTGCGGGCCAGTGAGTCGCCCCTCGAATCGGGCTTCCATGAGCTAACCATCCGCGTGGTGGTGCAGGATGTGGGACCGCTCAGCATCCCGGTGGCGGACCAGGTGGGGTAATCTCTCGTTGCACCTGAGCCTTTGCGCCTTTGGGGATCTTCGCCAGGCTCGCTCAGGCGTCCTTCTGGTGCTTCTGACTCTCCTCACGTTTGGATCTGTCAGGGAGGGGGAGACTTGGCCGGCCAACGTCCACCCGGCGGTGTGGGCGCAGACGGCTGATGGGAACCAGACGACCTTCCTAGTGATCCTGGGGGAGCAGGCCGACCTTCGCGGCGCAGTCCATCTCGGCACCCGCGAGGCCAAGGGCCGATTCGTCGTCGGGCGATTGTGGGATGCCGCGACGCGTACCCAGGCTGCTCTGCGAGTGTCACTGGATCGCCGGGGAGTGCCGTACCGATCGTTCTACGTCATCAACGCGCTGGCGGTGACGGGGGGCCGGGAGTTGGTCGCAGAACTGGTCACTCGGCCGGAGGTGGCGCGTATTGCGGCGAATCCAGTGGTTCGAGCGCCGCTTCCCTCCCCCGCATTAACGGAGGCTGGAGCCTCCGCCGTCGAATGGAACGTGCAACGGGTCAACGCCGACGATGTCTGGCAGCTAGGCTACACCGGACAGGGGGTGGTCGTGGGCGGGCAGGACACCGGCTACGACTGGGACCACCCAGCCCTCATCAGCGCCTACCGGGGATGGAACGGTATCACCATCACCCACGACTACAACTGGCACGATGCGATTCACAGTGGAGGAGGGATCTGCGGACCTGATTCCTCTGAGCCCTGCGACGACCACGGCCACGGAACTCACACTATGGGTACCATCGTTGGCGATGACGGCGCTGGGAACCAGATCGGTGTGGCGCCGGGGGCACGCTGGATTGGCTGTAGGAATATGGATCAGGGAGTGGGCACGCCAGCGACGTACATCGAGTGCTTCGAGTTCTTCTTGGCTCCCTATCCCCAGGGTGGTACCCCCTCTCAGGGCGATCCTGGCAGAGCCCCCCACGTCATCAACAACTCTTGGATCTGTCCACCGTCAGAGGGATGCGATTGGGCGGCTCTTCAGGCAGTGGTGGAGAACGTGCGTGCAGCGGGCATCCTGGTGGTCGCCTCAGCTGGGAACGCGGGGTCAGCGTGCGGCACAGTGCGCAGTCCGCCCGCGCTGTACGAGGATGCTTTCAGCGTGGGGGCCACCAACTCCTCCGATGACATCGCCTCCTTCAGCAGCCGTGGGCCAGTGACCATAGATGGCTCCGGACGACGCAAGCCCGACGCGAGTGCGCCAGGGGTAGGAATCCGCTCCAGTCTCCCTGGCGGCTATGGCTCGATGAGCGGCACCTCAATGGCCGGCCCACACGCGGCCGGAGTAGCAGCGCTGGTCTGGTCAGCTGCACCTTACCTCATCGGCGACGTGGCGGGGACCGAACGCCTCATCGGGCGGACAGCTCGGCCGCGGTTCACCGCGCAGGGGTGCGGCGGGGATGGTCCTGACCAAGTACCCAACAACGTCTACGGATGGGGGATCGTGGATTCCCTGGCAGCCGTTGTGGATATTGGGTCGCCGCTGACGGTCACCAAGCGGGCCAGCTTCGCCCCCGGCGTTCCCGCCCGCCTCCTGGAGTACACCTTCGCTGTCACCAATACCTCTGCTATCACCCTCACCAGCGTGGTGCTAACCGACGCTCTTCCTGCCAACACCTCGCTGGCATGGGCCAGCGGCGTCTACACGGAGGGGGGAGGAGAGGTGACCTGGGGGCCAGCTACGCTTGGTCCTGGCGGCCATCTCACAGCCACGCTGGCCGTGACCGCGAGCGATCTGCCTCGGGGGAGCCGCGTGCTCAACGATCGCTACGGAGTCCGGGCTGCAGAAGTGACTGGCCCGGTACGGGGAGCGCCAGTGGAGTCGACTGTACCCTGGCGCGTCTTACTCTTCCCGGTCTTTCGTGGGTGGATGGATCAATCCTGAAGAGCCTAGGCAGATCGGTCCGCGGCTTGCTGGATGGGCCTCCAAGAGACTTCTCGGAGTATGTAGATCGAGGTCACGCCGGCAAGCATTGTGATCACCCCGGCAGCCACAACCACAGTCTGAACCCCTAGGAATTGAGCCAGGAGGGCGGAGAGTCCCTCCGCCAGGGCCGTCCCCCCGGCCACGACAAGGTTCACTGCTGCCTGAACCCGCCCTCGAACCTCATCGGGAGCCAGGGTCTGTGTGACAGTGCTAAGTGCCCCCCGGGCGACGACGATACACAGTCCCAGTATCATCACGCTTGCCAGGACGACCAGGTAGGTGGTGGCGTACCCGAACGCGACCACGGCCGCCCCAGCTGCGATAAGCATGCCGCCGACGATCTTGTTGGTCGAAAGACGGCGAGAGAGGCGGGTGACGAGCAGCCCTCCCACTACCGAGCCGATGCCCAGCATACTCATCGCGCCCCCGTACTCCAGGCCTCCTGCCTCCAGGCGAGCCTTCAGATGGAGGATGGCCAGGATGACCACTGCGCCGATACCCAGGGTGGCCACGGCGGTCACGTAGAGAGCGCGGCGGAGGATCCGGCTACGGCGAATGAAGACGAGGCCGGCTTTCATGTCCTTCCACATGCTTCTCTGCTCTGCTTGATCTGAGGAGCTGTTGTTCAAGCGCGGAATTTGGATAAGCAGTATGGTGCCGGCCGAGAAGAGGAAGGTGCCGCTGTCGAACAGGATGGCGGACTGCAGGCCCCACAACTCGACGATCGTTCCCGCCAACGTCGGCCCCAGGACGAGAGCAATGATGTAGCTTCCTTGAATCAGGCCGTTGGCCGCCAGCAGCAATTCATTGGGGACGATGTTGGGGAGGGCAGCGTTGCGGGCGGGGTAGAAGAAAGTTCCCACCAGTGCCATCGTGGCTGCCATTAGATAGATGATCCAAAGCTGATCGCTGGTATGCACCGTGAGCACAGCGAGGACCAGCAATGCCCGCAGGAGGTCGGAGAT
>JASFWK010000129.1:0-6017 GCA_050049355.1 Anaerolineae bacterium | reverse complement strand
TGAGACTATTCACATCTCGAGTGTAGATCACCTTCCAGCCCAGGCAGATGCCGAAAGAGAGTTCTTGAGAGCGGTGGGAGTTCGGTCACTTATGGTCGTTCCGATGGTCTATGAGGGATCTCTGGTGGGATTCCTGGGATTCGATTCGACAGACGAGGAGAAGAAGTGGTCAGAAGCGGACGTCAGGCTGTTGAAGATGGTGGCCGAGATCTTTGTCGGGGCACTGGAGCGCAAGCGGGCGGAGCGGCGAGCCGTTCGAGCTGAGCGGATGGCAGCGATGGGCCGGATGGCGGCTGGAGTTGCCCACGAGATCAACAATCCTCTACAAGCGATCCAGAGCAACTTGGAGCTCGCGCTGGATTTCGACCTGGAGCCGGGCGAACGGGAGGAATGTTTGGAGATTGCCCGTCAGGAGATTGAGCGCTTGGGTGAGGTAAGTCGGCGCATGCTGAGCTTCGCCCGACCCTCTGGGGGGACACGCTGTCCAACCTCCATTGTCACCCTGACGGAACACGCGCTGACATTGGTCGGCGAGCAATTGCGGGACGCCCGTATCGAAGTGACGAAGGATTTCGCCGACGATCTGCCGCGGCTCATGGTCGCGCCGGATAGCATCATGCAGGTCTTGGTCAACGTTGTTGTCAATGCCATTGAGGCCCTCGGTGACGGGGGACATTTGCACGTTCAGGCCCGTGTTGATGGAGATGCCGTAGAGCTTACCCTGGCCAACAATGGTCCCGCTATCCCGCCGGAGAATATCGAGAGGGTCTTTGATCCGTTCTTCACCACCAAGCCGGAGAGCACAGGGCTGGGGCTCGCTGTCAGCCATCAGGTCATGCAGTGGCATGGTGGGCAGATAAGCGTGGAGAATCTGGAGGGAGATCGGGGAGTGGCTTTTGTCATAAGACTGCCCATTGTCGGATCTGTCCAAGAGCGAGGGCGAGCTGCCTGAGCAACTCGCCCTACTCGTCGCTGTCTGCTCCAACCCATCGCCACCCCGGCGAGCGGGCTCTCCTCCGCAGGCTAGGGTGGGGTATCCTTACTCGAACTGAGGCATAATCAAGCCGTAGTTGCCATCCCTCCGCTGATATACGACGTTGATCTCCCCCTCATCCATGTTGAGGAAGACGAAGAACTGGTGTCCAAGCAGTTCCATCTGCTCGACGGCCTCTTCGGGAGTCATAGGAATCACCTCGAACCGTTTTACGCGCACAATCTCCGTCTCAGGGCTTTCCTCGATCTCCGGCATGACCTCTTTCGCCTGTCGCTGGCGGTCCCGACGCCGCTCCTTGTAGCGAGAGATCTGCCTGCGCATCTTGTCAACCGAGGCGTCGATTGCAGCGAATATGTCCGAGGCGCGTTCCTCTGCCCTCAACACGGTGCTGCCGATCCACATGGTCAGCTGCGCTATCTGACTGTGAGCGTCGGAGCGCGTGTTCTCCACCGCCAGATCGACCCGTATCTCCTGCATGCTGGGCAGGTGGCGATCCAGCTTAGAGACCTTCTTCTCCAGGTACTCCCGCAAATGGGGTGTAATCTCCAAGTTCCTAGCGGTCAACTGAATGTCCATATGTTTCCTCCGAGAATAGCTCCTATCTGGCTAGCGCTTGATCACTGAGCTTCTGATTTGCTGAAAGCTGCTCTTTACGCCTGCCTGTGAGGAGTTCGCATGTCAAGATCCGTATGATCAAGCACTAGTCAATCATTCGCCTGATCACTCTCTCCGGCAGACGATTCTTGCATTCCGATCATTAACGAGGAATGGGATCAAGGCGCGCGTGCCGCGGTCAATGCCCAGATTGCAGTCGCTCCCTTCTCACGTAGGGCATTGGCGCAGGCCTCCAAGGTCGCGCCAGTCGTGCATACATCGTCTACCACTAGCACTCGGCGGCCCTCGACCAGTTCATCTGGGCAGATGAAGGCTCCGTGCACGTTGCGACGACGAGCCCTGGCATCCAGCCGCATCTGCGGTGGGGTGGGGCGCACGCGAACCATCAGATCTTTCCTCAACGGCAGGCCGGTGTGCTGTTCCAGCTCGTTGGCTAGCAGCGCGGCCTGGTTGTAGCCTCGCTGACGAAGTCGGTTGGCATGGAGCGGCACCGGCGCTACCAGATCTACCTTCACGGCGCATTGCTCCCACTGTGCTGCCATCGACATTCCCAGGGGTTCGGCGAGCCCGCGGGCGTTGCGGTACTTGAGGCGGTGGATCGCTGTACGTATCGGGCCCCGGAAGAGAAATACCGAACGGATGCCATCCAGCCTAGGGGGATTGTAGCGGCAACGGCCACACAGAGAGCCTTGCTGAAGCGGAATGCCACAGCGGTCACATACCGGACCTGAGATGCGTGGCAGATGCGGGGCGCATTTGGCGCATAACCATGTCCCCGGGTGACCGCAAACGACGCACCGCGGGGGGAAGAGCAGGTTGAGCAGGCTGCGCTTCAGGTCACCTCCAGTGCGAAGAGCGGCTTCGAAGAAGGGCATGGCAGCTTCCTTGTGAGCGACGATGACCCCGCTGGATGACTTATCTAGTGAAGATCTTCAGGAAGTTCAGCGCGGCTGGACCCAGGATGACGATGAAGAGAGCCGGAAATATCAACAGTACGGCCGGGACCATGATCTTGACCGGAGCCTTGCGAGCCTCCTCCTCTGCCTGCTGTCGCCTTCGCACACGCATTTGATCGGACTGTATGCGCAGTACCTTGCTGATACTCACACCTAGTTGCTCTGCCTGTATGATTGCCGCCACGAAGTTGGAGACCTCCGGCACGTCCATGGTGTCTGCCATGTCTCGCAGCGCCTCGCGGCGGAGCTTACCCAACTGAATCTCCTGCAGAACTCGGGCGAAAGCGCGACTCAGTTCGTTATCCCACTTCTCGACAACTTTGACCATGGCTGCATCGAACCCTAGCCCTGCCTCCACGCAGATGGTGAGTAGGTCCAGCGCATCAGGTAGTGCTCGCCTGATCTGTGAGTTTCTCCTGCGGATGCGCGAGGTCAGCCAAAGTACCGGCACGTAATTCCCAAACACAGTGATTACGGGGATCAGTAGCATCTTTCGAGAGAGCGGCATGTCGCTCGTTGCGGTGAAAGCAATCACACCGATGCCGAAGAGCCCCATCAAAGCGTATCTGCTTGCCAGGAACTCGGCAGGGCTAATCTGATGGGCAGCCCCGGCCAAGCGCAGTCTCCTTCGGGTTGTCGACAGGGTCTGAGTGGGGGTGAACCGAGTCACAAAACTGGCCAGGTTGCGCAGCCTCGGTCGGATGATTCGGTCGGTGAAGGGCAGAGAAAGTTCGATCTCCTCCAGTGTGGGTGGGCGCTCCATTGTGCCCAGCTGGGCCAGGCGTTCCTCAATTGTGCTTTGTTTGCCTGGAGAACGCATGCCGATCAGAATCATGGCCAGGCCGGCAACAGCCGCGACTCCCATGATCAGTGATGTAGCGCCGCCCATTACTCCTCCTTTTCCATCAACATTCCCAAACAGCTCTCCAAGACTGTTAGTGCACGGTCGTCCGAAAGCTCAGACCGATGTGCCAGAGGAGGCAATTAGACCTCTATGTCAACGATCTTCTGTATGATGAAGTGGCCTGATACGATGCCCAACACTGCAATGCCCACCAAGATGCGGCCGCAAGTATCTTCGAAGAGTATCATCATGAACTCTCGGTTGAGCATGTAGACCAGGATGGTGACCCCAACGGGCAGAAGGCTGACGATGTAGCCTGAGTATCGTCCCAGGGCGGTCAAAGACTTGATCTCGCCCTGAATGCGGATCCGCTCGCGGATCGTGAAGCTGATGGCATCAAGCACCTCCGCCAGATTGCCCCCGACCTCCCGCTGCACGTTCATAGCTGTGACCATGAGCTCCAGGTCATCGGAGCGGACGCGGCGGAGCATGTTGTTAAGCGCTTCCTCCATGCCAATGCCCAGCTGTACTTCTCTGACCACGCGGCGGAACTCCTCGGAAGCCGGCGGGGGCATCTCCTCGGCGACTGTCTCCATAGCCTGCAAGACGCTGTAGCCCGCACGGATTGAGTTGACCAACAGGTTGATGGTGTCGCTCAGTTGGTTGTTGAAGCCATTCAGTCGCTTGCTGTGGAGAAACTTGAGATACCAGTTTGGGGCGAAGAAAGCTACCATGCCGACCACAAGGCTGAAGAACGGGTTGGCTGTGAAGATGTATACCCCTCCTGCTGCCAGGACGATGAGGATGACGGTTGCGGCCAGAAACTCACTGACCGTCAGCTTCAGGTTGGCGCGGGCCAGTTGTGCGCGCTTGTTCTCAGTGAAGCCCCGTCCAGCCAGTGCCCGATCCAACCGTTCGGCCAGGGGGGACACTGGTCTGTCCCTCGCTTCGCCTTCTTGTCGTTCCTCCTCCGGGCCAGCGGTATAGCGTCCCAACCGCTCCTCGATCTCGGACTTCCGTCCGCGGAAGACGATGTAGGCTCCGTAGGCGATTACCGCGGCTAGCACAGCGGCGGCCACGGCCACCAGAGATGTCTCACTACCCATTGCCTAACACCTCACCGATTCCTGCTCCTGCGGCTCTTCCAGCCTCTCCGCTAAACCTTGAAGCGCTCCCTGAGTCCGAAGATCGTTGGCGGCAGATGGATACCGGTCTGCTCAATCTTTTGCATGAACTTGGGTCGAATCCCGGTGGAGCGGAGGCGACCTATCACGTTGTCCTGCTCGTAGCCTGCCAACTCGAACTTGAAGAGATCGGCCATCACGATGACGTCTCCCTCCATTCCCTCGACCTCGCTGATGTTGACCACCTTGCGGCTGCCATCCCGCATACGCTCCAGCTGAATGACCATGTCCAGCGCCGAGGCAATCTGCTCTCGGATGGCCCTGTGTGGTAGCTCCATACCAGCCATGAGCACCATGTTCTCCAGGCGAGCCAGCGCGTCGCGAGGGCTGTTGGCGTGCACAGTGGTCATCGATCCCTCGTGACCGGTGTTCATCGCCTGGAGCATATCGAAGGCCTCCGGGCCGCGGCACTCGCCAACGACGATTCGGTCAGGTCGCATCCGCAGGGAGTTGATGACTAGATCGCGGATGGTCACCTCGCCGCGCCCCTCAATGTTTGGAGGGCGGGATTCCAGAGGCACCACGTGTTCCTGCTGCAGCTGTAGTTCCGCTGCGTTCTCTATGGTGATGATGCGCTCCCTATTGGGAATGAACCCAGATAGTACATTGAGCAAGGTGGTCTTCCCGGTGCCTGTACCGCCCGAGATCACGATGTTTAGCCTGGCGCGCACGCAAGCCTTCAGCAATTCCAGGGCCTCTGGAGTTATCGTCCCCAGCTCGATTAGTCGCTCGGCAGTGAGAGGTATCTTGAAGAACTTCCGGATGGTGAGCACCGGACCCACTAGAGAGAGAGGGGGGATGATGGCGTTGACGCGGGATCCGTCTGGTAGCCGGGCGTCCTGGTAAGGGACGCTCTCGTCGATGCGCCGGCCCAACGGAGCCACGATTCGCTCGATGATCCGCATCAGGTGCTCTTCCGATTCGAACGATGCCCGCACCCGCTCAATCTGGCCATTCCGCTCGACATAGACGTTCTTGGCCCCGTTGACCATGATCTCGGTAACGCTCGAGTCGCGCAGCAGGGGATCCAGAGGACCCAAGCCCAAGATCTCGGCCACGATCTGCTCGAATAGGCGCTCCCGTTCAGCCCGGCTGAGGACTATGCGCTCCTCTTGCAGGATGCCGTTGTACATCTCCTGGATCGTCCGCCGTACCTCATCTTGCTTGGAGACATCCAGGGTCGGGTCAAGTTCTGCGATCAGCTTGTTCTGGATGCGCGTCTTCAGGTCACGGAAGGCGTCGCGCGCTGGCGCCGGCTCTCGACGGGTAGTCCTTGGCTCAGACCTATCCGCCTGCCCTTGAGCCCCATCTTGTTGTGTCTCTTCGATTCTTCTCAGAAGTGACATTTCGTCCTTCCCTCACTCTTGCCTGGCAAAACCATCAACTACATTGCAGTCTCATTCTGTTTGCCTGCTTCTAACCCA
>JASFWK010000128.1:0-6044 GCA_050049355.1 Anaerolineae bacterium | reverse complement strand
TTCTCGGTGGCCAGGTTGACGCTGACGTCGCCCACCCCCTCCACCCCCTTCAATGCCTTCTCCACGTGAGCCACGCACGACGCACACGTCATCCCCCGCACCGGCAGGATCACTTCTGTTGCTCTTTCCTCGCTACTCATCTCCCCGCCCATTCCTCTCTCTCATACGCCGCAATCGCAGCCCATTCAGGATCACCATCAGGGAGGCACCGACATCGGCTGCAACCGCCATCCACAGCGTCGCCAGCCCGGCCGCCGCCCAAGCGAAGATGGCCACCTTCACCCCCAGAGCAAGCCCGATGTTGCCCATCACAACACGTCTCGTCCTACGACTGAGCCATACGATGAAAGGTATCTGTCCCAGATCATCGCCCATCAGAACGACATCGGCTGTCTCCATCGCCTGATCCGAGCCAGCGCCGCCCATCGCGATGCCCACGTCTGCCCGAGCCAGCGCTGGCGCGTCGTTCACGCCATCACCGACCATCGCGACCGTCTGGTACTCTACACCCAGCGCCGCAACGGCAGCCACCTTCTCCTCGGGCATAAGCCCGGCCCGCACCTCATCTATCCCAATGTGGTCGCCAATCTCTGCTGCTACGGTCGGACTATCCCCGCTGAGCATAACCGTGTGAAAACCCAGGGCCTTCAACTTAGCCACCGCTTGACGGCTGCTCGGCCGGGGAGCGTCTGCCACACCGAAAACCGAGCACACCTCGTCGTCGTGCTGGACCAGGACCACTGTCTTGCCCTGGGTGGCCAGGTCGTCAGCCAGCCGACAGACCGCCTCCGAGTGCGGGAAGCTCTCATCGAAGTGGACGTGACTGCCCACCGTGACCTGTGCGCCGTTCACCGTCCCCTCCACACCGCGTCCGCTCAGCACGATCACGTCCTGAGCGCGCGGCACGTCCAACTCGCGATCCAGTGCCTCCTCCACAAGCGCTTGCGCCAGCGGATGGGATGACTGCAGTTCGATCGCAGCGGCGTGTCGCAGGCCACAGTTGTCCAAACACTCCCCGCAGGTGCAGACGCCTATCACGTCCGTGGTCACAGGACGTCCCTTAGTCAGAGTACCGGTCTTGTCAAACGCAAAGACCCGAACCCGGTTCAATACCTCCAAGGTACGTCCGCCCTTGATCAACGCTCCACGGGCAGCGGCGTTGGTCATCGCGCTCACCAAACTGACCGGCGTACTGATCACCAAAGCGCAGGGACAGGCGATCACCAACATCTGCAGTGCCCGCATCAGCCAACCCTGTTCTCCCCAGAACGGCTGCCTGAAGACGAGCGGCGGGACAGCTGCCACAAACACAGCCACCAGGGCGACCGCCGGCGTGTAGACCCGGGCGAAGCGATCGATAAACCGTTGTACCGGAGCCTTGCGCGACTGCGCTTCGCGCACCAGCGCGACCATACGGCTGAGGGTATTATCCTCCGCCAGCCGAGTCACCTCCACCTCCAACGCGCCCGAGGTGTTGACCGTGCCTGCGAAGACCTCATCACCCGGCCCTTTCTCGACCGGCAGACTCTCGCCGGTGATCGGCGACTGATCCACAGCGCTTCGCCCAGTGCGGACCACGCCATCTACGCTGACGCGGTCACCCGGGCGCACCCTCACGCGGTCGCCGATTGCCAACTGCTCGACCCTCACCCTTTCCGCCACTCCAGTCGGCAGCACCCTCCGCGCTACCGGCGGGGCCAGATCCAGGAGGCTCTCCAGCGCGCCCCGAGCTTGCTCGGCGGCGTACCCCTCTAGCGTCTCCCCAAGCGAAAAGAGCACCACCACAACAGCCCCTTCAGCCCACTCGCCGATGAGCGCCGCTCCGACAACCGCGATCACCATCAACGCGTTGATACCCAAGCTGTGGGACAGCCATAACTCCTGAAAGGCATGCCGCGCCACCGGGATTCCGCCCACCGCAATCGCCAGCGCAAAGAGAGCAATCCAGCTCCAGGGCGGCATACCGGTCACCGTCAGCCCCAGCGCCAAGAGTGTCAGCAGACCCGCGGCGGCGGTCAGCGTCGTTTCACGCTTCGAAAGGACGAAGCCGACGAATCCTGCAATCGCGCTGTCTTCCTCTCGAGGTTGGAGCACCAGCCTGTAGCCGGCAGCCTCCACCGCCTCTGCAATAGGCTTCGCGGGCACGTCCTGCCCCACCAGCGAAACGGTCAGAGTACCCGCAGCCAGGTCGACTTGGCAGTCGCTCACGCCCTCAACCCGACGGACGGCCGCCTCGACCCGCTCCGCGCAATCTATGCAGCTCAGTCCTCTCAGAGCAAACGTCTTGGTTAGCATTTCTCGAATATTATACTATACCCGAACAATAAAGGCAATATCTGTCTATTAAATTTTCCGGGGGATCCCATCTACGCTGGAGTGACCGAAATCGCCTTCTCGCTCCACAAGATCCACTCGTCCGGCCCCTCAGGAGCCAACCCGGGTGTGGCTTGCGAGGGCGGTCGCTTGGGCTTCCAGAACACAAAAAGAGAAGGGGAGCAAACCGACGGGATGGCCCGCTCCCCCAGATATCGACCGCTGCACCCTCCTCAGGGCACGTCGGAGGAATCGAGACTGAGCATTCTTCAATGCAACACAGGGAGTCTCCCGGGATTATCGATCCCGCTTCTGTGCCTTGACGTACTTCTCGGGGTCGTTATCGAAAGCAATCTTGCACCCTCGGGCACAGAAGTAGTACGTCTGACCCTTGTATTCCGTGGTGGCCACAGCCGTTTCGGGGTCAATCATCATCTCGCAAACTGGATCCTTCACCTTTGTCATTCCTCTACCCTCCTGTTTCGATCTGACGTCTGCTTGAGAGAGGAGTTGCTGGCGGATGCAGCTACCGTAGGGGCGATCAGCGAGGCTCCCGAAGGTTGTACAGAGCGGCGACTACTAGCTCCGGCATTGCCGGATGTATGTGCATTCCGCCAGAGACCCATCCAGGTGTCCCTCCCTTCGCCATGACATCCACAACCTCCTGGATGAGAATCGGCGCGTACGGCCCGATGATATGGAACCCCAGTATCTTCCCGCTTCCTTTCTCAAGGATGGCTTTGGCGAAGCCATCCTTCTCCATCATCGCCTGCCCCTTGGCCACATCAAGGTACCTCGCCTCTCCCACGAGGATGTCGAACTCCGCCTGGGCCTGTTCCTCCGTAGGGCCAACCGACGCAATCTGGGGGTTGGAGAAGACGGCATGGGGAACAGCTCGATAATCCATTTCGACCTTGCGATCGTGCACACTGTTATGCCAGGCGACCACCGCTTCTCGATTGGCCACGTGCCTGAACATGTGCTTCCCAATAGCGTCACCAAACGCCCAGATGTTCTTCACGTTCGTCTCGAGATACTCGTTGACTCTGACGTAGCCCCGCGCATCCACCTCAATGCCGGCATTTTCAACCTTCAGCAGATCAGCATTCGACTTGCGCCCAGCGGCAAGCAAGACCTGCTCCGCCTCGAATTGCCTTTCCTCGCCTGTGTGAACGTCCCTGCCGATCAGCAGGTAACCTGCTCTTCCGCCCGTCCTAACCTCAGTCACCTCAGTGTGAGTATAGACCTTCATGCGCTCGGTCATCTTTCTCTTCAGTAGTTCTGAGATTTCGGGTTCTTCCTCGGGGACCAAGCGGTCATTTCTCTGCAGAATCGTGACCTTGCTTCCCATCGCGGCGAAGAAGTGGCCATACTCGGCACCGATGTATCCACCGCCAACGATGACGATGCTCTCTGGTCTCTCATCAAGCTCCAGGACCGTGTCGTTGGTCAAGTACCCAACTTGATCAATACCCTTGATTGGGGGGATCAGTGGCCTTGCGCCAGAGGCTATGTATATCCTCTCTCCCTTTATCCTCTCTCCACCCACCTGCAGGGCATACGGACCAGCAAAACGCGCCTCCGTTTCGTAGAAATCGAGGTTTCGGGCGTGTCGTATTCCCTCTCTCATCTCCTTTTGGCTTTCAGCCACAATCCTTCGCATCCGCTCCATAATCGCCTGAAAATCGATACGCTTGACTTCCGCATCTATGCCCAGTTTCCTCGCTTCTTGGATCTCCACCACTCTGTCTGCGGGGAAGATGAGCACCTTCGAAGGGATGCAGCCTACGTTCAGACAGGTTCCTCCCAGCGGCCCTTTATCTACCCAGGCGACCCTCAGGTCGTGTCCCAGGGCACTGTCAACGATGGTAGCGCCGGCACCGGAACCAATGACGACAACGTCGTACTCCTTGATCTCGTTTCCCATTCTGGATCCCCCTTCGCCTTCAGCCATCTCGGAGGATGCCCGAAATCAGAATATCCTCAGATGAAGCTTCGCAATCAGATTCACTCCGGTGACTCAGCCAACCGGACTCCCTCCGGAGGGGAATGGCTCTCCACCCATTCCTCGAACCACTCCCAGTCTAGCCACTGAATCAGGTTCACCAGCCGGTCCTCTCTTTGAGAGAAGAGGCCGCGCACCTCGCAGACCTGCTGGTGGACCTCCTCAAGGGTCTGATCCATCTCGGCGTGGGCAAGTTCCCCGTCTTTCCAGCGTTGGAGCTTGTCGCACAACGGTTCGATCACCTGTCGCCAGCGATAGTCGTAGTAATCATCAATCAACATCTGGTGCCACTGCTGTGCAGCGCCTTGAGGAGTCCGCTCATCACGCTCCATGTTTGCACCTCCCTGAGTCATCGGGACCCTACAAGACCAAAGCCTCGGCGACGAGGTCAACCACCCCCTTGATCTCGATGCCCAACTGGTAGTGCTCGCTTAAATCCCTCAGCTGAGTCTTGCAGTTCTCGCAGGCAGTCACCACCCACTCCGCCCCGCTGCGGCGGATCTGTTCCACTTTGGGGCGTCCTGCCTTCATTCGAATCTCCTCCATCTCCGTGGCAGCGATCAACCCCCCACCTCCGCCACAGCACCAGTTCAGGGTCCGATTGGGGATGAGCTCGCGGAAGTCCGTCGATACCGCCCGGATCAGCTCCCGCGGCTCCTCGCAGATTCCGCCATTCCGCCCCAGGTTGCACGGATCGTGATACGTCAAGGGCACCTCAAAGGTGCCGGGGCGCAGACGGACCTTGCCTTCCCGCAGGTAGGAACCAACCAACTGAACGACGTTCATTCGCTCCATGTCCGCGACCTCATCTCCAAACCAGCCGTCGAAGTAGTACAGCAGCGTGCGCGTGGCGTGCCCGCATTCGGGGTAGACGATAGCCTTCACACCGAGGCGGTGGGCCTCCTCCACGATCCAGCGGGCTGCCTGCTTGGCCTTGTCCACGTCTCCAACGAAGTAGGAGTGATTCGTCGCCGTGAACAGGCTCAGGGTCCAATCCTCCCTCGCCGCGTGGAAGACCTTCGCCGCCGGAATAACAGCGTGCTCCCCCACCAGCGGCACGTACAGGATGCGTGCCCCCTCCTTGTCCACCGGGATCTTAAGATCAGGAGCGAACTCATCCTGCAGCCGCCGCTCCAACTCCTCCACCTGGTCTACGTAGAACTCCTTGACAGCATCAATGATCTCTCCTTTGGCGACCTCGGCGTTGCCGATCTCGGCGATCATCTCCGGTCCCAACCCCTCTTGCAGCAGAGAGAAGCGCCCCGCGCTGACCACCAACCCTGTGTCCAGGTCGAAGGGGCAGAAGACAGCGCAGCGACGACACCCCGTGCACTCCCACATCGCTCGCCGAAGCTCGTCCACCATGCGATCGTCCCCAGCCCGCGACTCACGATACCAGTCCAAGAGCGTCTCACGCTCGTCTGTGCCACGGTGCATCAGCTTCTTGATCAGCATCATGCGGTAGGCCGGAATGTGGGCCTGATCTCGGGAAACTGCGTAGAAGTGACAGGCATCAACGCATGCCCCGCAGCGCACGCAGATATCTTCATAGTACTGCAAGGGCCTGCTGATGCGGCCACGAATCACTTCACGAAATCGAGAAAGCATGCTGTCCTCCTTAGCTCCTGGCAACCATCTTGGAAAGCACGCTGCCGATGGTATGCATCAACTTGCCGAAGGGGAAGTAGACCATCAGGAGCTGCACAAGAGCGAAGTGGTAGATAAA
>JASFWK010000038.1:0-16162 GCA_050049355.1 Anaerolineae bacterium | reverse complement strand
GGGCATTCCTCACAGAATGTCTGCGTTGTCTGTGTCTTCTTGGTTGTTGCCCTGGCACATGTTGCAGGAGCTCATTGGGGTCGCTCCTTTGAGTGGATGGGCGGTCAGCGGAGCATGGAGAGGGCCCGTTCGATCTCAGCGCGAAGTGCTGGGTCGGTATTGAGATCGAGGGCGCGAGTAAGGGTCAGTTGTGCCTCCTCCCGGCGGCCCAGATAGGCCTCGACCCGCCCCAGATGATAGTGGGCAGTGGCCAATGATGGTCCCAGTTCCACCGCCTCCGATAGGTGCTCCGCTGCCTGCTCTGCGTCGCCGGCCAGGAAGTGTACCCAACCCAGCAGGTCGTGGGCTACTGCGCTCTCAGGCTCAAGTTCCACGAAGGCCTGTGCTGCCTCAAGCCCCTGCTGTTCGTGTACGAGTCCCAGCCTGAGGTAGAAACGGACCGCGGCCTCCCGAATCGCTGGATTCTCCGGGGCCAAGCGGGTGGCTTCCTTCAGCCAGACCTCTGCCGCATCGTATTGGCCCAGGTCGGCGTATGTGCGAGCTAGATACAGACAGAGAAGCGGATTGTCGGAGTCTAGATCGTAGGCGACCTCCAGGTGGGGGCGGGCAGCGCCAGGCTCGCCTGCCTGTAGGTGATGAAGTCCGAGGAGGGAGCGTGCCAAGGAGGAGTTGGGAGCGAGGCGAACGGCCTCTTCCAAGTGTAGCAAGGCTTCCTCTTGCCGCGCCAATCGGTCTAGCGCCTGACCAAGCAGAGCATGCCCGTCGGCGTAGTTCTGTCTGCGCCCCACCGCTCTCTCCAGGGCCGATGCCGCCAGAGACGGCTCGTCGTGGGCGAGGCAGGCTTGGCCCACCAGGGCAAGGCGGTAGGCAGGGTCGCCATCGCCCACGCTCTCCAAGGCGGCGATAAGGGCGGATGCAAGGGGCGTCTCCGCCGATCGCAGGTAGGGGGGGGCAGCAGGAGGGTCGGTGAGGGCCAGCAGGATCCCCAATCGCTCCTGGGCCCTGATGTCGTCGGGGTTCTCATCCAACAGCGCTCGGTACTGCGCTTGCGCTTCCTCCAGGCTTCCCTGAGCCACGTATGCCCGCGCGAGCAAGCCTCGGGTGTCGGTGCCATCGGGATCGAGCGCCAGGGCTGCTTGAGACCAGCCAACCACCTCCTCCCAGTTCCCCAGGGCTGCCTCGAGAGCTGCGCGCAGGGGCGTTATCTGTGCAGCGGGGGCTCCCAATCGTTCGGCCAGCTCTAGTTCCGTCACTCCCTCGTGTGGCCGATTCCAGTCTAGGTAGAGTTGGGCCAGCCGCTGGTAGGGGATTGGGTCGTCCGGGCGAGCAGCGGCCGCCTGCCGGTAGGCCTCTTCCGCCGCCGTCCGTGAGCCGTCGGCGGCGAGCGTGTCGCCAGTCTCAAGTAGTGCGGCGAACGGATCGGGTGAGGGTGTGGGGGATATCGGTGCAGCGCAGGTCGCCAGAATCAGGATGGCCAGCAGCGGGGCGCAAACTAGGGCCCTCTTTCCCCATCTCTGCCTCTCTCTCCTCCCCCCAGATTCGGAGGCAAGAGAGGGAGGCGAGATGAGGGCAGGGGGCTGGTCACTCATTGGATCACCACGCTCCTCGAGATGATAGGAGGAGTCGTCCTACCCTTCTAGCTGCTCGACCTGTTCCTCCATCCCGATCCCGAGCTGGGCCAACTCCTCCAGTACCGGTTCGTAGATCTGCCGGAGAACCGGAGTATGGACACCGGTCAGTTGGATCTGGCCTTCTAGCACTAGGCGGCTGCCAATAGCGGCAGGCAGCCCTACCGTACGGGCCATAGCAGTGTCGCCTCCGGGGATGCCGAAGTCGATCAGAGTAGAGGTAATGTGCTCTCGCCGGTTGGGGTACTGAGCGATGAAGTCGTGGAGGAGGACGATCATATCACGCTCCCCTTCCTGGTATTGGAGTTTCTTCTGCATCTGGGCGGCAAGCACGTCGAGGGTAGTCTCCTCCTTCGGCAACGGCTCGTCGCTTAACAGCCCCAGCCACTCAAAGCGCATCATCACGTCCGAGTCAGGGGCGATATCCAGGTGGGCTGCTAGCTCCCGCTTCAAACTCTCAGTATCCGACTTGTCGATGAGTTGGGCCATCAGCTGACGGAAGGTCAGTCCCTTCAGATCGTCTCGCCTGGTTAGATCCAAGAGGCCCAGTTCGACGAACTTTTGCCAGGTCTCGCACCAGCCTGGATAGCGGAGAGTTCCTCGGTACATCGTGCGGGTCTCCGGAATGCCGTAGGTCTCTGTGTAGGGGAGGGAATTTCGGTTGGGGTAGGCATCGAAGATACCCAGACTCTCCACATGAACCGTGTGTCGTGTGGCGAAGAGGCGGGCGTTGGGAACCTCGACCACCTCGCCGTCCTCCAGGTAGCGGGCATCACTGCGGCCGGCCAGAAGGACTCCACGCGGACTCCAGGAGAACTTGTATCCAAATGGGTTGGTGTTCGCTTCCGGGGCAGGGAGGCCGCCGCAGTAGGAGCGGAAGCCGATCACTTGACCACCGGCGTTGTGGACACGGTGGATGATGCGCATGGCGGACATATGATCAATGCCGGGGTCGAGGCCGATCTCATTGAGTAGGATCACCCCTGCCCCCTTCGCCTGATTGTCCAGTGCCTGCATCTCGTCTTTCACGTAGGAGGTGGTGACCAGATGGCACTTGTGCCGCACACACTGTTCCGCCACCTGGACGTGGTAGGTGTAGGGAAGGAGACTCACAACCAGGTCGGCCTCGGAGACCAGCGCGCTGAGTGCAGCGCCGTTGTGGGCAATGTCGAAGGGGAGTGCTTGCCCATTGGGCCGGTCATTGATAAGGGCCTGTGCCTTGCTGATAGTTCGGCTAGCGACCGTGACGTGGTAGCTGGGCTGCTCGAGTAGGTAGTGCACCAGAGGCCTGGCAACCAAGCCCGCGCCGAAAACGAGGATATTCTTCACAGAGACCTCCTATTGCGAGAGTTTCAGGTTGAATGAGCGTGAAACCTGGAGCAAAGCGAGCTATTGTTGGCAGAGTGTGGGACCGTCTTCACGTAGGGAGGTAGTGCTCCAGGTACTGGTAGTCCGGCGTCAGTTCCCCGCTGTGGACGATCAGTGCCCGCTTGATCTCCGGTGGCAGGTCTAACTCCTCAAAAGGCGCCGTGTAGTCAGCCTTGGCGATGGCGGGCACAAACCGCTTGAGGATTGCGCTGAAGTCTGTGGAGGCCTCACGAGGCAGCTCGCTGGGCAGGATGTCCACCGCCAGCATCACTATTCCCTCGTCGGCGTGCCCGTCGACGGTCTCCTCGGTAAGCGGATTGTAGACGTATACGGGGTCGCCTGGCTCGGTGCAGCGCACGGTGCACTCGATGGCCCCCTCGATGTCGCAGCTGATATCGCCGATGACCCGCAGGCGGGGCCGGGTTGGCCCACTGAAGAGCTCTCGCAGGTAATGCTTCGTCACCAGCCGCGGATACTTCTCTTCCCAATAGATGCCGTTGACCAAGACGGTCAGGTAGGGAATGTAGGTAGAGAAGCGAGAGCGGTACTTCTCCGGATGATCGTAGTAGTCCTGGAGCTCAAAGTGATCCTCCGGGGAGACCGGTTCCACCATGTGCTTCTCCTTGAAGACCACTTTGTAGAGAGTGTGGGGGTTTGATCTTCGCTCAAAGAGCCCTGCTAGGTCGCTGGGGGCAACTTCCTCAAAGGGCAGGAGATCGAAGATCTCCTGTGCACCCTGAGAGACATTGCCGTAGCCCGCGAAACCCACCACGAGAGGCGCCAGGGTCAGAGGAAGCCCCTCGCTGCGAATGCGCTCCCCCGCCTCTTGCACCGCCCCTCTGGCGGTCTCTAGGTCCGCATAGGTGTGAGCTTGAGCGACGGCTTCGAAGGGAGTGGGAATCCCTTCCCACGCCAATCGTTTCCCCAATGCCCAAAGTGTATCCAACATGCCGGCCCACCCAGCGTGGCGCCCGAAGAAGATGAGCCGCCGGCCCTCTTCATCAATCACTTTCTCATAGTCAATCAACGCACAGCTCTGATCCAGGAGCCGCTTCAGCATGGGCATGTTGTACGGTTGGCCCTTGATGACGTGGGCGAAGAAGACGTAGGTCATGCCCGAAATGAGCAAGCTGGGCGGGACCTCCTTGACGGCGAAGACAGCGCTGCAGTTTGATAGCTCTTCCTGTACCTGTGCGCCTACTGCCGTGTATTCCTCGTCTTTGAAGACGCGAATGTCGGAAGGCTGGACCACCACCTGGATGTCGTGCTTCTCCTTAAGTTCGCGAGCGTGCTGGGGGATGATAGGCACGCGTCGCTCCCATATGGACTTATCCTCCCGACGGATGCCGACCCTGATCTGCTCCGTTTTCCTGGTCACTTCTCTCTCCAATGGTTGACGTCCCCTATCTTCAGTCTGGCCACACCTTCCAGGGCGCGCTTTCCTGCCAGACCTCGTCCAACTCCAGGGCGTCCTTGAAGGTCTTCATCGAGCGCCAATACCCAGTGTGGCGGTACATCATCAACTCTCCTTCAGCGGCCAGGCGAGGCAGAGCTTCTCTCTCCAAATGGACGTTGTCGCCGCTCAGATGGTCCAGCACCGCACGCTCGAAGACCATGAACCCTGCGTTGACCCAGTGTTCAAGCTGGGGCTTCTCGAGGAATCCGACCACCTGTCCTCCCTCGTCTAGTTGAAGGATGCCCAGATGAGACTTCAGGCGCGTTCCCGTGACCGTCGCCAGTCGGCCGTGCTGGTGGTGGAAGGACAGCAGCGCATTCAGATCTACGTCACCTACCGCTTCGCCGTAGGTAACGAAGAAAGTATCGGTCTCAATATACTGTGCGACCTGGTAGATGCGTGAGCCCTTCTCTGTGTCTGGCCCAGTGTCCGCCAGTGTCACCTCCCAATCATCCTCGGCATTCGATTGGTGATAAGAGGCAGCGGCCGGCCGGCCCAGGCGGATAGTGAAGTCGTAGCTCATAGGTTCGTACTCGAGGAAGTACCGCTTGAGTGCGTCGGGCTGATGCCCTAGTGTAAGGATGAAGCGGGTATGGCCGTATGCGGCGTAGATCTTCATCACGTGCCAGAGGATGGGGCGCTCACCGACCTCGATTAGCTCCTTCTTGGTGAGGGTGTGGCCGCGCATACGCGTGCCTCGTCCTCCACAGAGCACGACCACGGGCAGACTTTCAGTTGCAGGGTTTGTCACTTTCTCCTCTCTTGATCAGACGGGGTATGCTGAGCGCGAAGGGGGGGTAGGCGATGCCGTTCTCGGTGACGATGCCGGTGATGTAGCGATGAGGAGTGATGTCGAAGGCGGGGTTGGCCACCTGCGCCCTCTTGGGCGCGACGGGCCGGTCAGCGAATGTCACGTTCGTTATCTCCTCTGCCGGCCGCTCCTCGACGGGAATCTCTTCCCCCGTTGAGATCGAGGGGTCGATCGTGGAGGTGGGAACGCATGGGTAGAATGGAATGCCGTTTTCCCTGGCCACGACCGCGAGTTTGTAGGTGCCGATCTTGTTGGCGACGTCGCCGTTGGCCGCGACCCGATCGGCACCGACCAGTACCAGATCGACGTGCCCTGTGCGCATGAAGTGCCCGGCGGCGTTGTCGGTGATCAGAGTGAAGGGAATCTGTTCCTGTTCTAGTTCCCACGCTGTCAGACGGGCTCCCTGGAGCCGCGGTCTCGTCTCATCTACCAACACATGGATCCGTTTGCCCTGCGCGTGGGCAGCGCGGATGACCCCCAGGGCGGTCCCGTAGTCCACCGTGGCCAGGGCACCGGTGTTGCAGTGGTGGAGAATGGTTGCTCCGTGGGGAACAAGGTTGGCACCGATTTCTCCCAAGCGTCGGTTCACGGCCACGTCTTCGTCAGCGATGGCCTGAGCCTCCTCAAGGGCGACCCTCCGCATATGCTCTGGGTCCTCATCGGCGACAGCTCGGCGGAGCACCCGCTCCACGGCCCAGGTCAGGTTGACGGCGGTGGGGCGCGCAGCGCGCAGGAGGTTGGCTGCCTTCTCCAGGTCGCGCAGCAACTCCTCTCGTTCCTGCGCCTGGCTGCGCTGGGCTGCAAGCGCCATACCGAAAGCCGCCGTCGCACCGATTGCGGGGGCACCCCGCACCGTCATCTGACGAATAGCCTGCGCGACGGCCTCAACCGTCTCGAGCTCAACCCGGCTGAACTCGGTCGGCAGGAGCCGTTGATCGATCAGCCGTACTCTCCCCTCATGCCACTCGACGTTGCGCACTTCGCCTCCGGCGGAAGATGGTAGCATGGGGAGACGCTTTTGTCAACCAAAAAAGAGAGGGACGGCTGAAGAAGCCGTCCCTCTTCTTTCGAATTCCCGATACCTAGCTTATTGCTTGTTACTCAACAGCCGCCGCCTCTGCTTCCACGCTCTCGGCCTCCTGCTCCAGCGAAGTGGGCAGGAGCGACGGAGTGGGCTGTTCTTCCTCTTCTGGCGCTCTGACTTCGACGCCTTCGTAGGACTCGATCGGACCATCTTCGCCTCGATAGCCGGTCCCTGCCGGGATTAGCTTGCCGATGATCACGTTTTCCTTCAGCCCGTACAGCCGATCCTCCTTGCCCTCTATCGCTGCCCTGGAGAGGACCTTGATCGTGTGCTGGAATGATGAGGCGGAGAGGAAGCTCTCTGTATTCAAGGCAGCTTTGGTGATCCCCAACAAGACCGCTCGTGCCTTCGCCGGTTTCCCTCCCGCCTCGATAGTGCGGCGGTTGATGTCCTGGAGAGCCAGTCGGTTCACCATATCGCCAGGGAGAAGGTCGGTGTCTCCGGAGTCGATGATCCTCATCTTCCCCAGCATCTTGCGGATGATGACCTCGAAGTGCTTGTCGTTGATATTCACCCCTTGGGATCGGTAGACCTTCTGAATCTCCGAAAGGAGGTACATCTGGGTTGCCTCGCGCCCAAGCACCTGTAGTATGCGGCGCGGGTTCTGAGTTCCTTCGACGAGCTGTGTGCCGGCTTCTATCTGCTGTCCCTCCTCCACCAGGAGGCGAGCCGTGGAGGGAAGGTCGTATTCGCGTTGTTCCCTCAGCTCGTAAGTGACCGACACGTTGTACCCATCGCGGTGGACGACCCCTGCGTGGCGGCACAACATCTTCTTGTCGCCGCGCTTGGCGATCAGGTCACCCTTCTCTACCTCTTCTTCATCTTCGACCCTGACTCCCCAGTTGCCGGGAATATCGTATTCGTCCACCAGTCTCTCGCTCTTGATGATGCGGACTCTCTTCCTGTCGTCGGTACGAATGATGTGAACGACCCCGCCGAGGTCGGAGATCTCTGCCTCCCGCTTGGGATGCTTGCGGGCTTCGAACAGCTCCTCCACGCGGGGGAGGCCGTAGGTGATATCGCCTCCGGCCGCCACGCCCCCGGTGTGGAAAGTGCGCAGGGTCAGCTGCGTGCCTGGCTCTCCAATGGATTGGGCAGCCACAACGCCGACGGCGGTGCCGATGTGCACCATCTTGCCCCGGCCCAGATCTCGCCCATAGCAGAGGGCGCAGATACCTCGTTTGAGAGCGCAGGCCATCGGCGAACGGATGTAGACAGAGTCGATGCCGGCTGCCTCGATCTCCTCCATCCTATCCTCATTGATTTTCTCATTGCGATCGACGATCACCTCGCCGGTCTCCGGGTGGACGGCTGGTGCTGCGGCCACACGACCAACAAGCCGCTCTGCCATCGTCTGTCTGCCGATGTCGTCCTCTTCGCGCACCCAGATCCCGCTGCCGGTGCCGCAGTCGTCGGTGTTGATGATGACATCCTGCACCACGTCCACGAGTCGGCGAGTGAGGTAGCCCGCGTCGGCGGTTCGCAGGGCGGTGTCGGCCAGTCCCTTACGAGAGCCGTGAGTGCTGATGAAGTACTCTAGCGCGGATAGTCCCTCGCGAAGGTTGGAGCGAATGGGCAGTGGGATGATCCGGCCGGAGGGATCGGCCATCAGGCCTCGCATGCCGGCCAGCTGAGATATGGGGCCAAAGCCGCCCTTGGAGGCACCAGACTCTGCCATCACGGCTACCGGGTTGGCGGGGTCCAGTGTCTGGGAGACTGCCTGGGCTACTTCCTCGCGAGCGCGGCTCCAAAGGTCAATCGTGCGGGCATACTGCTCCTCGGCGGTCAGCAGGCCTCGGCGGTACTGCCGTTCCACTTCCGCTACCTGAGCGGCAGCACGTTGGAGTATCTCCTCCTTCTCGCTTGGGATTGTCAAATCGGGGATAGCGATTGTCACACCGGACCGGGTAGCGTAGCGGAAACCTGTGTCCTTGATGCGGTCCACCATTTCGGTGGTAGCTTTCGGTCCCAGGCGAAGGTAGCAGCGGGCCACCAGGTCCTGTACGCTACCCTTGTTTAGTGCCTCGTTGACGAAGCGGAGTTCTTCGGGCAAGGCGCGGTTGAAGAGACAACGTCCCACCGTCGTCTGAACGGGCTCCGATTCCGCCGACTCATCTTCGCCAACCTGGCCCACGGTGATCTGGGCGTGCAGGTCCACAATCCCCAGGCTGTAAGCTCGCTCGACCTCGTCCAGGTCGGTGAAGACCTTTCCGTCACCCTTGTGAGGGGTCTCGGTCTCCATCGTGATGTAGTATACCCCCAGGCACATGTCCTTCGTGGGGCCGACGATCGGCTGACCGTTGGCCGGCTTGAGCAGATTCTTGGTGGAAAGCATCAGCTTGCGCGCCTCCTGCACTGCCTTCTGTGAAAGGGGCACATGGATAGCCATCTGGTCTCCGTCGAAGTCAGCGTTGAAGGCGGCGCAGACCAACGGGTGGATCTGGATTGCTTTTCCTTCTACGAGAACCGGCTCGAAGGCTTGGATGCCCAGCCTGTGCAGAGTGGGAGCGCGGTTGAGCAGGACCGGCCGATCCTGAATGACCTCCTCCAGCACTTCCCAGACCTCTGGCTGCCTCCGGTCGATGATCCGCTTGGCTGCCTTGACGTTACTGGCGTAGTTGTACTCCACCAGCTTGCTGATCGCGAATGGTCGGTAGAGCTCCAGCGCCATCTCCTTGGGCAGCCCACACTGGTGCAACTTCAACTTGGGGCCAATCACAATGACAGAACGCCCGGAATAGTCGACACGCTTGCCCAGGAGATTGCGGCGGAAGCGCCCTTTCTTCCCTTTCAACATGTCGCTCAGGGACTTCAGTTTCCGCCGGCCCCGCCGGGAGACCGCTTTCCCGCGCTGGCTGTTCTCAATCAGGCTGTCGACCGATTCCTGAAGCATGCGCTTCTCGTTGCGGATGATCACGTCGGGCGCGCCCAACTCCAGCAGCCTCTTCAGGCGATTGCTACGGTTAATGACCCGGCGATAGAGGTCGTTCAGGTCAGAGGTCGCGAATCGACCGCCATCTAGCTGGACCATCGGCCGCAGGTCCGGTGGGATGACCGGGAGGATGGTAAGGATCATCCACTCGGGTCGGTTGTCGCTCTTGCGCAACGCCTCGACCACGCGCAGCCGCCGCGTCGCCCTCTTTCGGCGCTGTTTCGACGTACCGTGTCTGACCTCGTGCCACAACTCTTTGGACAGCTTGTCCAGATCCATGTTGGCCAGCACCTCGTAGAAGGCTTCTGCCCCCATACCGGCCTTGAAGACCTGTCCCCAGCGCCTCTTCAGCTCTCTCAATCGAGGTTCATTGATGACCTTGAGTTGATCCAGCCACAGCAGCTCTTCACGATCGTCCTCGTACTGGGTCTCGAGTTCCTCGAGGTTCTGCTCCAACTCGCTCTGGATGTGCTCAACTTCCTCCTGGGTGGCCTCCCGCCACTGTTCCACATCTTCTGCCAGCGGGGCCAGCTCTTCCTCTTGCTTCTCTTGAAATTGAGACTCCAGTTCCTCAAGCTGCTCCTGGACGATCTGGTTGAGCAATGCGATGTGTTCTCGCCCGATCGTCTCTCCCTTCTCCGCGATGACGGCGCCGGTGGGTTTGAAGACGATGGGGACACGGATGGTAACTTCTTGCTTCTTCTCCAGCTTCTTCCGCAGAGACTGGGCCTCTTTCATCAGCTGGTCTGTCTCCGCGTCCAGCTCCTCCTCGAAGCGTGTGCGAATTGCGTCGCTCTCTTCTTTGGCCTTGGTTTCCTCTTCTTCCAGTCGTCTCTCAAGAGCGGCGATGCCCTCTTGGGCGACCTTCTCGATCTCGGCCTTGTGTTCCTCGTGTTCCTCTTTGAGTCGCTTGAGCGCCTTCTCGCGAGCCTCCTCATCCACAGAGGTAGTCATGTACTGGGCAAAGTAGAGGACTCGATCAAGGTGTCTCTTCTTGATGCCGAGGAGAGTGGCGAGGGTGCTGGGGATACGGCGGGTATACCAGATATGAGCGACCGGGGCGGCCAGTTCAATGTGCCCCATCCGCTCCCGCCGCACGGATGAGCGAGTGACCTCTACGCCGCACTTGTCGCAGATGATCCCTCTGTATCGGATGTTCTTGTATTTGCCGCAGTAACACTTCCAATCGCGGGTGGGACCGAAGATGGCTTCGCAGAACAGTCCGTCCTTCTCTGGTCGTAGGCGACGATAGTTGATGGTCTCCGGTTTGGTCACCTCACCGTAGGACCAAGATCTGATTTCGTCAGGAGAGGCCAGGCCGATGCGCAGCGCAATGAAGTCGTGTGTCCCTTTGAGCTTGCCGTCCCGTCTCATTCAACCCTCCCTAGGTGGTTCTAACACATCGATTCGGCCGGGGGATCTGGTTGGCAAGAGTCTTGCTGCGTGATCTACACGTGAAGTCGTCCGGAAAACCCGCCGGAGGATGGGCACCCGAGACTCTTACTTCAACATGAGCTATGGGCTGTGAGTAGGCTCTTTCCTTCTGTGGATCCAGTTGAAGTCCTTGCCAAGACCGGGGCGTGTCATTTGCCCCAAGAGGATAATTGGTTGTGAAATGGTCGGTAACCGCACAAGGCATGCATAAACAAAGCGCCTGAGACAGGCTCAGCGCTTCCTTCCCCCAGACAGCGGCTATTATTATAACCGGTTATCTGTTTTTGTCAAGTTCAGGAACATTAGATATACTACCTGTTTGACTGCCCGGTCGGCCCTGTGGGGGCAGCCCAGAGCCAGTCTGCAATTTTGTGTGTAGGTACCATCTTGTCAATGACGAGTTGTAGAGCGGCCTGGCGGTCCTCCCGGGGCGTCGGTTTGCTCAGATACCGTCTTCGTGACGGTGATGGTTCTTGTGGGATTGCCGAGTACCTGTGGTTCTCGGCGGTTCCCCTTGCGCTGTACTTCTCAGCCACTATTCTCAGGAGGGAATGGAGACAGTGACTCATTATGTTGCTGTGGACTTCGGCGGCACGCAGATTCGCGCTGCGCGGTATGGGGAAGACATGCGCATACAGGAACGGATAGCCCTTCCCACTGAGGCGGAGGAGGGGTCGGACCGTGTTCTGGGGCGCATTGAGGCTGCCGTTCGAGAGGTTTGGCCCTCCCCTGGAGGGGAGGTCGCTGCTTTGGGCGTAGCCGCACCGGGTCCTCTGGATTCGCGGCGAGGGGTACTTCTCTTCGCGCCCAACCTGCCTGGCTGGCATGACGTGCCTCTGCGCGACCGACTGACGGAGATGTTCGGCATTCCAGCCTTCGTCGGAAACGACGCCAACCTCGCTGCGCTGGGAGAGCACCGCTTTGGCGCCGGGCAGGGAGTGGACGACCTGATTTACTTGACCATCAGCACCGGGATTGGCGGTGGGATTGTCTTGGATGGACAACTCTTTGAGGGAGGCCGGGGCCTGGGAGGTGAGATCGGCCATATGGTCGTCGATGCGCAGGGTCCCCCGTGTCTCTGCGGCAGCCGTGGTTGCCTGGAGGCGCTGGCCTCAGGCCCGGCGATCGCCCAGGCTGCCCGTGAGGCTATCGCGGAGGGCCGGCCCTCGAGCTTGCTTGAGAGGGTAGGGGGCGACCCCGAGCGGATCACCGCTCGTGAGGTCAACCAAGCTGCGAGCGAAGGAGACGAGCTTTCTTGCGAGGTCTTCCAGCGCGCGGGGTTCTACATCGGGGTGGCGCTGGTGTCGCTCATGTATCTTCTCAATCCTTCCCTGTTCGTTCTGGGTGGTTCGGTGACCAAAGCGGGCGATCTCCTGTTTGAGCCAATCCAAGAGGTGGTGGAGACGCGCGCACCCGAGGTCTACCGTCGGGGTGTCCCCATCCTTCCAGCGGTTCTGGGGGACGATGTGGGTCTGGCGGGCGCGTTGGCGCTGGCTGTGGCAAGACTGGGTGGCGCGTAGCCTTTGGCTGGAGCGCGTTCAATAGGAGGATAGATGTCAACGTGGGGGGCGCGCCGTGCGGTTGACCTCCTGCAGAGCCTGACACGTCTGTACTACCGCCGCAAGTATGGGGTGCTGGCTCGCCGCATGGGACGCCCGGGTGTCGAGTCCGATGCCCGGCGTGGCTTCATTATCATCCAGGTGGATGGCCTCTCCTATTCGCACCTCCTGGAGGCGATAGAAGCTGGATCCATGCCCTATCTGGGCCAACTGGTCGCTGAAGGCCGCTTGGCCTTGCTCTCGTGGTCCTGTGGGCTGCCAAGCGCCACGCCCGCCGTTCAGGCTGGCATCATGTTCGGCAACCGGTACGACATACCGGGTTTCCGCTGGTACGAGAAGGAACAGGGGCTCTCCGTCGTTGCCAAGAGGCCCGACCAGATGCGGGATCTCCAAGTGCGGCTCAAGGGGAACAGCGTCGGTCTGCTGGCGGGCGGCTCAAGCTACGTCAACCTGTTCGATGGTGACGCAAGCCTGGCGCTCTTTACGCTCACGGCGCTCCACCCCCAGAGGTTCTTCGAATCGGTTCGAGGGTTCGGCCTTCTGATGCTTTTCCTCCTCAGCCCGTTTCGAGTGCTGCGTGTCTGCGGTATGACGTTGAAGGGCTACCTCAAGGCGCTGCTTTGGCGCCTGGTCGCTCTGTTTCGCCCCACTGTGCTCAAGCTCTATGATGTCTTCAGTCCTTTGCTGGCCTCCGCCGCCGATGCTCTCTTCACGGAGGTTCAGACCTTCGGGGTGATGCTCGACATCTACCGCCGAGTCCCCGCTATCTACGCCAATTACAACCGCTATGATGAGGTCGCCCACTTCATGGGACCCGTACATCCGGCCGCCCTTGGCGTGCTGCGGGGTGTGGATCGACGCATTCAGCAGATAGATCGTATGCGGACCGGATACCGGGACCGAGAGTACGACCTCTATGTCCTCTCTGATCACGGTAACACGCCCTCCGTTCCTTTCTCCTGGGAGGTCGGGCGCAGCCTGGGGCGGTTCATCGTGCAGCAGCTGGGGCAGCAGCTGTCACTGGACGAGGTGTTTGGCCGGCCGGGCTACTCTTTGGCAAAGGCGAGGTACCTCCTAGAGGATCTGCGGACGGCGAGCGAGCGACTGCCGGTTGGCCTGCGCCGAGTGGTCAGGGCGCTGTGGCGCTACATGGATCGCCGAGTGCCTCCTGACCGGGAGGTGGAGGCGTACGACTTGAAGCGACGGGAGGATGTCGTGGTTCGGGTCTCGGGGCCCCTGGCGCACGTCTACTTCAACGTCAGCCCCCGTCCGCTGGATTTGATTGAGGTGGCGCTGCTCTATCCTCAGCTGCTCGATCGTCTGCTGGAGACGGAAGCCATTGGCCTACTGGTGGGACGTGCTGGAGGACAGGTTGTGGCGTTGGGGCCCAACGGGGGCGCGGCGACCATCACCAAACGCCTGCGGGAGGTGGAAGGGCCCGACCCGCTTGCCTCCTTTGGGGAATCGAGGTGGGTGGCTCAGGAACTGCGGCGAGTGGTCTCGTTTCCGCACTCCGGTGACCTAATCCTCTTGGGAAGGGTGGGTCCCGATGGCCATACGGTGACTTTCGAGGAGCAGGTGGCGACCCACGGCGGACTAGGCGGGCCGCAGGGTGAGCCCTTCGTTGCTGCGTCTCCCGAGGCGGAGCTTTCTCCCACCAACGGCCCGGAGGATCTCTATCATTTCTTCCGGAAGCGCTACCGTGGATGAACGCCCTCACGGGCTCGAGACTGTCTGAGGCACGTTCGCATCTTGCGCGTGCGCATTCGTCTTGACAACGCTCACCGGACTGCTATAATGGACGCGCGCTCTACGGAGCTGCGATATCTCTGCTACGGGGAGGTGAGGGGAGCGATGACACGAGTGGTCGCTAGGGATGGGGAATCCCTCGATTCTCTTCTGCGTCGTTTCAATAGGAAGGTCCAGACCGACCGCGTACTTTCGGAAGTTCGCCGCCGGCGCTACTTCGAGAAGCCCAGCGTAATTCGCAAGCGGAAGAGGGCCGCCAAGCTCAGGAAGAGCCGTCGGACCACCCTGAAGAACCAACAACGATGGGGCTAGGGTGACGCGGGAATGGGATTGATAGCTGACCTGCGGGAGGATCTTAAGGAAGCGATCCGTGCCAAGGATGAGCGAAGGAAGGCGGTCATCCGGATGTGTCTGTCTGCCATCCGACTGGCTGAGGTGGAGCACGGAGGAGAGCTTGACAGACCGGCCCTGATCTCGGTGCTTCAGAAAGAGGCCAAGCGGCGAAAGGAGACGATCGAGGAACTCGAAGGGGCCGGGCGTCCGGAGCGGCTGGCCGAGGAGGAGACCGAGCTGGGCATCCTGGAGGAGTACCTGCCCCAGATGCTTACCCGTGAGGAGATCGCTCAGGAAGCTCGCGCTGTCATTGAAGAGGTGGGAGCCAGCGACTTTGGGGATCTGGGCCCGGTGATGCGAGAATTGATGCCGCAGATGAAGGGCCGGGCCGACGGTCGATTGGTGAACGAGGTCGTGCGCGAGTTGCTCTCCGGATAGGCTGTGTGCGACGGATCTGGCACACATGCAGAAGGGGCGACCCAGCGGGTCGCCCTTCTTGCCTCTGGCGGATGAGCCGCGTAGTCGTTGTTCTGTTGGGTGTAAGATGAGCAGTCTAACTGAGGCGATGGAGAGGGTGTTTCGAGAGAGGCGCCTACAGCGCTGGTGGGCCTGGGGGCGTCTGGTGCTGATGGCACTAGTGCTTGCTGTTCTCACTACGCTGGCACTCTCCTTCCCGCTCTTCCCGTTCGGCCGGTTGGTGCTGGAGGAGGGGGATGTAGCCCCGCGGGACATCCGAGCTCCTCGGCGTATCACCTATCAGAGCGCGATCCGCGCTGCGGAGCAGCGGCGGCTGGCGGAGGAAGCGGTCGAGCCGGTCTATACTGTCCCCGATTCGGAACTGGCCCGGCAGCAGCTGGAGCGGACTCGCCAGGTGCTGGACTACCTGGTGTCGGTCCGTGCTGATTCGTTCGCCACTCCAGCCCAGAAGCGAGCGTGGGTACTGGCGGTGCCTGAGTTGTCCGACCTTACGTCTACCGTTGTGGAGAGGCTGCTGACCCTCTCCGAGGAGTCCTGGGGCCGGGTGCAGCTGGAGACCCTCAACGTCGTAGCCGAGATGATGCGGCGGGGGGTCCGCGAGGGTTCTGTGGAGGAAGCTCGGCAGGAAGTGCCTTCACTGGTGGGGTTGGATCTCTCAGCGGAAGAGGCAACCGTCACCACTGCGCTGAGTCAGCGGCTGATCACCGTCAACTCCTTCTATGACGAGGAGGCGACGCAGGCCGAGCGCGCGCGGGCTCGCGACGAGGTCTCACCCGTCCTGTTGACCTTTGAGGCTGGCGAGGTCATCGTTCGTGAGGGCGAGCGCGTTAGCGCACTAGATCTAGAGGCGCTGCGCAGGCTGGGCCTCCAGCAATCACGCACTCGCTGGACCGATGTGTTTGCATATGCGGTGTTGGCCATCCCTGGAATTGTCCTTCTGGGGCTGTTTCTGGCTCACTTCCAAACAGACGTGCTGTGGGAAGGACGCAAACTCGTTCTCTTGGCCGTTCTCTTGGCGTTCTTCCTTCTGCTGGCTTTGATGATGATCCCTGAGCGAACGGTGCTGCGGTATCTTCTGCCAGTTCCTTCCTTGGCGATGCTGCTCACAGCTACGCTAGGGGCGCCTGCAGGGGCGGCTGTCAGCGTCTACATGGGTGGCGTTGTGGGTTTGATGGGTGACCACTCGCTGGAGATGGCGACCTATGCCACTGCTGGCGGGTTGATGGCGACGCTCTCTCTTCAGAAGGCAGACCGTCCAGGGGCTCTATTTCGGTCAGCGCTCTTCGTCGCTCTGGCTCACATGGCTGTGCTAGCAGGTTTTCACGTGCCGC